>JABFXN010000141.1 GCA_013361705.1 Acidobacteriaceae bacterium
GTTGCCCCAGGCTGGTATAGGGCGCGCCTTCAGCGCTTGGGGGCATGACATTTTGAGGAGGCGTCATGTCCACGGCCGGGGGTTTTACTGTGTGAGACAAACTCATGCTCCTGTGGCGGCACTTATGAGAGGTGCATTGCAACAGCGCACGGTTCAATAAAATTCGCGTTGTTGTTGAGAATTCCTTCGCGCAAAGATGCGGGCTCTACTCAAAGAACCAAGCGTAAAAATGAAACGCATTTCACGGAAGAGATTGGGTAGGTCATTCTCGTTGACACCCTTTTGTACCGCAAATTAGAAGGCTCGTGGAATTTACAACGCTACCGTGCTACAGCCTTCTCGCTCATTCCTAAAAAGCAGAAGGCTTAGGAGATCCCCCTATGCCTGCAAAACGAGGTTGGTCAGCATTCTTTGCGATCGCCTGTCTTTTCCTACTGCTGATAAGCGCGACGATCAGCCATGCTCAAGCGACTTATACAACGACGTGGGTAGGTAACACGTATTCGACTACCCCCACGTATGTGGGCAACGCCATGCGGTCCATGTGGGTGGCGCCTGAGGGCGTTATCTATACCGCTTCCATGTGGGACGAAAGTCAGGGAAGCATCAACGTCTACCAAAACGCCCAAAAGACAGGCACCATCGGCGCGCATGGCGAGACCATGGGTGGGGCGATCGGCGGCGATAGCACCAATCTCTTCGCTGCACTGCAATACAACTCCGGTCTCGGGGGCAGCGGCTATATTGGCCGTTATAACCGCAGCACCCACACGCGGGATCTGACATGGTCGGCGAGTACAGATAAGACCGAGAAACGCGCGGACGTTATCACCGGCATCGCCGACACCGGAACGCTGGTCTATGTCAGCGACCATCCAGACAACCTGGTGCGATGCTACACAACGGCCGGCGTGTGGCAATCGGATTGGAGCCTCACGGATCCCGGCGCCATTGCGGTCGATGGAGCGGGGAACGTATGGGTGGCCCAGATGAACGAGGGCACGATCCAGGAGTTCTCCTCGTCGGGAACCGTGCTCAACACCATCAACATGGGTTCCAGCGCAAGGCCTTCGGCGTTGTACTTTGACAGCGCCAATAATCAGTTGATGGTCGGCGACCAGGGGCCGAACATGAACATCCAGATCTACGGAAATCTGTCGAGCACGCCGACTCTGGTTGGAACCTTCGGTGTACAAGGCGGATATCTCGATACGACTGCTGGAGTCAAGGGGCAGACCGGAAGCCAGCGCTTCACGCGCATCGTTGGCATCGGGAAAGACAGTACCGGGAACCTGTACGTCCTCAACAATCCCTGGGGAGGAACCTGGGACCTGGGACGCAACGGAAAGACCGATCTTCACGCGTACAACAGTTCCGGAGTACTGCAGTACACGCTGCAGGCACTGAACTTCGAAGGCAACGCCGCTTTCGATCCCGGAACAGACGGCGCCTATTTATACGGTGGTCAGGACGTGTTCTCGGGTACGGGTGGCGGAGGATACGTTGGCAACAGCGTCGACGCGCTCGACTATCCGACAGATCCGCGTGTGGATGTAACCAACAACAGCCGTGGGTTCGATTTCGGTCTCATGACCAGCGTCAACGGTCATCGCATCCTTGCGGCTACCGGCCAGAATCCTGACCTCTTCATCTTCTCTTATTTCCCAACCGGCCAATACGCGTCGGTTCCTTTCGGTACGCTGCCGGGCCAGACCAGTCCGGCGGGTTATACCAACTACTTCAATACCCTGGCTCGTGTCCGGAACGGATTCTGTCTCGACACGAATGGCGATATCTGGGTGGGCCTGGATAAGACCAACGCAATCACCCACTACCCGTTGACGGGCTTTGATGCCAATGGCAAGCCGATCTACGGAACGCCAACAACCACGCCGACTCCGTCGACCATTGCGCCGCTGGCCGGCATCGAGTACATCCCCTCCACTGACACGATGGTCCTGATGAACGGCAACGGCACGGATTGGACCTCGCTGGGCGGCCGGGTCGAGGTGTACCACGGTTGGATGGCGGGCAACACCACCACTCCCGACAAGGTCATTAACCTGAAGACCACACAGAACCCCAAGGGACGCGCGGCGGCGGGCAACTATCTGTTCATCTCGTATGTCCACACCGTGCCCGATATCGACGCCTACAACCTGACGACTGGCGCCAATGATCTGACGATGACCACTGCCAACTCCAACGTGGCGGTGGGCAACGATGTGGATTCGATGTATGGCATTCGCGCTTACCAGGCGAGCAATGGCGACTACCTGGTCAGCAAGGATAACTACAACCAAAACTCGATCGTCATTCACCGGATGACCGTCGGTACTCCGACGCCTGACTTCAGCATCTCGGATACACCGGCTTCGCAAACGGTGACGCAGGGGAACAGTACCTCCTACACAACGACGGTCAACGCACTCAATGGCTTCACCGATGCGGTGAACCTGAGTGTGAGTGGATTGCCAACCGGAGCTACCGCCAGCCTCAGTCCAGCATCGGTCTCCGGCTCGGGAAGCTCAACGCTGTCAGTGACGACTGCGACGACAACTCCAGCGGGTACGTATACGCTGACGATCACAGGCACCAACGGCACCCTGACGCACACAGGTACAGTGACGTTGATTGTGCAGGGACCGTCTAACTTCAGCATCTCGGCAACTCCAAGTTCGCAGACAGTGACGCAGGGTAATAGCACCACTTACACGACGTCGATCAGCGCTGTGAACGGCTTCACCGGCACGACGAGTCTGAGTGTGAGCGGCCTGCCTGCCGGAGCCACCTCCAGCTTCAGCCCAACGTCAGTCGCGGGTTCAGGTAGCTCGACGCTGACAGTCACGACCGCAACGACAACTCCAGTGGGCACGTACACGCTGACGATCACGGGCGCCAGCGGCACCCTGACCCATTCGGCGACCGTGACACTGGTGGTGCAGGGGCCGGCGGACTTCAGCGTCTCGTCCACACCGAGTTCGCAGACGGTGGCGCAGGGCAACGGCACCACCTACACAACAACGGTCGGGGCGCTGAACGGCTTTACCGATACGGTGAGTCTGAGCGTAAGCGGACTGCCCACCGGAGCCACCGGTAGCTTCAGCCCGACGTCGATCACCGGCTCGGGAAGCTCGACGCTAACGGTCTCAACCGCGACAACTACACCGGCGGGCACCTACACCCTGACGATCACAGGCGTCGACGGCACCCTGACGCACTCGGCGACAGTAACCCTGGTGGTGAATGCGGCTACAGGCAGTCTGCCAACGGGTTGGACAGATCAGGACATCGGCAGCGTGAGCCTTGCGGGTAGCGCCAGCTACAGCGGGGGCACGTATACGGTGAACGGTTCCGGCAGCAGCATCAGCGGCACCGCCGATCAGTTCAACTATGCGTACCAGACAGCGGGAACAAACTACACCATCACAGCCCGGGTAGTCAGCATGACCAACACCAACAGTGGAGCCCAGGCAGGCGTGATGATCCGCGAGACGCTCGCCACCGGCTCGACGATGGCGAACATCAACGTCACACCGGGGAATGGCGTTACCTGGGTCACGCGCACGACTACCGGTAGCGCCACGGGTGGCAGCAGAACCGCCGGCCTCGTGGCTCCGTATTGGGTCCGTGTCGTGCGCAACGGCAGTAACCTCACCGGCTACTACTCATCGGACGGCGTGACATGGACCCAGCAGGGCACGGTCACCATCTCGATGGCGAGTAGCGCGTACATCGGACTGGTCGTCAGCAGCAGGAATAACGCCCAGTTGTGCACGGCTACCTTCGATAACGTATCCATCACCACGCCCTAGCCCGGAGAAAGCGGCAGAATCACCCGGGATCTCGCCCATCTGGGCGAGATCCCGGAGGTTAACGGATTGGCCCAGCGTTACGAGCGTCCACCCCATATTCTTCACAATCCGGACCACTCTTCCAGGCCGAATTCCATCTTATTTGTCGTGAATTCGGACTCCGGTACAACTCGACCTCTCTGGACAGATGGCGTCGAACTTCCATCCGCGGGCACGCTATAGAGCGATGTTGTGACCGATGTCTGCGTCGTCGGAGCCGGGATCGCGGGTTTAACCACGGCTTATCTGCTGTCGCGTGAAGGTGTGAAGGTAGTCGTCATTGACGATGGTCCATTATGTGGTGGGGAGACCGGCCGAACGACTGCACACCTCTCGAATGAAATCGACGACTCTTATCAGGAAATCGAATCCCTGCATGGATCTCGGGGAGCGCAGCTGGCCGCGGAAAGCCACACGGCTGCAATTGCGCTGATCGAGCGAATTGTGCAGAAAGAACAGATCGACTGCGACTTTGTTCGCTTGGACGGCTATCTGTTTAATCCTGTTGATGGTGACGATGCCTACATCGATAAGGAATTGGAGGCTGCACGGCGAGCCGGCTTGAATCCCGAGCGGCTGCCCCACGCTCCCCTCCGGTTTCCCACTGGCGCGTGCCTTCGCTTTCCAAATCAAGGCAAGTTCCACGTTCTTAAATATCTCAGCGGCGTGATTGGCGCCCTTCAGCGGAGCGGGTGTGAGCTGTTTACCTCCACCAAAGCTGTCGAAATCTGCGATGGGTTTCCAGCGCAGGTGCGGACTGAACGTGGGCACACAATCAAAGCCGTATCGGTGGTGATTGCGACGAACTCGCCTGTGAACAATCTGTTCGTGCCTCACACGAAACAGATGGCGTATAGAAGCTACGTTTTAGGTGCACGCATTCCGGCGGGCAGTCTTCAGGATGCCTTGTATTGGGATACTCTCGATCCTTATCACTACATTCGGACGCAACGTCTCTCCGGGGAAACGGGATCGGAGCTTCTTATTGTCGGCGGCGAAGACCACAAGACGGGCCAAGAGGATAATCCAGACGCGCGCTTCCATGCTCTGGAAGAGTGGACGCGTGAACGCTTCCAGGAGATCGAAGAAATCGAATATCGCTGGTCGGGACAAGTCTTGGAACCCGCCGATTATCTCGCGTTCATCGGCCGAAACCCGGGCGACGAAAATATCTATATAGCAACCGGCGACAGTGGAATGGGCATGACGCACGGCACGATTGCAGGGATGCTGATCAGCGACCTCATACGAGGACGCGAGAACCCGTGGACACAGCTGTACCATCCAACCCGCAAGACTCTCGGTGCGCTGGGAGAATGGACGCGCGAAAACCTGAATGTAGCCGCTCAATACGCCAAATGGCTCTCGAGTGGGGATGTGGAATCCTCTCAAGCCATCGCGCCTGGTGAAGGCGCGGTCATTCGCGAATCCGGTAAACCCATTGCCTGCTATCGCGAGCCCGATGGACAGCTGCGTCGTTACTCCGCCGTTTGTACGCACCTGGGCTGCCTCGTCTCGTGGAATGCCGCGGAGAAGTCCTGGGACTGTCCCTGCCACGGATCTCGTTTCGCAACCGACGGCCACGTCTTGAATGGGCCGGCGGTCGCTCCATTGAAGAGCGCTGAGCAAGATACCAAGCGCGCCGCCTAGGGCCAAATGCTCTAAGGCAACGTAACGAAGTGCGCCGCCTGATCGGCAAGGGAACTACCGCCGATAAAAACGGTGTACTCCGCCGGTTCAATTACCTGCTGACTCTTCGCGTTATAGAACGAGAGCTCCTCAAAGCCGAGCGGGAACTCGATCTTCCTTGACTCGCCCGGCTTGAGCGTCACACGTGCAAACCCTTGCAGGCTGCGTACCGGTTGTTCGGTGCTTGCTCCACGGATATTGATGTAGCACTGAACGACTTCGGTGCCTTCCCGCTCACCGGTGTTTGTCACTACGGCCGACGCCATCACCGGTTTGGCGTTCCTGTCCTTCATCAAAGCTGAAGCATTGACGCGCTGACCTGAGATGGCGATGTCCTTATAGGCGAAGGTCGTGTAGGTCAGGCCATGACCGAAGGGGAAGAGTGGATCGTTCGATTCATCCAGATAGCGGGAGACGTACTTCTTCTCAACATACGCATCGGGATGTGCGGGATCTGGGTATTGAATCGGACGGCCCGTGGGCAGGCGGTTGTAATAGATCGGCACTTGTCCCACAGATTGCGGGAAGCTCATAGTGAGCTTCCCTGAAGGCGCGGTCTTGCCAAAGAGCACGTTGGTAATGGCAGGACCGGTCTCCATACCAGGGAACCAGACCTCCATCACGGCGGGAACATGCTCACTGGCCCACTTCAGAACCAGCGGCCGGCCGGAGAACACCAAAAGCACGATCGGCTTACCGGTCGCCTGTACTGCTTCGAGCAACGCCTGCTGATTGCCGGGCAGATCAAGGTGAGTACGCGAGGCCGCCTCGCCGCTCATGTCACTGGATTCTCCCAAAGCCATGATCACGACATCTGCCTCCTCGGCTGCTGCAACTGCCTCCTCAAAACCTGCATTGGAGTTGCCCGAGATATCGGTGCCTTTCGCATAGGCCAGGGCGAACCCTTCCTGTTGCGCCGCTTCGGTAAGGCTTTGGCGCAGCGTGCGCACGTCGTCGAAGTTATTCGCGCCCGACCACGCGCCCACCATGTCAGGGGCATTATCCGCCAGCGGCCCAATAAGAGCGATATTGCGCCCATTTCCCGCCATCGGCAGAAGAGGCTTTCCATTGATGGGTTTGTTCTGCAGCAGGACGAAAGACTCCTCCGCCGCGCGACGCGCCAACGGTCTGTGCTCTGGCACAGCTCTTGTAACCTCGGGCCCTTCGGTAAAGGGATGTTCGAAGAGTCCGAGAGCGAACTTCACCCGCAGGATGCGGCGTACCGCCTCATCGACAACCGCCATGGGAACCTTGCCTGACTTCACCAGTGCGGGCAGCTCCGTGTCGTAGAAGTGCGCGTTCATGTCAATGTCCACACCGGCCTTGAGTGCCTTCTCTGTAGCGTCGGCGGCGTTCAGCGCGATGCCATGCCGGATCAGCTCCATCACGGCGGTGTAGTCGGAGACGATGAAGCCGTTGAAGCCCCACTCCTCGCGTAGAATCGTCTGCATCAGGTACGGGTTGGCGCTGGCCGGCACTCCATTCAGGGAGTTGAAGGCCGACATGAACGTCGCTGCACCTTCCTGTGCCGCCGCGCGATAGGGTGCAAGGTACACCTGGCGCAGCAACAGGTCGCTCATATCCGTCGTGTTGTAGTCGCGTCCGGCCTCCGCCGCTCCATAGGCGGCGTAGTGTTTGACTGAAGCAGCCACGGAGTTTCGATCGCCAAGACTCTTACCCTGATAGCCGCGGATATAGGCACGAGCGATGACGGAGCCCAGATACGGATCTTCGCCGGCCCCTTCCGTGCAGCGCCCCCATCGCGGGTCGCGCGCGATATCGACCATGGGAGAGTAGAACCAGTTCACGCCGGCCGTGCGGGCTTCGACTGCCGCCGTACGGGCCATTTCGGTGATGAGCTCCGTGTCCCAGCTTGAAGCGGTCGCCAGCGGCACAGGGAAGATTGTCCGGAAGCCGTGCACAACGTCCGCCCCGAAGAGAAGAGGGATGTGCAGTCGCGTCTGATCCACGGCCGCGTGCTGGAAGTGATTCGTAAGATCCTGACCGACCGTGTTGAGCATGGAACCCAGTTCACCTTTCTGAGCCAGCTCATAGCTGTCGACTCCACCCGGACCGGGCGGGTTCACATTCAGTGCCGCCGTCGACTTCTTGTCAGGCGCTGCGGGGTGCGCCTGCGTGGCGTTGTACTGGACAAGCTGCCCGATCTTCTCCGTGAGCGTCATCTGACGGAGTAATGCATCTACTTTTCGCTCGAGCTGAGGACTGGCGAGCTCTTTATTCGATGGAAGAGGGCGCTGGGCGTAAGAGCCGGCTACGAACCCACAGAAGACGCAACCGAGGAACAGGGGAAGGTAAAGACGAATCATCGATGGAATCCCTTCGATGCAACATCGACCCAATTCTACGCAGTTTGTCTGAGCCTGTATCTCTGGCAGCTCGAGCTGCTTTTACAGCATGAAATTAGTTGATTTCAGGGATTTCGGAGTAGCTCCCGAATCTTCGCATAAACGGTCGGCCATGAACTTGAACGAGGATTCAGTCCGTCGAAGTGACCAGCTTTATCAAGCCGTACGACTTCGACCCGGTCACCCCCTTGCATAGCTTTCACTGCATAGGACTGGAAGAGAGCTGTCCATTGCGGTTCATTGCGTGACATAAACTCGGTTTTACCCGAGTAGAGGATCTCCTGCCTGACTCCCAGTGGAAGCAACGCGGCTGCAGAACCCTCGCCATATCGGGCGGGTACCTCAGTGGGAGTTCCACCAAAGAACTGTGCCACTACGTGTTCATTGCATGCGGATGCATCCCAGGTCGATGCGGTTTCCATGTCAGGAGGTCCGTCCAGATCAAGAACTCCATGAATGGTGATCGGGGAGATGCGATACAGCGGACTGGTTGACGAAATTCTGCGCCGCGCTGCTAGCCACATTGCAAGTTGGCCTCCAGAGGAGTGGCCAATCACAATTGTTCGCGTGAGGTCGAGATGATATTTGGGTGCGAGCAGGTTGAGAGAGTCCGCTGCGCTACCCAGGTCCTGGTAGGATCCCGGCCACCCGCCTCCCTCATTGCCTAGCCGGCGGTATTCGATATTCCAAGTTGCAATGCCTGTCTTGGCGAGCGCTTCAGAGAGCGGCCGAAGCAGATCGGCGGATGTCGCCTCAGGTGGAGCTTGCCGAAGCCGTGCTTTCCAGCAACCGCCATGCACAAGAATTGCTATCGGGAACGGGCCATCGCCCGCAGGGACCCGGAGTTCCCCATATTGCGATGTGTCAGGTCCATAGGCGATATGTATCCCGGCCGGGACTCGCCGTTCCAGCAGCACCATCGGGTCTGTGGTTCGACTGATGAGGGAAAAGAAAACCTTCCGCTTCAATGAAGGGCCGCCAAATCGAACGGCGGCGATGGCAGCGAGGACAACGCAGACAAAGAGCCCGATCACAATCTTTATAAAAGAAACGGCGCTTCGTGACATGACACCCTATGTAGCATTCTGTATTGACAATGTCAAGATATGCGCATGTGCTTCCTGGCCTGGAAGTGATCCGTTGCCAAGGCGTCAATTATCTTCTCAGCTCTGCTTCCAGGGGCGTAAACGCGGAATCCATCGGTGGACACGGGCGCAGAAGAGGTCGTACTCAGCCCCGTAGGTGGTTCTTAGAGTGGGCTCTTCATAGAAGAGAACAAACAGATGGAATGCCGCCCAGATCGCAATGCCGTATTCGAGAACGCGGAGATCGCCAAAGAACAACCCCTGCCCCAGAATCAGCGATACGACCGCCACGTACATAGGATTTCGCACATAGCGATAGAGACCGCTGACGACGAGATGACGCGTTGGAAAGATCGGCGCAGGTGTACCAAGACCCTGAGTAGCGAAGCGTCGGAAGGAGTCGAGAAGGACAGGAAGTCCCGCGGCTATTAACGACACTCCGAGAATGCGAAACACAAAGATTCCGGCCAACGGCTCTTGCATATGCCACCGGCAGATCCGCCAGGGGATGTACCCTGCAATCGTTCCTGGCGCAATGACCAGGAAGATCGCTGAGCCGGCAATGGCGAAGATCCGCCGCATCGGAAGGAATTCTACAGCGGCGCTTTGACTACTGCTTCAGATCAAGCGTCCAGATCTGGCCGACCAGATCTTTGCCGAATGAGTGGTGGCGATTTTCTTCCTGCAGGGTGAAGCCTGCGGCCTGATAGATCTTGCGGGCTGAGACCAGTATGTCGTTGGTCCAGAGTGTGAGCTTGCTGTATCCCAACTCGCGTGCGCGCTCGATGCAGGCGTTTACCAGGCGTGAGCCGACACCCAGACCTCTGGCAGCTGGGTCCACGTAAAGCAGCCTCAGCTTCGCGACTTGTGGATCGTCGGTCTTCATCAGGAACACTGAGCCGACAACCTGATCGTCCAGTTCCGCGATCCATGCATCGTCACGTGTTGCGTCGAAGTTTGCAACGAAGTCGCCGAGGATCTGCGCGACCAGCCCTTCGTAGGTCCAGTCCCAGTCATACTCCTGCGTGTAGAGAACTGCCTGACGATGCGTGATCCAACCCAGGTCACCCACCTTCAGGGGGCGAAGCCGCACATCCGCTGCCGACGCAGGTTTTGGCTGAAGGAGAGATTGGACTTCCCGCATACCCTTTGCCAGGCGCTTGCGGTTTTCTGCGCTAAGCGGCGCAAGCAGCGTCTCGATCTGCGACTCGGTGCCATCGTTCATCCGCCTGAAGGCGCGTTTCCCGGCGGCGGTCAGCGAGAGCAGCTTGTGCTTACCGTGCTCCGGACTGATACGGCTTTTTACCAGGCCGGCAGCGCGAAAGCGGGCGGTAATGCGGCTGACGTGGGCCTTGTCCATTCCGAGCGTGCGGATGATGTCTGCCGCAGTCTGCTCGCCCGCCTGCGCCAGCTCGTACAGCAGGCGTGCTTCGGCGAGGGAGAACTCGCTCTGAGGCAGGTGCTCCGCGAGTAGGCCAATCTCGCGGGTATAGAACCGGTTAAAGCTTCGCACTTCTCCAACAAGAGACATCCGCCACCTCCGCAAATGTGTGTTGTCACTGACAACATAGCTCGAATAGGAGGTTTTGTGCAACTCGGCTGCGCCTGGGCCGGTAAATGAGTTGCGTCTGCCGGGAGCGATCTGTAGGCTTCCATCCACGAAGGCTCGAAAGGGAAGTGAACCTCTTCATGTTGAAAAGCAACGTGGTTGCGATGCTCGGTCTGGTGGCACTCGGAAGTATTACTGGTCTATGTCAGGACAAGAGCCAAGCCAACAGCCAGGCCAAGAAACCGTACGCAGAACCATATCGCCCGCAGGTTCACTTTTCTCCACGGGAGAACTGGACCAACGATCCGAATGGTCTTGTCTACTTCGACGGCGAGTATCACCTGTTTTTTCAATACAACCCCTTCGGCGACAAATGGGGACACATGAGCTGGGGCCATGCGGTTAGCAGCGATCTGCTCCACTGGAAGGAGCTGCCGGTGGCATTGCCCGAACACGATGGCGAGATGATCTTCACCGGCAGTGTTGTAGCGGACGAACACAACACCAGCGGCCTGTGCAAGGATGGCAAGCCATGCATGGTTGCCATCTACACAAGTCATCATCCAGGCAATGGGCGTCGACAAAGGGAGAACCAGAGCATTGCCTCCAGTCAGAATCGCGGACGTACCTGGCAGCTCTATGCGGGCAATCCGGTGCTCGATCTTGACATGGCTGACTTTCGCGATCCGAACGTGAGCTGGAACGACCAGATCCATCGCTGGGTGATGGCAGTGGCTCTGCCCAATGAACATATGGTTGCGTTCTATACCTCCGCCAATCTGAAGCAGTGGGTCAAGGTCTCAACGTTTGGTCCGGAGGGCGCGACTGGCGGGCAGTGGGAGTGTCCTGATCTGCTTGAACTTCCGGCTCAGGGAGGAAAGAAGATATGGGCGCTCAAGGGTGGCATCTACCCTGGAGCATTGCAGGGAGGTTCAGGAGAACAGTATTTTCTCGGCAACTTCGATGGCCGTGAGTTTCATCTGCTTCCCGGAACGCCGGTGCGCTGGACCGACTATGGCAAGGACAGCTACTGCGCGATCAGCTTTAACCACTTGCCTCCAAGCGAGAAGCCCACGCTGCTGGGCTGGATGAGTAACTGGCAGTACGCCGATAAGTTGCCGACCCAGCCCTGGCGCGGTCAGATGACCTTGCCGCGGCGTGTCGTGGCAGTCAAAGATGGCGACTCGTTTGTGCTCAGCGAAGATCCGGTCACTGCTCCCTTGCATGATGAGCCTGTGCGAATGATCCGCAAGCAACTTGCTGCGAAGCCGGCGAGCGCCGAACTTCTTTCGTCGGAGTCGCCGATGGAGATGCAGCTTACATTTGCTCCGGGGGATGCGGATAAGTTTGGGGTCCGGCTTTACTCCGACGATCTCCATTGGACCGAGATCGGCTTTGATACGGCGCGGCCTGTCGTCTATACAGATCGCCTCCACGCAGGCATATCTCCAGGGGAGAACTTTCTCGTCAGGACCGATGCTCGCACGGTTGCGACACGGCCGTGGAATCTGAAGATCGTGATCGACCGCTCGTCAGTGGAGGTCTTCGCGCAGGATGGGACGATTGCGATGACCAATCTTGTGCTTCCTCCAACCAGCAACGTCAAAGCCGTGGCCTTTCGTGAGGGAGGGACGAAAGCTGTTGCGGTGTCGGGGCGGACTTGGCGGTTGAAGTCGATCTGGGGTTCGGAGCAGGAGAAGTAACGAGTCTGTTACGAAAACTCATTTCGAGCCGGGTCTGCACGATCGGTTTACAGGCTGCCTGGAATGAGAACTACATCTGGTCTTTAACAAACTTTATCCACTTGGGATCGGCGGCGGACAGCTCCAAAACACCAACCAGGAGCCGGCTTCCCATATCGCCATTCGTGAGCATAACCATGCCGTCGCCCGTCTTCAGATCGATGTAGCCGATACTGAAGGTTCCCTGATCTCTCCCAAGATGCATCAGAATATTTTCTTGATCAAAACTG
>JABFXN010000109.1 GCA_013361705.1 Acidobacteriaceae bacterium
GTACCAACAGCGGACGGTGGAGTTCGCGGCTAAGTTCAACTTCTAAAAAACAAGTTGGAAGTTGAATTCTTACCGGGCGGTGTTCTCTTATGAGGACACCGCCCTTACGGATGCATGGAGGTATTTGTGGTGCGCAAGCTTGTTGTATGGATGGCGCTTTGTGGAGCAACATTGATTCTTTATGGCCAGAGCCTGCCACAACACGCCCGGCATGTCTCTCCCGCTTCTCTCAATCGGAATACCGGTGAGCTCTTCCAGGAGTCGATGCACTGGAACGAGTACTTTTTTGACAATGCGGTCTCCCTGGTTAAAAGCCCGTCCGGCGGCTCTGCGCACGGAAGCCACGGTGAGGGCGGGCGGTACATGGTTCGTGAATCGAGCTGGTATGCGCTGGGACTGCTGTGCCGCGATCAGGCCGGTGATCGCGAACGGGCTGCAAAGATTCTGGATGCCGTGCTGAAGCAGCAGTACACGGATCCGAATGTTCCCTGGTACGGAACCTATAAGCGCACTCCGGCCGAGCCGACACCGCCCAGCAAGAGTGAGCTGTGGCGCGACTACGATCCCAACTGGCGTGTCTTTATCGGGACGACCTTTGCGATGATCCTGATCGAGTATCCGGATCGAGTCCCAGCCGAGCTGCGGCAACGAATGTACAAGGCGATCGACCTGGGCATCACGGGCGAGATGCGTGAGGGCAGGCTGGTTCCGGCGTATACCAACATTGCCCTGATGTATGGCTTCCTATGGGACTTTGCTGCGACGCACGATCACAATGCGGCCTGGAAGAAGAAGTCGGTTGCCTGGAATGAGGAGGTCTATCGCCTCTTTGAGAAGTACGGCACCTTCCCCGAGTACAACTCACCAACCTATAGCGGTGTCGATATCTACGGCCTGGCGCTGTGGCGTGATTATGGTTCCTCGGCGCACATGCGTGAGATGGGTGCGGCGATGGAAACCAGTCTGTGGCGCGAGCTTGCCAACTACTACCAGCCTGACCTGAGAAACCTCAGTGGCCCCTTTGACCGTGCCTACGGTATGGATATGACGCATTACGTCAGCGTGGTAGGTGTGTGGATGAGGACCGTGCTGGATGCATCGTCTGCCCCGTTGCCGCCGATCTCCGCGACGACCGATCATCTGGCGGACATCTGGTTCTCCTCGCATATCGCCATTCTGGGGACGGCAATCCCGCAGGATGCCCTTACGAAGATGCAGCATTTTGCCGGAGCCCATGCCATTCGCCAAAACATCAGCGCAGAACGCACCGCGACGGCGTGGATCGGCGACCACGTGCTCATAGGCGGAGAGCTGACCACGAAGACCAAAGATGCCGGTGGACCGAGTTCGCAGTTCCATCCGGCGACCATCCACTGGCGGACACCGGGCGGGGAGATTGGATGGGTTCAACTGGTGGCGTGCCCGCTGGTCGATGCCAGCGCCGATGAGAATGGCCTGGATATCGACACGAAAGGCACCATTCGCCTGCGGATTCATGCCCTTGGTCTGAAGAAGGAACAGATAAAGGCAGCGGCATGGCGTCTGCCCGGCCTACAAGTGGGTATCACGACCAATGCTTCCGGGTTTAGTATCGACGACGGAGCAGATTCGGTAGATCTGGTCTATTCCGGTTTGAGCCACATGAGACTCGATATCAAGCCAGTGGAATGATGCCGAAACAGAGCCCGTACCGGCATCGTCGCAGGTCTTCCTGTGCCGTTGACTGTGCAGGGATTCTGTACAGATTTTGATGCAACGTTGGAAGGACCTAAACGAATGCCTTTGATGCGAACCGCGAAAGCCATCGTCACCGATATTCATTTCCTGATCCCGCTGATTGTTCTTTGCCTGGGGATCATTCTGCTGATTCAAATTCACTAATTGAGAAAAGTATTCTGCCGATGGCATCTCACGACAAACCACATGCTCTGGAAGAAGCCAGCCGTCTGCATTGGGCCGGCGTTATCTGCGGTCTTAGCGCCGGCGTTTGGCTGGGCGCCGCTGAGGCTCCAACGAAACTCGTCAACGCCGGGCTGTCACCGTTTGCGGTGTCGCTCTGCATGGTCTCGGGTGTCTTTGCCGCGCGGTGGACCGTTCCCACGCTGCTGAAAGGCACCAGCCAGGTCACCAAGGACCTGATGCGGAAGAAGTACCTGATCCTCTGGGCACTGCTTGCCGGCATGCTGTGGGCGGTTGCCAATACACTGACGGTCTTTGCCATCCGCGATGTAGGACTGACCATCGCCTTTCCTCTCTGGAATACGAACTCGCTGATTGGTTTGCTATGGGGGCGGCTGCTCTTTGGTGAGCTGAATAACGCCAGCCGGTCGAACATCCTCAAGGTGGTAGTAGGCACTATCGCCATCGTTTCGGCCGCGACGCTGCTTGGCTTTAGCACCATGCATGCCGATGGGGGACACAGTCATCGTGCCGTGCAGGGTATTCTGGCGGCGCTCGGCGCCAGCCTGCTGTGGGGCACGATGTATATCCCCTACCGTAAGGCATACATCAGCGGAATGAATCCGCTGTCGTTCGTTACGGCGTTTACCTTCGGCGAGCTCGGCACGGTCTTTGCGCTGGTCTGGTACTTCGACGGCGGAGCGCAGGCGCCGATCTTCCATAAGGAAGGTCTGAGTCACCTGCTCTTCTGGCTCTTCCTAGGCGGCTTCGTCTGGGTGATCGGCGATATCTTCCAGCAGTTCGCGACCAAATATCTGGGCATCGGCCGCGGCATTCCGCTCTCCAACACGAACCAGTTGTGGGGACTGGCATGGGGCGCATTGGTCTTTGGCGAACTGGCGAATGCCACTTCCGGCCAGCGCGTGATGGTCATTACCGGATCGCTGATCATGATCGGCGGAGCAATCGCTATCAGCAGCGCAGTCGCGACACAGCGCGAGCATATTTCCATGAACGATGCTCTGCAGCGTGAGTGCGACCGGTATAACCTCGACATCTCAGAAGTACTGCGCGACTATGCGACTCCGGAGATTGACCGTACAAACCCGCGGAAGTGGTGGGATTATGCGATCATCGCCGCTGCTGTCGGGGTCTTTGTGTATCTCGGATGGAAGGCGAGAGTTCCGCAGCTTGCAATGAACCTGCAGTGGACCGGGTTGCTGGTGTGTCTGATGATCGCGGCTGCAGTGGGGGGCCTGTTTGCACTGCGTAGATTGTCGAAGACGTAAAACCTTCGGGTCCCTGGCGAATGTTCGTCGGGGACCTGAATGCTCGTATGGACTATTCAGGTATGGGCTCATTTCGCACCGTAGGTGCGAATGTTTTGTTTAAGGGCATGGCTTCAGCCGTGCCGTATGAAGCTCAAATGGACTGCGGCTTCAGCCGCTGAGGTCAGTCTTGTTTACGTCGAAGCGCGCAACAAGTCACCGATATTTCTTTTGTCATTTCGTAGCGAAGCGAAGAAATCTGCTTCTCTACACATCGCCCTCAGCGGCTGAAGCCGCTTACTATGCGGGCCTGGTACGGGACGGCTAAAGCCGTCCCCTTAAGCAAGACAATCGCACTGCGTGCGAAATGGCTCTGCATGCGCATCGCCTTTCCATTCATTCGCCAGCTCCCTCCAGCATTCCGATCTCAAGCTGTTGCAGCCGTTCAGGATCTGCAATCACGTCTAGCTGCGTGACTCTGCCGTCTGTAAAGGTAAATCGCAGTACCCGGAACAGACGGCCACGCGGAGCCAGAAGAATGCCGACTGCTCCATCCACAAGCGCAGGCTGAAAGAAACGCATGTGCCGAGCGAAGGCGATGGCATTCCCTGCCCAGGTGCGTGCTCCATGAATCTCGACCGGGACTCCTGTGGCCGCAGCACTCTTGTCGATGTGGACGACAAGATCGGGATCAAGCACCTGCACCAGACCTTCGATATCGCCGGCGCGCAAGGCAGCGAGGAAGCTGTTTACGACCTCCCGCTGTTGTGCAAACTCCACACGCTTGTCAGGGCTTATGCCTCGGACCTGGCGACGGGCGCGGCTTGCAAGCTGCCGTGTGGCAGTGGAGGTGCGGCCGAGGATCGGAGCGATCTCATCGAAAGGGAGATCCATCAGGTCATGCAGCACAAAAGCAAAGCGTTCTGCGGGGCTGAGCCGGTTCAACAGCACCATCAGTGCAATGCCGACGGACTCCGCCAGAATCGCTTCCTGTTCCGGGTCAATGCTGGGGTCATCTTTTGCCGGAATCTCGATGGAATTGTCTTCAATGGAATCTTCCCGGCGTGAGCTGCGGGAACGCAGCATGTCCAGGCAGACGCGCGAGATAACGGTGGTAAGCCAACCGCCCAGGTTGTCGATGCTGTTGGCATCGGAGCGGTTGAGCCGCACCCAGGTCTCCTGCACGGCATCTTCGGCCTCGCTCAGTGAACCGAGTATCCGGTAGGCGACGCCGCGCAGATGCCCGCGGTTCTGCTCGAACTGTTTTGCCAGCCAATCTTTTTCCACCACCTCTGTCACATCCCTCCTGTTGCTTCCGTCATGGTTGTGACGAGCGAAACCTGGGCAATGTGACAAGGGTACTCGTCGGGCAGTACACCCGCACTGCGGGAGAGAAAAGGAGAAACACGATGCAGGCAAGAATGATGAATCCGGCGATGGTTGTTCCCGAAGCCATGCAGGCGCTGATGGCGCTTGGCGCAGCCACCAAAAATGGAGCGGTCCCGGAGAAGACGCTGGGCCTGATGCATCTGCGCGCCAGCCAGATCAACGGCTGCGGCGTCTGCCTCGATATGCATGCCCGCATGGCTAAGCACCAGGGCGAGACGGACGAGCGCATGTTCGCCGTGGCGGCGTGGAGAGAAGCTCCGTACTTTACCGACGCCGAGCGCGCAGCACTGGCGCTGACAGAAGCGGCGACTCGTCTGAGCGATCGCTCTGACCCGGTTCCGGATGATGTATGGAACGAGGCGGCCAGGCAGTACGACGAGAAGGCACTGGCGGTCCTGGTCCTCCAGATCGCCCTGATCAACGTGTGGAACCGTGTGAACGTCACCACAAAACAGATTGCCGGCGAGTGGATGAAGTCGGAAGAGGCGAAGAAGTGGGTGCCGGAGGTGGTACAGAAGGCCTCGTAGACCGAACGATCCAGCCGCCAGAACCAGGCGGCTGGATCGTTGTTTTCTAGAGCCTGGGATCGATAGGTTCACTCTCCAGCGCCAGGACGCCAAAGACGCATTCGTGTGTTCGGCGAAGTGGTTCGTATCGGACAAAACGATCCAACGCTTCAATACCCAGGGCAAACTCGCGGTTGGCCAGGGACCGTTTTGCGCCGACCGCTCTCGAACGCAGACGCTCAAGATTGTCCGGCAACAAATACTCCGGCCCATAGATGATGCGCAGGTACTCTGGTCCGCGGCATTTGATGGCTGGTTGTACTGTTCCACGTCGCCCTTTGCTGATGAAATCCAACGGTTTGACGACCATGCCTTCGCGCCCTGTGTTCGTGAGATCTGTCCACCACGCGATCGCGGCATCGCAGCTTGTGCTGTCATTCAGGTCTACAACCTCAAACGGTGTCGCGAGCAGCAGATGGTTATCGGCTTCGCAGAGCCTGGCGATCAACTCCATATGCCAGGTGTGTCGCTTATTGGTGTGCACGTTGCCTTCGCTGGCAAGTATGTGGAACGGGGCTAGCCGATAGTCGTCCAGAGATGTGGCAGGCCAGCAGTATTGCCGATACTCGCGGACATATTGCTGCAATGCATTGAGGCGTTGTGATGTACGTGTTGCCAGTTCCTCAATTTCGGGTAAGTGTGCCCGAGCCTGGGCAAGAGCGTACTGTTCCGCGGTCAATGTGCGGATCCCGGCGTTGCCCACTGGAGCATATTGCTGGCGAAGAAGCTCCTGCGCTTTGGCCGACCACGGCATCAGTTCGCAGTCGAGGCAGATCCAGTCGGTACCAAGTTCTACCCATAGACCTGCCTTTTCCGCCGCATCGCGTAGACGAGTAAGAAATGCAGCCTCAAGCGCCTCATTGCTGAAGAAACGGCGTCCGGTACGTGTATAGACCATGCCGAGTGCCGGTGTTGCCACACCGAAGCGCCGTTGCGCTGTCTCTTCTTCGCGACAGAGAACGACGACAGCACGAGAGCCCATATGCTTCTGCTCGCAGACAACGGACGGAATACCTTCATTGCGGTAGTAGGCGAAGGCCTCTTGCGGGTGCTCAAGAAGAGCCGGGTGCTGGCTCGTCTCCGACGGAGACATGGTCGGAGGAAGATAAATGAGCCATTTGGGATCGACGGCGAAACGGCTCATTACCTCCAGTGCGGCAATGGCATTCTCCTCGCGGATAGTGATGCGGGGGACAAGCCGAGTGTCAATCAGGCGCTTACCGATGACGTCTTCGAGATCGAGTGTGTCATCGAGGGCCTGTTGCATACTCCGTGCAGATTTCTGGTCGCCTGCAAGGAATGGACGTTTCGGTTCCGCGTAGGTTGCATGGGCGCGAACTGAAACGATCTCTCGTTCCGGATAGCGGAGGGCAGAAAGGCTGCCACCGAAGACACAACCGGTGTCGATATTGGCCGTGTTGTTGATCCAGAGAGGCTCCGGCACTGGGGTATGGCCGTACACCACCAGTGCTTTGCCACGATACTCCGCTGCCCAGTTATGACGTACGGGCAGGCCGAACTCATCGGTCTCTCCGGTGGTCTCGCCGTAAAGAGCAAACTCGCGGACGGTGCCGGAGCCACGCCCCTGCATCGACTCCTTCAAGCCTGCGTGCGCGACCACCAGATTGCCGTCGTCGAAGACGTAGTGACTGACAAGCCCATCGATAAACTCAGCCATCTGCTGCCGGAACTCCGGTGTTTCTTTTCCGAGCTGCTCCAGCGATGTGTCGAGTCCGTGCGTGATTTGTACGTTGCGTCCGCGCAACGCCTTGACCAGCTTGATATCGTGATTCCCGGGAACACAGATGGCTTGTCCCGCCTGGACCATGTCATGAATCAGGCGAAGGACCCGCGGGGTGCCGGGGCCACGATCGACAAGGTCTCCGACAAAAACAAGCTTCCGGCCCTCCGGAGGCGTGACGACGTACGACTCTGCCTCTGCGGAAACGGAGTAACCGAGCTGCTGCAGTAGCTCCAATAGTTCGTCGATACAGCCGTGAACATCCCCAACGATGTCAAAGGGGCCGTGGTCTGTTTTCCTGTTATTCCAGAGCGGTTGCCGTTCGATGTTGGCTGCATCGACCTCTTCTGGTGAAGAGAACTTAAAAACGTACCGGATGCCTTCACGCTCCAGCCCTCGAAGGCCGCGGCGAAGCTGCTGGCACTGGTTTCGGACGACATGCGGTCCGAACTGTCGATCAGGACGTAGCGCGTTGCGCTCCTGGTAGAGCTTCTCCGGGATGTCGAAGACGATCGCAACTGTCATGACGTGGTATTCGCGGGCAAGCTCGATCAGCGACTTGCGCGACTCCGGCTGAACATTGGTGGCGTCAATCACTGTCAGCTTGCCGCGCGCGAGACGTTTCCGAACGATGGTGCGGAGAACATCAAAGGCGTCCGAAGTCGATGCCTGATTGTTCTCGTCGTCGGAGACAAGTCCACGGCAGAAGTCGGACGAGACGACCTCTGTGGGCAGGAAATGTTTCCGCCCGAAGGACGACTTTCCTGAGCCTGATGGACCGACGAGAAGGACAAGCGAGAGCTCGGGAAAGGCGAGTTTCATGCCGCACCTCCCGCGCGCGAGAAGATTCCCATCTGTGTCGGTGCGCCGAGCATCTGGTCCTGCGGCCCCACGGCTTGAAAGCGAACCTCATAGCCATACTGGTCCGCGATGCGTCTTGACCAGGTCTCGAACTCTGCCCGGCTCCATTCGAAGCGATGGTCGCGATGGCGCAACTGCCCGGCAGGCAGAGCCTCGAAGACTGAGTTGTACTCTACGTTCGGTGTGGTGAGAACCACGTACGAGGGGCGTGCAAACGCAAAGAGAACACGCTCGAAGGCTTCCAGACGCGGAGCATCGAGATGCTCGATCACCTCAACAACCGTGGCGGCATCGAATCCAGAGAGTCGTTGGTCGCGATACATCAGCGAACCCTGTACAAGCTGGATACGGGCTTTCTGTCGTTCTGGAAGGCGATCCAGGTGAAGCCGTTCTTTGGCCACTTCGAGCGACTTCCACGAGACATCCATACCAAGTATGAACTCGAACTGAGGATCAGCCAGAAGGTAACGAAGCAGCTTGCCTTCGCCACATCCGAGGTCGACGACCCGTCTCGCACCGAAGCTCCGAAGTACAGACAATACTGTGCCCATGCGCTGTTCATGCAGCCCCAGAGGGCGCTCCACCTTCTGTTCTTCTTCGTTCCGTACTTCTTCCTCGTCCTCTTTTGTATCGGCCGCCTCTTCGGCAAGGCGATCAAGGGCCTCGCGCGTCAGACCATGTTGGCGCTTGAGGTAGCGGGAGACGATCAGATCTTTTTCCGGGTGTGTGGCAAGCCATCCCTCGCCACGTTTCAGCAGCTTTTCGACCTCGTCGTCGCCGACCCAGTAGTGTTTCTCGTTGTCCAGAACCGGAATCAGCACATAGAGGTGAGTTAACAGATCCCGCAACCGCGTCGTGGCGGAGATCTCTACAGAGGCATATCTTGACTCTCCCCACTCCGGGAAGTTGGCGTCCAGCAGTCCGCTTTCGGTCGAGACGCGATATCCAAGCGGCTCGAAGAGTCGCCGCACCAGCTCTGATCCCGCACCTGCAGCAATAGCCGGCAGCTTTACGCTCAGGGGGAGAAATGTATCTACGAGTTCCTGACGTTCTTTGCTTCGGCCACTGAGGGCGGTCCCAAAAAGTCTGCCCAGCGCGACACTCATAAAGGAGTTGGCTGCATATGGCCGGTCGTTCACATATTGCTGCAACTGTCCGCCTTCCCCGGCAGGACCACGGCGTCCACGCACGAGTCCGATGGGATCGACCTCCAGCAGGACCGCTACAGTACAGCGATCGTCCTCGGCCTCTGGATAAAACACATGCGCCTTGCCAAACGAAAGTTCTTCGGTTTGAAGGCGGGCTGGATTCTTGTGAAGGAGATATCCCAGATCCGTTGCGGGAACGTGGGTAGTGGAGATGGTCAGCAGCATGGAGGTTTTAGTCTACGTGACCGCCTTTATTTTGCGTATTGACAGCCCCTCGGGAAAGGATTACTTTGCAATGTAAAGTGAAGCAATGAGCGACCTGCACAAAGCGCTTGGTGATATCAGCAGTATTCGTAAGCAACTGGCGAATACCACGGAGTTTCGTGGCTATGGTCCGGCGACGCTGGCTGCGACCGGTGGCTTTGCGGTCCTTGCTGCTGTTGCGCAGGCGTACTGGGTGCCTGATCCGGTGCATCACCTGCCTACATATCTGGCGGTATGGGTTGCGACGGCGATTGTTTGTGCTGCGCTGACGGGAATTCAGATGTATACGCGAACACGCCGCATGCACTCCGGCTTGTCGGACGAGATGCTTCGGATGGCGGTGGTGCAGTTCCTGCCCTCGGCCGGTGCGGGTCTGTTGCTCACCGGCGTGCTGGTGTATTTCGCGCCGGCGGTCGCGTGGATGCTTCCCGGGCTGTGGCAGGTGATCTTCAGCATCGGTATCTTCTCTTCCTGCCGGTTTCTGCCGCGTGTGATGAGCGCCGCGGGCGCGTGGTATCTCATCACCGGACTTGGTTGCCTTTCCCTGGCGGGAAGCCGCGCGCTCTCGCCGTGGACGATGGGTGTGGCCTACGGTGTCGGTCAGCGTCTGGTCGCCGGTGTTCTGTTCCTGAATACGGAAGGAGAGGGAGATGAAGTCTAAGTCTGTCTCTGACGGAGGCCGCTTTGCCTATGAGGGGCTCGACCGTGTGATCCACGAGCGTGCGCGTCTCAGCATTCTTACGTCGCTGGTGACGAATCCCAAGGGGCTGACCTTCAATGACCTCAAGCAGATGTGTGCTCTGACCGATGGCAATCTGAGCCGGCACCTGAGTGTGCTGGAAAAGGAGAAGATGGTCGAGATATTGAAAGGGCACGACCAAAACCGCCCGCTTACCGTATGCCGTATGACACCTTCGGGGCGAAAGCGGTATCTCGAATACCTCTCCACGCTGGAGCAGGTGATTCGCGATGCGGCCGAAGACACAAAGTCCGCGGGAGCACAGGTGCGTGGCCTGACTCCCTCGCGCGCCTAAAAATTTGTTCATTAACTTTGCAACGCAAAGTTCTTTGCAATGAAGAGAAAGAGGAGAGAAGTCGATGGCTGAATACTCAATCTTGCAGGTACCCGTGCGAGGGATCTTTCGCTCGTTATCGATGGGCGTAAAGCTGATCCTGGTCTGTTTGCTGGCGTTGTTTATGACCATACCTTCGTTCTTTGTTTATGGGCTTGTAAACGAACGTACGAACCGTGCGAAGGAAGTAGCCGACGAGATCGGCAGCGGTGTTGGTGGACCGCAGACCTTCCTCGGACCGACGCTTGCGATTCCTTATAGCGCCCCGGGTTCGTCGCCATCGGCTCCGCTGGAGCGGGGTACGTACTTTGTTTTTCCCGCGGAGGGAAACGCGGCGATTAAAACGGCAACCGAGGAGCGCCATCGCTCGTTGTTCCGGGTACCGGTCTTTCAGGCAGACCTGGTCTTCGACGCGAACTTCGACCTGACGGGCATTCCGGCGGCTCTGCCGAAGGATGCGACCCTGAACTGGGATGGCGCCGAGATTCTTGTCGGCGTAAGCGATCCGCGCGGAGCTCTGGCTGACGCAGTGCTTACCTCCGACAGTGGAACCCTGACGCTCACGCCTGCAAAGGCGATCGATAGTGTCGTTATCGGAGAGCAGAAACAGCAGAAACTCTCGCTCATTGGGGCGCAGGTCAATGAGGCGAAGCCTGGAAACAAGTTCCACGTGAAGTCAGTCCTCAAGTTCTCCGGCGCGAACCGGATTGCCGTTCTTGCTTATGGCAAGACAACTCATCTTATGGCGCAGGGCGACTGGCGCACCCCTGGCTTCGACGGTGGTATTCCGCCGGCCACCAGAAACCTTAACGAGCAGGGGTACACCGCTAGCTGGACCGTGCCTTTCATTGCCCGCAACGTACGCTGTGAGGGAGCCGGAAACATCCTGGCCTCACTCGATACGACGAGTCTGGGAATCTCATTCGTTGAGGTCGCGGATCCGTATCAGTCGGTTGATCGGTCGTTGAAATATGCGATTCTTTTCCTCGGCATGGTCTTCCTCTCCTACTTTGTCTTTGAGGCGACTACGCGAAAGAGTGTGCACCCGGCGCAGTATGTGCTGGTTGGCATCGCACAGCTCATCTTCTATCTGCTGCTGCTTTCATTCGCAGAGCGTATCGGCTTCAACTATGGGTTCCTGATTGCGGGCACTGCGACGGTAGGGCTGTTGTCTATCAACGCCGCCTGGATCTTCGAAAGCCGGATGCAGGGGGTACGAGCCTTCGCTATCTTCTCGCTGCTGTACACAATGATCTATCTTCTGCTCACACTGGAGGACAATGCACTTCTGGTCGGCTCAGTCGCCAGCTTCCTCGTCGTAGCCGCAGCGATGAACATCACGCGCACGATCGACTGGTGGGGATCTGTCTCGGGTGCGTCGAGCTCCGTGCCAGTCAATCAGGAAGGCACGCGATGACACAGAAGGGACTGCACGTCGCCATCATTATGGATGGCAACGGCCGGTGGGCGACGCGGCGCGGTTTACCGCGCGCCGCCGGCCATCGTGCCGGCGTGGCATCGATCCGGCGTATTGTCGATCGTGCTCTGGATCATGGAATTGGACGCCTTACTCTGTATGCATTTTCGTCAGATAACTGGCGCCGGCCAACTGCCGAGGTGCAGGGTATCTTCTGGCTGCTGCGCGCATTTCTGCGGCTCGAGACCAATCGGCTCCGCCAGCGAGGTGTGCGACTGCAGGCCATCGGCCGACGGGACCGTTTAGCTCCGGTGGTGCACGAAGCCATCGAAAAGGCCGAGTTGTCGACGGCAGCAGGAGATCGTCTCGACCTCTGTGTCGCGATCGACTACTCCTCCAGGGAGGCGATCGCGCGAGCTGCGGCAGGGATGGCTTTGTCGGTAGATGAAACCATGTGCCAGCCGATACTGTCCCAGCGCCTCATGCGCAATAACAGCGACGTGGATCTGCTGATTCGCACCGGAGGTGAAAAGCGCCTCTCCGACTTCCTCTTGTGGGAGTCGGCGTATGCGGAGCTGTACTTTACTGACTGTATGTGGCCCGACTTCGACGAGGCCGAATTCGATGCGGCGCTGGAGGAGTTCTATCACAGGGATCGCCGTTTTGGCGGCCTTTCAGTGACCGCGCCCGATGCAGCAGCATCGACGCATTCGACCTTTGCCCTTAGTCTGAACAGGAGTTTCTGACGCACGCTGACGCTCTTCGCCGTATACGGTTCTGGCTCGTTCTCTTCATCA
>JABFXN010000305.1 GCA_013361705.1 Acidobacteriaceae bacterium
ATCGGCCGGCGCCGCCGACGGCGGGGTAGGTCTGGCCTTCGTTCTGTGTTCCGGTGAGCGGATGCACCAGGTCTTCCGGCGTGGTCTGGGCTAGAGAGGGAAGGCTAAGCAGGGAGGCAACAACGATTGGGATCAGTCGGGACATAGGTATCACCGTGGGGCTTCAAGCTCGTGGAGTGGTGAGAGATGTGCATGGCAAGGCGAGCAGGTTACGAACCTGCTCGCCTTGACGGGAAAGATCTAAGATTTTTTGCCGGCGGCAAGTTCGCCGATGGCATTGACGAAGCGGTCCAGATCCGCAAGCATCGTGTAAACGTGGGGTGTTACGCGGATGCAGCGCACTCCCTCGTAGTCGATGCCGACCGTATGGATCTTGTAGCGGTCGAACAAGGTATTCATTAATTCTGTCGGTGTGTACCCCTCGACGCTGACGCCGCAGATAGCGCAGGAGAAGCGCGGGTCCAGCGAGGTATGAAGTGTTACGCCCTTGATCTCACGTACCCGCGTCGCCCAGTAGCTCTTCAGGTAGTGGATGCGTTCCTGCTTCCGGCGTGAACCGATGGCTTCGTGAAAGTTGATCGCCTCGCCGATGCCCTGCTCGATGGGGAAGCTGCGTGTTCCCAGGGCTTCAAACTTGCGGATGTTAGGGCTATGCGGATCGCCGTAGCAGGTCAGCGGCCAGAGTTTCGCGATCTTTTCCTGCTTCACCCACATCATGCCCGACCCGATCGGGGCGGACAGGAATTTATGCAGGCTGGTGCCGAAGTAGTCGCAGTGGAGATCGGCAATCTTGAAGTCCAGCAATCCGAAAGAATGCGCTCCGTCGACGATGACTTCGGCGCCATGGGCGCGCGCCATATCGGCGATCTGCTGCACAGGCATGATCTGGCCGACCCAGTTGACGACGTGGGTAATGTGCACCAGCTTCGTGCGTGGCGTCATTGCCTGCTCGTAGGTCTTTACGATGGCGTCTACGTCTTCTGCCGGGAACTTGAAGGTGACCTGTTTGTAGACGATGCCGTCGCGTTCTGCCCGCTGACGATAGGCATTCATCATGTTGGGATAGTCGAACTTGCAGCCGACGACTTCATCTCCAGCCTTGAGCGGCAGGCCGTAGATGATGGTGTTCAGCGCCTCGGTCGCATTGCGGTTGATAGCGATCTCTTCGGCGGAGGCGCCTGCCAGCCGGGCGAGCTTTTGACGGAGCGGCTCGCGGCCCTGGTCCAGGATCTGCCACATGAAGTACGAAGGCCCTTCGTTCGTCATCTGGTTATAGCGGGCGACTGCCTCCTGCACCACAATTGGGGCGGGAGAGACGCCACCATTATTAAGGTTCAGGATCAGCGGACTGACCGAATAACCGCGCTGAATCACGCCCCAAAAGTCCTCGTTCTGCGCTACCGTCGCCGCATCGTGATGATGGACCGCGCTGGCCGCCGCCTCCCACTCCTCCGCATGAGCCTGTTGGAAAAAGCTGTTCGATGAAAATGCGCCGGCAAGGGCAGTGATCTTCAGGAAGGAACGACGATCGTGCTGGGCCATACCAGCAATGTAGGGCATGCTCTTCTGTACGTAAACACGCTTTACCGTGAAGAGCCTTGCTGTTCACAGTGAAACCTTTGCAGATAGCGACGATTTACAGTGCGTGGCGGATGATTTAGTTCAAATCATCATCATAAATTCGCCAAACCATTGTTCTGCCGGGGAAATGGGAGGCGAGATGCCGAATTTCGCCGGAAGTGTGTAAGATTGTCGCGCCTCTCGGACCGGCTCGAATTCGTCGGCTTGAGGCCGGGTAATCGGCAATTGTTCCTTCCGCAAACGAATCAGGCCCGCGGGTGCGGGCGTAACTAACAAGAGGGATGAGTCATGGAAGCAGAGAAGTGCACGAAGTACACGACCTACTCACGCCGGCGGTTCCTGAAGACGTCAGCAGGCGCCGCGGTCGCAGCCGGCTTCCCGGCAATTGTTCCAAGTTCCGTCTTGGGACAGAACGCCCCCTCGAACCGCATCAACATCGGCGCCATTGGCGTCGGCCGCATCTCCCGCACTCACGATCTGCCCGGCCTCTGGAAGTACGACCAGGCGCGTATCCTTGCCGTCTGCGATCTGGATGCGGGCCGCGTTCAGGCAGGCAGGGAATTGATTGATGGCGTCTATGCCAAAAAGACCGGCAAGCCCTATCAGGGGACACTGGGCTACAGCAACTATCACGAGCTGCTGGCCAACAAAGATATCGACGCGGTTGTGATCTCCACGCCCGATCATCAACATGCCATTCTCGCCGTCTATGCTGTTCGGGCAGGCAAGGATGTGTATCTCCAGAAGCCGGCCTCGCTCACCATTGCGGAGGGCAGACGCATGGCGGACGAGGTCAAGAAGTCAGGCCGCATCCTGCAGATCGGTTCGCAGCAGCGGTCGTGGAAGCAGTTCCGCCGCGCCTGTGAGTTGGTACGGAATGGACGCATCGGGGACATCAAGCACGTCGAGATCGGTCTGCCGGGCGATCCTTCGGGCGGTAATCCGACGCCGATGCCCGTGCCCGCGGGATTTAATTACGATGCCTGGCTTGGCTCTACGCCTGAGGTGCCATACACACTTGACCGTGTCATGCCTACCCATGGTTTCGATCGTCCGGGCTGGCTGCGTTGCGAACAGTTCGGCGCCGGCATGATTACCGGCTGGGGCGCCCATCACGTCGACACGGCGCACTGGGGTATGAATACGGAACTTACGGGGCCGGTCGAGATCTGGGGAACGGCGGAGTTTCCGACGTCAGGCTTGTGGGATGTCCATGGACCCTTCAAGACCAACGCCGTCTATGCGAATGGCGTGACCATGACCATCAGCGGCGAGTTCCAGAACGGCATCAAGTTTTATGGCACCAAGGGATGGATCTTTGTCTGCCGCGATGAACAGGCCTCGCCTACGGCTGCCGCGGGGGAGAAGGCAAAGATCGAGCCCTTGGTGGCGAGCGATCCGAAGATTCTTGATAGCGTCATTGGCCCAAATGAGACCCATCTCTACTACAGCGAAGATCAGCATGGAAACTGGCTCGACTGTATCCGTTCGCGCAAGGAGCCGATTGCTCCGGCAGAGATCGGGCATCGGGCTTGCTCTACCTGTTTGCTGCATCACATCGCGATGAAGACGAAACGTCGCCTGCACTGGGATCCGGTGAAAGAGCGTTTCGTGAAGGATGACGATGCCAACCGGTATCTCAGACGGACACAGCGCGCGCCGTATACGTTGCCGGTGTAGAAGCTAGTATTTTTGTTTGTCATTTCGTAGCGAAGCGGAGAATCTGCTTTTCTGGGTTTGGATGACCGGTTGAGAAGCAGATTTCTCCGCTCCCTTCGGTCGCTACGAAATGACAAAAAGACGGTTCGAGCTTCGCTCGAATACCCAGGTCCCCGAGGGACCTGGGGCACCCGGTGCATGGGTTCGCCTAGCGAAGAGCTGTCAACCGCTTGAAGCCTGTATGTCGCTGCAGTACCACTGCAGCCGCGCCGCGTAGACGTGCGGCTTCACCATCGGCCAGCGCGATCAGCTTTGGCGGAGCTCCGGTCAACATGCGCGTAGAGAGTTCTGATGCGACGATGGGGCCCACAGTATCCCACCGCAGCGTGATGTCACCGGCAAACAGAATCACCTCAGGATCGAAGGTCGCGGTTACGATACGCAAACCTCGGCCAATTCCTCTGGCCTGCTTCTCCAGCGCGATCCGTGCTTTCTCGTTGCCGCTGGCTTCCATATTGAGAAGCTGCTGAATCGTCGGTGTCTGGCTGGAACCGGCGCTTTCGTGGAAGTAGCGTAGCGCCGCGCGTGAAGAGGCAAACATCTCCCAGCAGCCGACCTGTCCGCATGCGCACTGCGGGCCGGAGTCGGCAATGGGAATATGTCCAAGCTCTCCTGCCATGCCCGTTGCGCCTTCGACGAGGTTGCCGTTCACCAATAGCGCGGCCCCGACGCCCTCTGAGATGGTGACCAGCACAGCATTGCGGATTCCTTGAAGGCGTCCGAACCATTGTTCTGACAGCATGCAGGCATTGGCGGCGTTCTCCAGTTCTACCTGGAGTCCCAGCCGTTTCTGCAGTGCGCCGCGGATATCGAAGCCAACCCAGGGAAGGTTCGGCGCCAGGGCCAGCCGCTGCGATCGCTTGTCGACGCGGCCAGGCAGGCTGATGCCGACTCCTTCACATGTCTTGTCAGGAAATTGTGCCTGTAAACGCCGCATTCCTTCGGCAATGGCATCGACACCCTGTTTGGGATTGGCGATCACGGGCACAAGGGTGCGGTCGAGAAATCTTCCATTCAGATCGACAACGGCGAGGATCGTCTGCGTTGGCCGCACATCCGCGACCAGGATGACGAGGTCGTCATTCATGGTCAGCATGGTCGGCCTGCGGCCCCGTGCTGTCTTCAGTATCTGTCCTTCGCGGATCCAGCGCTCTTCGATCAGGCCATCGACGATGGCAGAGACAGTGGAGCGCTGCAGACCCGATCGTCGCGCGATATCGACACGGGAGATGGGTTGATTGCAGCGCAAGACTTCCAGAACCAGATCTCGGTTGTGGTCACGAATCGGCGCAGCAGTTCGAGTGCTGGGAGCGGGAGATGGAGGACGTTTCATTCGAGCTGAAAAGGTACCTCAAAAGAGAGCGCCTGTATTTATTTCACAGATGCCTCATAAATCACAAATTATGGCTGATTTGGCTTGCAGTCGGAACCAAAGTTGTTTCCTCGAACCAAATCGGGATTTCCTCAATTTTCTTCGGTTGTCGTAGAAAACACCGTCGATCAAATGCCTTGACACTCTTCCAAACGCGAACATATAGTTCGGTCCGCTTCCAAAAGATGTACTGGAGACGCATTGATGTCAAAAAAACGTAGCCTTCTTCTCTTGCAGTTCTTGTTGTGGGTCGGGTGTTTTTGGGGGTACCAAGCTTTCGGGCAGACACTCTATGGAACGTTGACCGGTGTTGTCAGTGATGCGACCGGTTCCGTTCTTTCCAACGCACAGATCACCGCAACGAATCCATCCACCGGCCTTAGCCGCACCACCACGACGGACGCCTCCGGCAACTATCAGTTCACCGATCTGCCGCCGGGCACCTATGACGTAACCTTCTCCGCGCCGAATTTCACGCAGAGTGTCAGCAAAGGTGTTGCCGTTAGCGCCAACCAGACCCGCCGTATCGACACGACGATGTCGCTGGGCGCGGTCTCCGACAAGATTGAGGTCACCACGGCTCCGCCGGCATTGCAGACCGACCGTGCTGACGTGAACTACGAGATCACCAGCACCCAGGTGCAGGAGCTGCCGACGACGTCTACAGCGGGCCGTAACTTCCAGGGGCTCTATCGTCTGATTCCTGGTGTGCCGCCGCCGACAGAGAACAACTCGCAGGCAGGTAATCCGGGCCGTACCCAGGCTGTGACGGCAAACGGAATTGCAAACACCATCAACTCCACCAAAATCGACGGCGCAGCCGTGGGATATCCGTGGCTTCAGTCGATCGTTGCTTATATTCCGCCGACGGACTCTATCGAGTCAGCCAACATTGTGACCAACAGCTTCAACGCCGAGCAGGGTGCAGCGGGCGGTATCGCGGCGAACCTCATCGTCAAGAGCGGCACGAACAACTTCCACGGCAGCGCCTGGGAATACAACTCGATCACGCAGTTCAATGCGCGGCAGTACTTCACGCGTGTTTCGACGACTCCGGTAACACCGAAGAACATTCTCAACGAGTTTGGTGCAAATATCGGTGGTCCGATCATCAAGGACAAGCTCTTCTTCTTCTTTGGCTACAACAAGGTCTCTCTGCGCCAGTTCAAGACGGGCAATGCAATGAACGTTCCGCTTGCTGCCATACGGGGAGGCAACTTCTCCGGTACCGGGGTGACGATCTACGATCCCTCGACAGGCAATGCCGACGGCTCCGGCCGAACGGCGTTTGCGGGTAATGTGATTCCGAGCTCGCGGCTCAGCTCTGCATCGCAGAAGATTCTTGCCCTATTGCCGACGGAAAAGATCAATGCCACCTCGGGTAACTACCCCGGCGGTGCGATTCTGTCATTTGATCGCGCAGCGTATGACAGCAAGGTGACTTATAACCCGACGACGAAAATGACGGTCTTCGGTCGTTACTCCGTACAGCGCTCACAGATCACCGATCCTCCGGCGCTTGGCAATGCGATCGGCAATACCTGGGATGGTGGTCAGCCCGGCTCCGCACCGGGAACGATCCAGAACATTGGTATCGGCGCCTCGTATGTCGTTACACCCAACTTCGTGATCGACGGCAACGTCGGATTCGTTCGCATCAACCTCGCTGCGCGTGCTCCGGACTATGGTACGAACGTAGGTCTCGATACGCTGGGTATCTCCGGTACCAACGGTTCTACGCCGTTTCAGTCTGGTACGCCCGGCTTCATCGTCGCCAATAACTCAAGCTTCGGAAACTATATCCAGTCCAACCCATTCCAGTTCCGCGACATGCAGTATGTCAGCAACCTCAATGCTTCCTGGATCCGCGGACGCCACACAATGCGGTTCGGCGGTGAGTACGTACACTCCGCTATCAACCACCTCCAGGCAAACAATGCCGGTCCGCGTGGCCAGTTCACCTTCTCTGGTGGTGTGACCGGTAATAACAGTGGCGCTACCGCTGACGGTCCAACTTACTATCGTGCCGTGGCCGATCTTCTTCTCGGTATGCCGCAGGCGATCGGTAAGACAGTGCAGATGTTCCAGCCGAACGGCCCACGCTTCTCGAGCTTCAGCTTCTTTGCCCAGGACACCTGGAAGGCTACGTCAAATCTGACTATCAACTATGGCGTTCGCTATGAGTATTATCCCTTCGCGAACCGCGATCATACTGGCGTCTTCCGCTTCGATCCTTCAACCAGCAATGTGTTGATCGGTGGCCGTGGCAATATACCGACTGATACTGGCGAAGACGTTGGACACGGCATGCTGGTGCCTCGTCTCGGGATCAACTACCGCATCAACGACAAGACTGTAATTCGCTCCGGCACCGGGCTGACGGTCGATCCGGAAAACTTCCGCTTCTTCCGCGACTCTTATCCGGCGCTGATTACGCTGAACAATACGGGCACCAATAACTACGTTCCCGCAGGTGCTCTTACTGCTCCGAACTCGTCGGCGCCGACAATGAATACGCTGCCGAGCGGAACGTTGACCGCAGGTGTGCCGACGGTCGGTGTACCGGATATCTCGTCCGGTACTGTGCCGCTGCCGTACAACTACACCACACAGACCGCTCCGCAGAAGTGGCGTCGCGGTTATATCGAAACCTGGAACCTGTTTGTCGATCGCGACCTCTTCAAGGGCCTGGTCCTGAACATTGGCTATGTCGGCACGCACCACGTGCGTCAGGTGGTGGGTCTCGATATCAATGCCGGTGGCGTCAGTACACTGGGCGCCAACAGCCGCCCTCTCTTTGCCAATGCAAACGCCCCAGGTGGCGCGAAGCGCTACACCGGAACTATTCTGAATGTCCTTCCATGGGCAGACGAAAAGTATTCCGGCATGCAACTGCAGTTGAGCAATCGTAGTTCTGCGCAGTTGCAGTATGGCTATGCCTATACCTGGTCGCACTATATGAATAACTACGACGCGGACAGTACGCTCGGAGCGGTAGCCTTCAATACTCCGGCGCTGCAGAAGCGTAACTTTGCCAATTCGCAGTTCGACCGCAAACATCTCAATGTACTGTGGACCGTGTGGCAGATGCCGGTCGGTCGCGGGCGTCGCTTCCTGAATCAGGGGATTGTCGGCAACCTCGTCGGTGGATGGGATATGAACACCATCATGACCTACTACAGCGGACGTCCGTTCCAGATTACGGATAACTCGCAAGCAGGTAACGGCGACACGGTCGTTCCCAACCAGGTGAGCCCGCTGCAACTCAGTGGAACGAAATACACCAGCGGCTCCACTACGTATCCGTATTACTTCGTCAATAACGGCAACATCACCAAGCTGCCGAATGCGACCGCCAATGGAAACGTCGGCCGTAACTCCATCCGTGGACCCGGCTACTTCAACCTGGATGTGGGACTTACACGCAATATTCCCATCTGGAGAGAGATTGCCGTGGTGTTGAAGGCTGAGTCGTTCGACGTCACCAACACGCCGCAATGGAGCAACCCTACTGCAAACGTAAATGACGCCGGCTTCGGCCAGATCACCAGTGTTCTTTCAACCAGCAACCGAACGATACGGTTCAGCGGGCGTATCAAGTTCTAGCCAACTACCTACCGGGCCTCGTTCCTTTCGGGATGAGGCCCGCTTCGCATTTGTGTAAGAATCGGCTTCGCGATGCGAGGCCTTTCTTTTTTGCTCACTCTCTCGATGGCGGTTGCAATGCATGGGCAGATCCGTGTAGTGAACGCCGGCTTTGGCGGTAGAAATACCGCCGAGCTCGAAAAACGTTTCGTGCATGAGTTGGCGGAGGCCAAGCCTGCCTACGTCGTGCTCTTTGCCGGCACGAACGATGCATTGAACGACGCCAAGTTTCTAACGCCAGCGGAAACGAGAGCACATTTCACTGCCATGGTCCGGCAGGCCCAGGCTGCCGGAGCGGCCGTGGTTCTGGTGACCGTGCACGATCCGGATCTCACGCGCCTGCTGAAACGCCACCGGCCTGAGGTATACGGTAACTTGCCTCCTTTGGAACGGGTTGCCCAGGTGAACACTGTGATCGAGGAAGTGGCTCGCGAGAACCATGCGGCTGTTGTCCCATTTCACGACATCCTGCAGCAGGCCGGCGGAGCCAGTGCCGAACTCAGCACCGATGGCGTTCATCTGACGGCGAAAGGCTATGGCATGCTGGCGGCGGCGGTACGCTCGAAGCTTCCACAACAGATCTCTCCGAACGTTTCGATTTTGTGTATGGGGGACAGCCTGACTTATGGCATCGGCGTCCGTCCTGACGGAACGCCGGAGACCGCCGAAACCTACCCCTCGCAGTTAAGCGCTCTTCTTCGCTGACGACAAAGCCGCCCGGGCCTGCGTAAAATGCCGTGCATGGCCACGACTCTCCCGCCGCCGGTTCAGGAATCTTCCGAGACCTCCGGCGCTATCGAAGCGCATGTGCAGCGAGTGCTGCACAGTCCGCACTTCGCGCGGGCTGAAACGCAACGCAAGTTGTTGCAATACCTGTGGGAACATCGCTTTGAGAGTGTGAGCGAGTATGCCATCGCCACAGAGGCGCTTGGGCGTCACAGTAACTTCGACTCCACGACGGACGCTTCGGTCCGAGTCCATATCTCCCGCCTGCGCCGCAAGCTGAAGGACTACTATCAGCAGGAGACCGACGAGCCTGAGCTCCTTGTCATCCCAACCGGCACCCATCAACTGATGGTGCTTGACCATCCGGCGCCTGCGGTCGTGGCGCCTTTGCCGGAGCCGGCTCCGGAACCGCTGGCTGTACCGGAAGCGAAGCGGTCGGCGGTGCCGTTTCTGTGCGGAGCCATCGTCCTCCTGGTCATGGCGATCGTATGGCTGGCCTGGAGCAACCACGTTTTGCGCGCGACGAATGATCGCCGGGCGCCAAATGCCTTCTGGGCCTCGTTCCTGGAGGGCTCAGCCCCGATCCGCATCATTCTGCCGACGCCGGTCTTGTTTTCTTTTCCGAATGCCCCGACCTTCCGTTTCCGCTCCACTCAAGTTAACGACTACAACGACATCCCCAAGGATCCGCAGTTCGAGGCGTTGACGAAGGATCTGGGGAAGCCGTCGTTGGAGCAACCCTACACCGTATCCTGGGACACCCTTGCTGCCATCGATATGGCGCGCTACCTGGACTCGGTCGGCGCCAAACAGCGCGTCTCGTTCGATGTGACCCGGGACCTCTCTCCGATGGTCCTGGAACAGGCGAATGTGATCGCCCTCGGGACTCACCAGACGCTCCAGCCGCTCCACGACTATCTACAGGCGATGAACTTCACGCTGTCGCAGTCGGAGCGGCGGGTGACCAATGCTCATCCTGCCAAGGGAGAGCAGGCGACCTACGAGATCATCCATAAGTCGAGGGACCGTGAGGTGCGTCCCTCCATTATTTCCATTCTGCCAGGCCGTGCACCGGGACTTAAAGTCCTGCTGATGCAATCTGGAGATACAAAAGCCCTGGTTGCGCTGATCTCGTCTTCGGCGGGCTCCAACTCTATTGAAGAGATGTGGAGGAAAAACGGTTCACCTAAATACTTTGAAATGGTGACTTATACCGAAGTGGAGAACAATCGGGCGCTCCGTACATGGCCTGTGGCAATGCATGTCTTCACCGCGCCAGCCCCTGCAAATTCAATGTAACAGCGCGTAACATACGGCTCGAAACGTGTCAGGCAGGTCACTGGGATGGCAGTATTCATTCCATGACTGGATTGCTGCATCGCATAATCCCCCTTACTGCTGCTTTTCTTCTTTTCGCCCCGCCAGCCATCTCGCAAAGTGCTCCGCCGCCCCTTGACTTGGTGGTCTACGGCGGCACGGCCTCTGGCGTCATGACCGCGTATGCTGCCGCAAAGGAAGGGCTGCATGTCGTGCTGCTCGAGCCTGGCACACACCTTGGCGGCATGGTAACCGGTGGTCTCTCGGCGACAGATGTCGCGCACTATCAGATCATCGGCGGCTATGCTCGCGAGTTCTACCGCCAGGCCGGCGCTCACTACGGGGTGCACACCCTGAACAAGCACGACGATTGGCTGTCGGAGCCGAAGGTGGGAGAAGCAATCTTCGAGCAATGGCTCAAGCAGGCAGGCGTTGAGGTTCAATTTCACGAGCGCCTGAAAGAACACGGCGGTGTCTCAAAGTCGGGGACGACCGTTCTCTCCATCACGACGGAAGACGGCAAGGTGTGGAAGGCGAAGACCTTTGCCGACTGCTCCTATGAAGGCGACCTGATGGCCCAGGCGGGCGTGCACTATACCGTCGGCCGTGAGGGGATGGAGGTCTATCACGAAGATCTCGCGGGGGTTCGCGTCGACACGCCCAAGCATCAGTTCCTGTGGAAGATCTCTCCCTTCGATGAGAAGGGGAAGCTGATGCCCGAGGTTGATCCCGGTCCGATGGGGGCAAACGGTGCAGGGGATAAGAAGGTGCAGGCTTATAACTTCCGCATGATCCTGACCGACTCCCCGGATAACAAGCTGCCGTGGACGAAGCCGGAAGGTTATGACGCTTCGCGCTTCGCGCTGCTGGCGAAGTATCTGGGCGAGTGGAAAGAGCACATGCATCGCGAACCGACCTTCCGCGACGTGATGAACCCGGTCATGATCCCCAACCATGAGGCGGACTTCAACAACAACGGAGCCTTTTCCAGCGACTACATCGGCAAGAGCTGGACCTACCCCGACGCCGGTTACGCCGAGCGCCAGAAGATCTGGGACGACCACCTGCTCTATACCAAGTCGTTCCTCTGGTTCCTTGCCTCTGACCCGCGGGTTCCGAAGCAACTGCAGGCAGAGGTCAACAGTTGGGGCCGGGCGAAGGACGAGTTTCTCGATACGGACGGTTGGCCCAACCAGCTTTACATCCGCGAAGGGCGCCGCATGGTCGGCATGTACGTCATGAAGCAGGCAGACCTGCAGACCGATCGCACCAAGCCTGACTCCATTGCCATGGGTTCCTACAACAGCGACTCGCACAACATCCAGCGCGTAGCCACGCCCGACGGCGGTGTCCGGAACGAGGGAGATGTGCAGGTATCGGTTAAGCCCTATGAGATTGCCTTCGGCACCATCCTCCCGAAGAAGGAGGAGACGGCGAACCTGCTCGTTCCGGTCTGTCTCTCCGCATCGCATGTCGCCTACTCCTCCGTTCGGATGGAGCCGCAGTACATGATGCTCGGTCAGGCCGCGGGCGTGACGGCTGCGATGGCTGTCCGGGACAAGACGGCTGTCCAGGAGATTGATGTGAAGGCTCTCCAAAAGCGCCTGCGCGAACAGAAGGCCATCCTTCATATTGACCAAGAGGAATCCGGCGACAGCCTCTAATTCTCTCATAACTCAATGAAAACAAAGATGCTGTTACGTAACGTAACAGCTTGGAACTTCACCGGCATCGACCGGGAACGAATAGTTAGCAGCCATAGGGACAACGGGCGATTCCTCTTCTTCGGGAATCGCCGCCCTTGGACGCAGGACAAACTGCAGTGCTTATGAGGCCGAACCTATGAAGCAAATTCTCAAGACGCAAGGCCGTCGCTTTGGCCTTCTCGTCGTTCTTCTCCTCGTTTCGTCTATGTTGCGGTCGCAGGTTGCGAACGGTGTCATCACCGGACGTCTGACCGACAGCACCGGAGCTGTTGTTTCCAACGCTCAGGTGACTCTTACTAAGACCGATACCGGCCTTACGCTGACGACCCAGACGAACAGTGATGGTATCTATTC
>JABFXN010000183.1 GCA_013361705.1 Acidobacteriaceae bacterium
CACTGTCGCCGCCCCAAAAGACGTTCTTCACGCATACCCCGGGCCACATCCCTTATTTGTTCAGCCACGAGGTCCATAACACGCAAGCGCCCTGCGTGAGCGAGCAGGATATGGTCCGCTTTCACGCGAAAGGAACATGTTTCGAGCTGGCTCCCAGGCCGTCTCGATGGAACGACACCGCTTTCTGGGTAACGACAGTTCCGAAACAAGTCATTCGCGACCACACCGACATCTTCAACGACGGATTCGCAACAATGATTATTGAATTGATGAAGCACTACCAGGTGCTTGACAGTCCACAGGCGACCACCATGCTGCATCGCCAGTGATTCATGGATCTAGTGCACAGTTGAGAAGAGCTCATTGATCTTCTGCAGCAGATCATTCCGCTTGAATGGCTTACTCAGAAACGCCAGTTGCCCTTTATGAAAGCCCTCGCGCGCTTCCTTGTCATTGGTGTAGCCGGAAAGAAAAAGCGTCTTCAGCGCGGGCCGTTTCGTTTGCAGGTTTTCTGCCAGCTCCCTGCCACTCGATTTGGTAGTAAAGAACGGCTCAAAGATATAGCGTTGAACGTCCTCGCTGAAACCTATTCCAGTGTCGGAGACGATAAGTTGCGCGTAGGTACCAGGCTTGAGCCCTGGAGATAGTCTTGCGGCAGCTGCCGATATGCGCGTCAGCCTGGATTCGAGACGGAGTATTCCACCCAAAGGCATCGCATCCCGTGCATTCGTAGCAAGGTTCATCACCACCTGCTCAACCTGGGTGGGATCCGCGAAGATCTCACTTACCTTCTCTGACAACACAAGATCAATGCGGATGTCTTCGCCAATAATCCGGCGCAGGAGATTATGCGTCTGTGAGAGCACATCATTCAGGCGAAAGCGCTCCGCCCGGATAAGCTGACCTTTCCCGAAAGCGAGGAGCTGCTGTGTGAGTTTCGCCGCGCGGTCGCCTGCATCCAAAATTGCGCCGACCAGCTCACGCTGCGTTGCATCCAGCGGATGCTCTGTGAGCAGAAGCTGCGAATAACCGTTGATGATCGTCAGAAGATTATTGAAGTCATGAGCGATGCCGCCGGCCAGCCGGCCCAGGCTTTCAAGTCTTTGCGAGCGATTGAGCTGATCGGTGGCAATACGGAGTGCATTTTCCGAGAGACGGCGTTGCCTGGCATCACGAAAAGCGAGGACGGCTCCCACGATATGACCATCGTCGTCCCTGATGGGAGCCGATGAGTCATCAATCGGGATAAGCTGCCGGTTTCGCGTCAGGAGAGATGTCTCTCCCTTGAGATGACGCGTCTCCCCATCACGCAGAGCCCGTTGCAACGGATTCTCCAGCGCCGTATTGGCAACATCATCAATAAACGTCAGCACCTGTTCGACAGGGACACCCGATGCTTCTGCGAGCGTCCATCCGGTAAGCTCTTCAGCTACCGGATTGAGGAAGGTGACCATCCCGTTTACATCGGTCGCGACGACTCCGTCGCCAATGGAGGCGAGCGTTGCCGCATATCGGCGCTCACCGTCCCGAAGTCGTTGTTCCAGCCGGGACCGTTGTGTCGCAACCTCGATCGCAATCAGCAGCTCTCTCTCATCCAGAGGTTTCAGCAGGTATCCAAAGGGTGAGGTCTGTTTGGCCCTACTAACCGTAGCGGCGTCGGAGTGCGCGGTGAGATAGATGATGGGAACTTCTCCATCCTTGTTGATCGCGCTTGCCGCCTCAATGCCGCTCATGTCGCCCTTGAGATGAATGTCCATCAGCACAAGTTGAGGCTTCTCAAGTCTGGCAAGTTCAATCGCCTCCCTGCCGGTGTCTGCGACGCCGACAACGCGATGACCCAGCCTGCTAAGCCGAGCCCGCAGCTCCATGGCGATGAGGGCTTCGTCCTCGACGACAAGAACATTGAGGGGAAGGCCCGCGGCTTCCGTGCGTGAGATGGGTTCTCTCATCGAAGCGGCACCACGATTTCTGCACAAGTGCCTGGATGGAGCGGGCTCATCTGAAATTCGCCATTCACCTGTTTCACAAGCGACCGAACCAGGTTCAACCCCGTGTTTTCGGTTAAGTAGGGAGCATCGTTCGGAGACAAAGTATGGAATGCTCCAACTCCATCGTCGACGACAGAAACGCGCATGAAGTTTTCCGGCTTGACCGTCACCGAAACGGTAACTCTGCCATGGGTTCTTCCCTTGAAGGCGTGCTTGAACGCATTGGTCAGCAGCTCATTCATGATCAGACCGACCGGGACAGCGCGATCGATCGATATCTCTACCGGTTCCACATGCGTGATCAGTTGGATATGAGCGCCGGCGCTGTGATTGATATGGACGTTTTCCGCCAGCTCCCGGGTATAGGTACCGAACTCAACTGCATTGAGGTCACCGGAACGATAGAGGGACTCATGGACAAGAGCCATGGATCTCACGCGGCTGCGGCTCTGCTCCAGCGCCTGCCGGGCTGCCGGGTCATTTGCATCAAGAGACTGAAGATAGAGCAGGCTGGAGATGGCCGCCAGATTGTTCTTCACCCGATGATGAATCTCGCGCAAGAGTACTTCTTTCTCGTTCAGCGAACGCGCGAGGTGATATTCCTGCTCTCGGTGTGGGGTGATGTTCATGGCGACACCGGCGAGATAGATTTCTCCATTTGACCCGGCGAGGGGAAACTTATGGGTTCTCCAATATTCCAGACCTTCGCCCATACCAGGCGTCGTCTCTTCCACTTCGATGGGAGTGCCGGTCGCGAGCACATGCAGATCTACCGCACGAAAGGAATCCGCTTCTTTTCGAGGCCATAACTCATGGTCAGTCTTCCCAATCCACTCGCTCCGTGAGATGTCAAAGAGCTCCGCAAATGCCCGGTTGTAATACTGCATGCGTCCCTCCGCGTCCTTGATGAACGCCAGAAAGGGGCTGCTGTCCATAAACGCATCGAAGCGGCGCCTGCTGGTCTCCGCCGCACTGGCGAAAGCGCTTGCTTCGTTGCGAAGCTCATCCATGTGCCGCGCGCTTCTGACCTTATCGGGAATCTCCACCGAGATACCCGCCACCATGCGGTCATCTGCCGATCCCTCAAGAGGCACCTTGATCGCGCGCCAGTACATTGGAGCACCCGAGGCATCAGAGGTCTCCACGTATTGATCGAGCATGCTGCCGGAACGCAGGATCTGCTCGTCTTCCTGAGCAATCGTGCGAGCCACCGCGTCCGGCCACAGGTCTAGACTGCTGCGTCCAAGCCACTCCGTCTGCGAGATCCCGAACCGCTCCGCGAGCTTTTTGTTATAGAAAAGAATCCGCCCCTGGTGGTCTTTAAGATGGGCCTCAATCGGGAGCGCATCGAGGAAACAACGAAAGATACGATCTCTCCGCTGAATCTCACCCATAGCCTGATCCAGGGCTGCTTCATCCATCAATTGCCGGAGCTGCAGGGCGAGTTGGCGACTTAGCGCACGCAGAGAGCGGATCTGGACGGCTCCAAGTTCGCGCGGGCGGGTATCCAGAAGACACAATGCGCCAAGGATTTCCCCATTAGGAGCCTTAAACGGAATCCCCGTATAGAAACGGACTCCGTTTCCAACCTGACGTGCAAGCTCACGAGAATGCGGGTCCAGCTCTGTGTCGTTGACAACGAGCAGATCATCCTGTTCCAGGATGTGTGTCCAGATGGGCTGATAGCGAAACAAGTCGCTCGTCTCGATCCCGATCTTCGATCTGCAGATGACACAGCCTTCTTCGACGAGCGTGATTGCGCCCATCGGGGCTTCACATATCTCACCGGCGAGGGCCAACACTTCCTCAAATTCTCTCGATATCTCAAATAGCAGGAGAGAGCGCACGGCTTTGAGGCGTGCAGACTCGCCTGCGTGCAACTCGTCTGGCCGCACGTCGCGTCCTGGAAGCATTGTTTTTAACCACCCACTACTCGGTACTACGTTCGGAGATCTTAATTCTGATCGTATCCGGGGCAGGGATACTCCCAAATGGCCCTGAGGTCACCCGACCATGGTTACTTCCCGAAACGGGAAAACCTTCAACGAAGGCTCGACCGATCTGACCGGACTTGCGAACGTCATCTTGCCATCAACGGAAAGACAGCCGAAGCAGCCGGCTTTCGTGGGATCGGAGATCGATTCTGATCTGAGCGGTTGCGGGGATAGCTTTTGTAGACCATGGATCGAGGATCGACATCGGAACTGGAACGTCGATCGATCGCCAGGAGAACTCGTGACTTTCCGGCATCCCTGCCACATTCAGCAGCAGCACCGCGCGATCGCCGTTTTCAAGGAGACGTTCCCATATTTCAAAGCCGCCGAGCTTACGCTTCAGGACGGCTTGCCGTCCCAGGCCGTCCTGATCGATTGCGATGAGCTCCCTCTTCAGAAGAATGCCTCGCGTGGTCTCCGTCATAGTTCGTACGTCGTTACCGGCAAAAAGGGGTGCAGCCAGCATGGCCCAGAGGTTCATATGCGAACGGTTCTCAAGATCGTTCATGCCGACATTTCCCACCTCGAGCATGTCTGGATCATTCCAGTGACCAGGTCCGGAGAATTGGGCCGCCATCTGTTGCGTGAGTGCGTTTTGATGCATCGTCCCGAAATCGGCATGTATATCCGCCGTAGTACGCCACGTACTTGCGCCAACATCAGGGCCCCATGACCAAACATCTTCCATACCGTATTGGCAAAGGCTGTAAAGAATCTCTCGGCCGGTAGCCTGCAACGCGGCACCCATCTTCTGGAAGACTGCCTGGCTCTCCGATGGCAGATAAACCCGAGAAGCCGTGCACCAGTCATACTTCAGGAAATCGACTCCCCATTCTGCGAAGGTTCTCGCATCCTCTACTTCATGCCCATAACTTCCTTCATGCTTTCCGCAGGTCTGTGGCCCTGGAGAAGAGTAGATGCCAAGCTTCAGGCCTTTTGCGTGGACATAATCAGCGAGCTCCTTCATATCGGGAAAATGTTCGTTTGGATGTAGGCGCCCGTTCGCATCCCGCTGGCCCTGCCAGCCATCGTCGATCACGATGTAAGAGTAGCCCGCCTCCAGCATCCCGTTGGAGGCGATTGTGTCCGCGATCTGTCGGATGATCACGTCACTCACGTTTTGGTGAAAGTAATTCCAACTGTTCCATCCCATTGGGGGTCTCCTCGCAAAATCCGGAGACGCCCTGACGGCATGGATGACGGGTAGGGGAGGACGATCTGCTGGAATCCTGAGATCGCGCTGATCCGCTCGCGAAAGGAGCAGGATCTGGTCCGGCTCATGACTGCCCGTAAACAAGAGTTCAAAACCGGTTGCGGTGCGGGCTCCAGAAAACTGAAATGTTGTACCGGCTTGGAAAGAGATTTGATCTCCTTCATCACGACCGTCATGGATCGGTAGATCGCCCCAGTCGAACCGAACCGTTCCCATGAGACGACGATCCACCTGCCTGAACTCGAAAAGCACCGGACGGCTCGAGCCGTCCCTTAGCCTCCGTGTCGCCTTCCACCAAGCTCTGTCTCCGGGCCGCGAGACTGTATGCGGAACGCATACCCGGCAGAACGACAGCAGAAGTAGAAAGGCTAATAAAGCCAGGCTTCGTCCGCTACGGCGGACCGGCCAAAGTAAAACCAGGAATACCTTAAGACCGATTGCCATCCATACGGTCTTCGTGGTGGAATGTTTGCGCTCAAGCAAGTACATAGGTTTTCGCAAGAATCGGCGGCGACAACCCCTCAGACAAGTGCATTAACCGTCAAAGAACGTCTGTTAACGTCAACGCCTTCAGAATTCACCGATACGCCTTGGATCTTCGAGATGCCGACAGCAAATATGCCGTTACCCCCAACCGAGAATCACTCCCAGGAAGATACTCTGGCACACGACGAGCGCTGGCTTCTGATTCAGCGGATTGTCCGAAGTAAAGGATTTCAGCGGGCGGCGCAGCTTCGTGCGATTCTGCTCTACGTTTCAAAGTTCGCGATTTTCGGAACAGAAGAGCAGTTGCGCGAGCATGATATCGCTCGCGACGCACTCGGCCGTCGCGGGGATTTCGATCCTGCTTATGACAACATCGTTCGGGTTCAAGTAAGCCATCTCCGCCGCAAGCTGGCGGAGTATTTCGCTGACGAAGGTAAAGAAGAGACGACGCTTATCGAGATTCCGAAAGGAAGTTACCTTCCGCATTTCGAATCGGTACGGCATCACAATGGCGCTCCCGCCGACGGACACACGACTCAGTATCCTGAATCGATCGAGCCTCAGGGGACGACTCACGACCTCCTGAAACCTCCAGGTGTGGCCCCTTCATCCCTCGGCGGGATCAGCCGATCGTTCATGGTCTGGGCTTCTCTCGGAACCGCAGTTCTGGCATTGGCGATTGGATTGGGCATCCGGTGGAATATCGGCGAGCGTTCGCAACAAAATGTTCCGCCGATCCTGCTACCGATGTTGCAACAGGGCAATAACGTGGCCGTCGTGCTTCCCGATGTGTCGTTGATGATCATTCAGCAGGTGCTTAACACGGAGATTGGTCCGCTGGAATACATCGAAAGCGATTTTCCTCGTAACCAGGTGAGCAAGATTGCCGATCCCCAACTGCGAAATACATTGATGTTTCTTGGCATAAGAAAGACGACAAGCTTCAGCGAGACGCGGCTCGGCCTGGAGTGGATGGAGACCTTATCGAAGGCTGGCATGCATGGGAATCTACTTTACTCGCGGGACCTGCACGTTCGCGATCTAAGTGACGGCAATGTGGTACTGATCGGCAGCCGGCGAAGCAATCCATGGATGTCACTTTTCGACTCGCGGACAAACTTCCAATTCATCGAGAGCACAGAGACCCACACGTACTCATTCGTGAATCACCATCCGCTCGCCGGCGAAGAAGCGCGCTATATTCCTCACCACGTCGCCAACCAGGACATCAATTATGTGAATGTCGCACTGGTTCACAGCTTAGGAGAGAAGGGATTTGCGCTGCTGATCAACGGCTCCGATTCCCAGGCGAACGAGGCGGCGGTTCGGTTTGTCCTGGAGGGGAAATTTCCCAAAGCGATTCAGGACGAACTGCATCGCAAGGATTTTCATGGGATGGAGATCCTTCTCAAAGGATCACACCTTGACGGCGAGTCCAACGACAGGTTCGAGATTGTAACCTTCCGAGTGGCGTCTACCTGAACATCGCCCCTGTCTCTGCTACGGAAGCAGCCCTGAAGAGGGCGGTTTCCCTCCATGTGTCCAGTCGATGAGTTCATCAAAGGCTCTGCCGATCTGTTCTGGCGTCATCATGCAATGGCCTTTGCGATGGACGTATTGTTGCACATAGTTCTGGCCGTATCCTGCCCGATCGATGGTCTGGTGGTAAGCGGTAAGCTGGCTTACCGGCACATTGGCATCGTAACCGGTATGCAGGGCAATGACCGGCTTGGTTACTTTTCCTGATGGCTCGTAGTATTCGAGCAGATACTGCCTCGCGGCGCCATCGGCAGAGTATCGCCGCACCCCATCGTTAAGAGCATAGTCAGTGTCGATGTTGTCCGAAGTTCCTCCATACACGGTGTTTCGGTTATCGACCGGAAGACCTCCCGATTTATGCTCCAAGTCTCCAAGAAAGACCGTATAGAAGATCATCATCCTGACCACTTCGGAATTGGTCGGCAGTGTTGTGATGTTCCTCATGGCTAATGCGGCGCCTGGATCGCTGGCGAGTGCTTTCTCAAGCGTGGAACTCAGTTCTGGAGTCCCGGCAAAGTCGGGAGGAATGTTATCCAAAGATGGAAGGAGGCCAGGAAAGTAGTAGTCAAATGCTGCGCGCTGGGCAAGCCGCCTACCGGCGTGGACGATGCTTGAGCCGACTGCGCCGCAAAGATTGAGCGCACCCATATATGGAGCCGGATTGCGTTCCATCGTCTCCATCGTGAGGGCGCCTCCCATGCTGGCTCCTGTTACATAGCGTTCCGAGGCGATGCCATAAGTATGCTCAAAATATTCGCGGAGTTTTTCGGTATCCGTAAAACCACTATTGAGCGCCCACCCCGTCTCGGAGTAGGCACTCTGAATCACCGCATACCCGCGCTGCAGGAACTGGCTCATAGTAGGCCGGGGCGGATCATTCGGACTGAATTGCATCCGTTTTACGGAATAGCCATGGTGCATGACCACCAGCTTGTGATTCCACTTCTCCGGAAGATCAATGCGATACGGCGCACCTCCGAGTTCTCCAACCTCGACGGTATCGCCAGCCTGCTTAACCACCGTGCGCGATGCCATGGCACTCGGCTCTTGTGGCCAGAGTGCCACGCTAGAACAGAACACGAAGAGGAGGAGTGCACACCTGTTGCGACGACGCTTGTAAAACCTCATGGAAAACCTTTCAGGCCTCTTTCATTTCCATAAATCCGGTTCGCAGGAAGAGTACCCGATAGAGCACACTTGACCGGAAGATTCGCTAGATGCGCTTCAACAGGGAGTGTGTTAAAACTCAAGCCGTCCCCCCAGCTGCAGGAAACGTGGATTGAACGAAGTAGAACTCTTCCCAAAGAAGGAGCTGTTGGTCACATTCCCGATGGGGCCGAGGTTGGCGCGATTCAGCAGGTTCGACGCTTCGCCTCGCAGCGTAAAGGTCGCTTTCTCTCCGCGAATCCAGGGAATGGCGAAGCCTTTGGCCAGGTTTGCATTTACCGTAAAGTAGCCTGTATTCCGGAAGATATTCGCTGCCTGGTTGCCCATGCCGGGTGTCTTGGTGTAGTTCACGGGAGCACTGAAGTCGGAAAGAACAAATGCCCCATTACGGGCCTCTTCTCGGCTGAAGGCGCCACGGTGGGACCCGTTGTACGACGGAATACCAAAGTTATTGCCGTCAGCCATGTATCCACCACCAAGTGGATTTGAGGCCGTGGGCGCGGTGTAGGCCGTTGTATTGACCACGGTGAATGGTGTCCCCGACTCGGCGGTAATGATCGTGCCCAGGCGCCAGCCCGAGGCCGTCAAGTTAATAAGACGATTTTCTCCGACCCGCGGGACCGTATATCCACCAGAGAGTGAGAACACATGGGTTCGATCGAACGCCGTGCTGCCATAGTACTGCTTGGGAGCAATCACATTGGCCATCAACTGCGTCGTTGATGTGTTCGACTGCCCAGCGTTCGGCGCATCCTGCAAGGCGTGACTCCAGGTATAGGAAGACTTCCAGAACAGTCCCTTGTGGCTTTGCCGAATGGCGAAGATCACGCCGTTGTAATTGCTCGTAAGGCCATTGCGGTAGAACGTCATCTGACCCCAGTCCTGCGTACGGCGCTTCTGAAATCCGTTCACGATCAGGTCACCAGGAAGCAGGTTGTAGTCGCCGCCGTAATACAGGTCATAACCGCGGCTTCCCACGTAGGTCAAAGAGAAGACAGTCCGCCCCACGCTCTCCTGCTCGATACCAAGCGAGTAAACCATGACCTTCTGCGACTTCAGGTCACGGTCGTATCCATTCAAGCCCGAGGCGAACTTGGTTGTACAAGAGGGGTCGTAACAAACATTTCCCTTCGAATCGGTGCCATATGTCACCACCGGCGGCAAATGGAAACCGTATGGAGCGACGGGAGTTTGGAAATCTCCATAAGGAATCGGTTTAAGAAATGCCTGGTATTGCGGAGCGCTCGATGTCGATAGGGATAACGAGATCCGGTTGGGCGGATTCGTTGGAAGATTCATCGAGACTTCACCAGGCTGCACGGAGTCAAGATAAAGACCGACCCCGCCACGCACCAGCAGCTTGCCGTTGGATGCGGGTGTCCAGGCAAAACCGCCACGAGGTTGGATATTTCCCTTTCTGCGGCTGACGAATGCATTGTCTGCGCGGCGGGTGCTCGCATTCAGAACATTGCTCAACAGGTCGCTGCCGGAACCAGTGAAGATTGGATAGAAATCCAGTGCGTCATTGTCAGTTTTTGAGGGATTGCCGAAGTCATCATAACGAATGCCGACATTCAGCGTAAGACGGGGACGGATCTTCCATTGATCGTCCACGAAGATGCCATTCCAACTAACCTGCGATCCGTATATCTGCGGCTGATATTTGCCGTCACCGCCGATTGAGAAGTAAGACGCATTCGTCGCCTGATCCTGCAGGAAGGTCAACTCGTTCGTGAATTGAGTGCTGAATGGACGGGCATAGCGATCCTGCCGCGAGTAAGAATCGCCGTGGAAATACTGGTATCCGAGTCGCAGGCTATGGGCGCCAAGATTCCAGCTCACCGTATCGCGAACATTCAGAGGATGCTCGCGCGTGCTGGTGCCGTTTTGCGTCGTCTGAATACTCGATCCGGTATTAATGCGCGGCGTTGGTGGAACCGACTGCGAAATCGGATTCGCCGCCTCAATGGCCTGCCACGTACGGGCGGCGCCGAAATGGGCCTCGTTCACCAGACGCGATGAAAAGGCGCGGACGTAGTTAATAGACCAGTACCAGGTCACGCTGGGCGATGCGGAATCGAAAAATGCCCGGTCCGAAAGAAATCCTGATGTCTGGTTGAGATGGATATATTGCCCGTAAATGCGGTCTTTCCCTCCACGGAAAAGCTGATCCAGACGAATGTTCCATTGTGTGCCGTTATATGGGTTGGTCTGGGCCGATTGTCCGACATAACGCACTGGAGTACTGCAAGGGAGATTATTTGTCGCAGGTGTTTCACAGCCTGAGGATGCGGTGTGCGGAAATGCGGCGGAAGCCAGAACAGGGACACCGTTGTAAACCCTCGTAGGAGGAGCCATGGCGAGAGCCTTAGGCCCCATGGCGGTTGGGTAGGCCGTTTGCGCCCAATTCACCAGTTCCGGAGCCAGCCACGTGTCGAGACCACCACCGGCGCCCGCGGAGCGAAGCAGTTGCTCGGTACCGAAGACATAGGTTCGATCCTTCCAGTCAGGCCCGCCAAGCGCCGCGACAAAGTTCTGACGATGGAAGTTGAAATTCGAGGGGGAGAAGACCTTTGACGCGCTTAGGAAGCGTCCTGTGTATGTGAAGTCCAGGCTGCCATGAAAGCTGTTCGCGCCGGACTTTGTCGTGAACGCTGTCTGGAGCGAAGAGCTCTGTCCGTTTTCGACCGAATAAGTCTGCGTCTGTAGGCTAACCTGATCGATCATGTCCGGGTTAGGCAGAATTGTTATATTGCCCCGCGTGGTCGTGCTCATCACTGGCAGGTCGTCAATGAGGTAGAGATTGGATGCGCCAGGAAGACCATTTGCAGTGATCGGGGCGGAAATAGAAGAATTCGACCCTGGCTGAAAGGTGCCGCTCCCAAATATAGAAGAGCCATAACCAATCCCGTTACTTGGGTCGACAAAGCCACCCACCCCTGGTGCAAGCTGAACCAGCATCGTGGTATCGCGATTCGGGAGCGGCAGCAAACCGATATTCTCGCTGGTCAAGGTGGACTGTACCCGGGTCTCATCTGGATTGATGCCCTCGGAGGTAGTGGCGACATTCACCAGAGTGTCGGTTGCTCCGATCCGGAGCTCTACATTTACACCACGCACTTCATTGGCTCCAACCTGGACATCGGTCTGGCTCGTGGAAAAGCCCGGAGCACTGATTCGAAGTTGATACGAACCCGGAGCAATGGATGGGAAAAAGAAGCTTCCGGACGACGAAGTCGTTGTTTGGAGATCGCCCCCCGTAGCCAGGTTATGAAGTACAACCGAGGCTGCTGGAACAATCGCGCCGGTCTGATCGGAGACCGTCCCTTGAACCGTCCCGCTGAATTGAGCGATTGCGATGCTGCTCCATAGCAATGCAAACAGACCAATGATGACCCGAAGATACCTGCTTCTCATCTTTCCCCCAAAGGGCGCCGGCAGAGTGGATGCAACCAAATCAGATCCGGCGCAACGCGAATCCTCGGGGCCAGGTTTCTGCTCCGTCAAGGGGCTTAACGTAAGTGAACCTGCGTTTACGTTAATTCGTTTTTAGAATCATAGACATACCGCCAGCTCACGAACTCTAGCCACCAGCAGAATCGAAGAAACATGATTCCAAACAGCAGAGCGCGCAGCGTGCATTCCGGCCCGCGGAATAGGTGCCGATTTACGTAAAGATGTGTTCTTAGACGGTTAAGTCACTTGAGCCTCGTCGGCATGCGGCACGACGATTCCCCGGTTCCCAGACCAGTGGCTCACGCGTTCTGAAACGGTTCACATGGACGGGACGAGGTGTTGCGGCAAGCATGCCGCAGCAATGGATGAAAACGATCGTCGACTAACAGGCGGATGGAGGACACATGTTGGTAGCCATGACTCGTAAAACTGTATCGGCAAGCAGCACCCCGCGATGGGTGCGGCTTGTTCTAGGTATTTTTCTTCTCGCAAGTGCACATGCGGCAATTGGCCAGGGTACATATACCGGCAAGATCGGAGTCGAAGTCTC
>JABFXN010000239.1 GCA_013361705.1 Acidobacteriaceae bacterium
CTCTGAAATTTATGTCCGCAGCAAGGTAAAAACCTGAGGTCAGCTCGGCATCGGCAGCGAGATGATTACTCCGCCGGAGAACATCACCACCGAAGAGATGCTCACTCTGGTCGCAGAACTCAACGCGCGCCCGGATGTCGACGGCATCCTGATTCAGCTTCCTCTGCCGAAGCAGGTCGATACCAAGCGGCTGCTTGAGGCCATCGATCCGCAGAAGGACGTCGACGGATTTCATCCAGTCAACGCAGGCCGCCTGCAGGCAGGTCAACCCGCGCTTGCTCCTTGCACTCCTGCAGGCATCATCGAGATTCTTCAGCGCAGCAAGATCGCAATCGCCGGAGCCAACGCTGTCGTCGTAGGACGCAGCGATATCGTCGGCAAGCCAGCGGCTATGATGCTTTTGAACGCAAGCGCTACAGTCAGCGTCTGTCATTCGAAGACTGCCAACCTGGTGAATTACACCCGTCACGCTGACATTCTGGTTGCCGCTATCGGCCGCCCAGGTTTCATCACGGAAGAGATGGTCAAGCCCGGCGCGACCATCATCGACGTCGGTATCAACCGCGTGAACGATCGCGTTGAGATGGAGAAGTTCTTCCCCAACGACACGACGCGTGCCGAAGGCTTCGACAAGCGAGGATATACGGTCGTCGGTGATGTCGATCCTCGCGCCTTTGCCGTGAGCGGCGCCTATACTCCGGTCCCCGGAGGCGTAGGAGCATTGACCATCGCGATGCTGATGAAGAACACCGTCCGCGCAGCCCGGCAGCGCCGGGGCGTGTAACGATGCTGCGTGTCGGACTTACAGGCGGCCTCGGTAGTGGCAAATCGACCGTGGCCGCCATGCTTGTCGAACTCGGGGCACACGTCATCCAGGCCGATGAGATCGGCCGCCGGCTGATGCAACCTGGTCAGAACGTCTTCGACCAGATCGTGGCGCACTTCGGCACGGAGGTCCTCGCCGCCGACGGCACTCTGAACCGCACTCGGCTGGCAAAGATCGCCTTTGCCGACGGCCGCGTCGAGGAGCTGAACGCCATCGTCCATCCCGCAACCATCGCAGCCCAGGCCGCATGGATGGCGCAGATCGGCGAGCGCGAACCTGAAGCGGTCTGCGTCGTCGAAACCGCGTTGCTCTTCGAGACGAAACACGGCAACCTGCGCGATCGCTTCGATAGGATTGTGCTGGTCTATGCGCCGGAGCAGCTCCGCATCGAACGCTTTCTGGCACGGCAGCCGGGAGCGACGATAGAGGATGCGCGCCGCCGCATGGAAGCGCAGATGTCAGACTTTGAAAAGATGCAGCGCTCTCACTTCCTGATCCGCAACGACGGCACGTTGGAAGATCTACGCCGCCAGGTCGTCCAGGTGTGGGAGGCGCTCAAAGCAGCCTCGCAGGGATAGCTCTGCCGGGCCTAGAATCTTCTAAAGCCTGAACTTCACAGGCGAAGGAACCGTAAAGGAAGTTATATGAAGATGCGTCGCGTACTGCTCGTGCTCCTTTTGGTGGGCGGCTTCTACCTGCTGACAAACTACATGGTGCCGTCAGGAGCCATCGGTAACTGGGTCAAGAGCGCCTTCCCGTCGCTACCCGGAAATGGAACAACTGCGGTCAATGGCCCCCTGGGCAACTTCCACATGACCGTCGCCAATGCCGCGCCGGAGTTCGACAGCGAAGAGCAGAATAATATCAACGTCTATAAGCGGACGCTGCCCAGCGTGGTGAACGTTACCTCCACCACCGTGGCCTTCGACTTCTTCTATGGCCCTGTTCCCCAACAGGGCATGGGCACTGGCTTCATCATCGACAAAGAAGGTCATATCCTGACCAATAACCATGTCATTCAGGATGGCCAGCGCATCGAAGTCACGCTGAGCGACAAGCACAAGTACAAGGCCAATGTGGTTCAGGTAGATAAGAGCCATGATCTTGCATTGCTGCAAATCAATGCGCCAAACCTGACTCCTGTCACCCTGGCCGACTCCAAGAACATCGTTGTTGGACAGAAGGTCTACGCCATCGGCAATCCCTTTGGACTGAACGGAACCATGACGCGCGGCATCATCTCTGCCCTTCGTTCCGTCCGTGGACCTACAGGAGCAGCTATCGACAACGCCATCCAAACTGATGCCGCCATCAATCCCGGTAACTCCGGCGGACCGCTGCTGAACTCGCGCGGCGAGGTCATCGGCATCAACACGATGATCGCCTCCAACGGCAGCGACCAGAGCGCCGGAATCGGCTTCGCAATTCCCATCAACACCGCCCGCGCCTTCGTCGATGACCTGGCCCGCTACGGCCACGTTCGCCGCCCGGCGCTCGATGTCGTCACGCTGCCTATCGGTCCGGACATCGCCGAGCAGCTCGGCCTCGCGGCAGACTACGGAGTCCTGGTGGAGCGGGTACTCCCTGGCGGTGCAGCAGAACGCGCCGGCCTGAAAGGCGGCTCACAGCGCGCCTACATGGGCAACACTCCTGTAATGATCGGCGGTGACCTCATCGTCGCCATCGACGGACAGGAGATCACCAGCCAGCAGGACGTCTCCGACGTGATGAACTCCCATAAGGCGGGCGACACCGTCACCGTCACCATCTTCCGCGGACGCAAGAAGATTGAAATGCGCGTCACCCTGAGCGAAGCCAGCGAACGCCAGACATAAAACCGCCTAAGCCACCACAAATCTGGGTGCCCCATCCATACTGCGCAGCAGGATGGGTGGGATCTTCGCCCAACACATTTCGCACGCACAAACAAAAACGCTCCGCATTCCTGCGGAGCGTTTTCACATTAACACCACGAATCTACTGCGTAGCCCCAGTCTCAAAGAACTTCGTAGCCTGCCCGCCGATCACGCGATACATCGCAAACGATCGCGCCTGCTCTCCGCGCAGTTCCATCACCAGGCTGGCACGATTCGATGCCTCTGCGTCCACAACACCCACTAGATGCATCCGCGGTGTCGTATCCATGTGAATGGCATCGGTCACCGTCTTCACTGCCACCTGCGGCTCACCGAAGCTGTCATTCTGCGCAACCACCGTGACATACTTCACCGGCGCCCCACCCTCACCATTGGTATGGGCTTCCAGCACAAAAACCGGGGCGCTGTTGTAGCTGAGCTCAAAGGCGGAAAACTTCTCATCGACCAGCTTCACCGCCGGAACCTCCGCTACCGGTGCAGCCTTTAGCTTGCTGCGCGCTCCGGTTGAGCGGCTCACGCCACCGGTCTTGATCGGCGCGGGAGCAGCAGCCGGAGGCGGAGCCACCATCGACATCGCCACCTTCTCAAGCTTGGTCTGGATCTCCGTCTTCTCCGAAGGATCGCGGAAACGATAGGTGAAGTCATGGATCTCGCGCGACGCAGCATCGCTGACGGCAACGATCTGATGCAGGTTGGCCGGCATGCCGCTTAGTTGCGGCGCCTCCGCCAGCTTGGCTGGCTTACCGCGCATGATCTTCGGACGATCAGGATCGTCATTCAGATCCCCCAGCGTCTGCACGTTGGCAGTGTCGTTCTTAATCGCGTCGCGCTTCTCCTTCTCCGTACGCTTCTTCAGCGTGGGACGATCGGCGTCGTCGGATGGATCGTCCCCGACGCCAGTGACACCGCTCTGATCCTTATCCTTCCCGTTCTTGCTGTCCTTCGAATCCTTTGAGTTCGACTTGTCTTTCTTATCTTTATCTTTGCGGCCGAGCTTGGGACGGCTGTCATCCTTATCAGCGGACTCCAGTACGACCTTTTGCGGAGGCTTGGGCTTATCCACCGGTAAGGGTTGCCACTTGCCATACCCCATCCATCCCTGGTCGTAGACGCTGCTGACGGCAGCGTCCGGCTTCAGATTGCGTGCGAAGTCCAGGTCGAGCAATCCCTTGGGCTCACCGGCGTCCTGCAGCTCATACACAACGTCCGTGCTCAGCGCCAGGGGAACAGGCCGCGCCAGGTAAAGACCGGCATCCTGGTAATCTCCGTCGACGAACAGAGAGATAGGGACCAGGCGGCTCGCCAGCGGTTTCTTGATGTCGTCGCCGGTCCACTCGTACACGCCGATCGCACGGGTGACATTATCTTTCTTGGCAACGCGATGCATCTGGGCCGGCGCTGCGGCCATCATCACCGCAACGGCGGCGAATCCGATTCCTCTGGAAACTCTCATCACACTCATAAGACGGCCAATCTCGCGGTTCCGCTACGTTGCAGTCCTGCCTTGCGGCCCTGTCTTGCAGCCAAGACCGCAGGCGCTGTACCTTTGCATCCATGCCACCACAAGCAGGCGACATTATCGAAGACTTTACCCTCAACGATCAGGACGGCAACCCGGTCACCCTTTCTAGCTTTGACCCCAAACCTGTCGTTTTGTTCTTTTACCCCAAAGCAGATACCCCTGGCTGCACCCTCGAGGCCTGCGGCTTTCGGGACGCCATCGACAAGCTGAAAAAGGCCGGCGTAGTCGTTCTGGGCATCTCCCGCGACACCGTAAAAGCACAGAAGAAATTCGCCGAAAAGTACGACCTGAACTACCCTCTTCTGGCCGACCCAGACCAGAAAATCTGCAACTACTTCGAGGTCATTAAACAGAAGACGATGTACGGCAAACCGGTAACCGGAATCGAGCGCACCACCTACCTGATCGGCCCCGGCCGCAAGCTGCTGCACATCTTCCCCAAAGTAAAGCCGGAAGGCCACGCCGAAGAGGTCCTGGCCTACGTAAACGCCAACACTTAGAAATAGCTGTCATCCTGAGCCGAACGGGTCCCCGGCCAGCTTGCTGGCTGGGGTGAGAAGGCGAAGGACCCGCTTTTAGGCCGCCACAAATCTGGGTGCCCCCTGTCCTGGGTCCCCAGCGAACTTTGTTCGTTGGGGTGGTGTCCCTCAGGGACCGGGTCCGGCCTTTACTGTCCCAAGCTTTAGCAAGCAAAGGGCAAATAACCAGATCTATTCCGCCGCAACAAAACCAGCGCCAGCCACTTCCAGCCTCTTCCCCAGCCCAGGCTGGCGCTCCCGATACGCAAGCCCCAGCGGAAAAACATGGAAGGTCAGCACGGATTTCGCTTCCACCACAGCCTCAGTCCCCTTGGCCGGCGCGTCCCCAGGCTCGTGCGTGCCTTCCTTGCCCAGGATCACAATCACGTCGCTCAGCGCTTCCTCTTGCCCAACCGCTTCCACCTGCAGCGAAAGCTCTCCCGCGCTGTTGATCTCGCCTGCCTTGGCAACGGCAACCACCGTAACCGTCACTGGAGCTCCCACAGCAAACACCCGGCCCTCGATAGTAACGGCCTCAGTAAGCTGACCGTGCAAGGTTTGGCCATTCCGGGCATCCGCGGAGCTGACACGCTCCTGCATCTGAACCTTCAGCAGCGTTCCAGAGCTTTCATTCGCGCCCGAAGTATCGGCTGTCGATGATTGCTGTGCCGCACCCGAGCCGAGGGACAGAAGCATCCCCATCAGAAAGATCAAAACCCGATCGAACATGTCTTTTGAACTCCGGATGGGAACAAACTCCCGACGGGAGTACTGAGCCCTATTATCTAGGACCTACTGTCCCAAGGTGGAAGTTGCCCACCTATCCCACCATCAGGAAATGCTGCGTCCCTTTTACCGGAGCATCCAGCCGCCGGAAAAGAGCCTGCAGATCCCGATTATTGTGCACGAAATCGATCTGCGAGGTATCGATCACCAGCAGGTCGCTGGCCGTGTAGCGGGCGAAGAAGTGCTCATACGCCTCGATCACCGTCTCCAGATACTCCTCGCTGACAGCACGTTCCCCGGGAACGCCCTTTCGTTTCAGGCGTGTGCGCAGCACATCAGGGGTCGCCTTCAGGTAGATCACCAGGTCAGGCGTCGAAAGGTTAGAGCGCATGGGCTCATAGAAGCGGTTGTAGAGCTTCAGTTCGTCATCCCCCAGGTTCAGGCAGGCAAAAAGCTTGTCTTTCTCGAAGATGTAGTCGGAAACAACGCTCTGGCGCACAAGACCACCGCCAGCCTTCCGCTCCGCAGCCTGTAACTGGTTATATCGAGCCTCGAGAAACCACATCTGGGTCGGGAAGGCCATGCCCGGTTCCTGCCTGTAAAAGCGATCGAGAAATGGATTATCTTCCGGCTCGGTAACGCGATGAGCGTCCATCTTTTCGGCCAGCATGCCTGCCAGGGTCGATTTCCCCACACGGATGGGCCCTTCAATGGCGATGTAATTGGGCAAATCGAACAGCATGACAAAATCCTCCGGAAAGGCGAATAAAAAGCAAAATATCACCCGCCTGAGGCCGCGCCAAGTAACGAACGAAGCACATGGCAGTGTTCTTCCATCTCGATATATCCATATCCGAATAACGGATCTACCGGATACACTTCGGCATCCTACCCACCACCGCCTTCTCCAGAGGGCATTATTAAGAGACATGCTTTTCCCTGTACTTGCCGGAACGGCTGCGGCCGCGGGCATCGGCGTCTCCATTTACGCGGCCTACTGGCCGGAGTCGCAGATCTACGGCGCCACCATCGTTGCCGGACCCGACCCGAGCCACGTCGCATTGACCTACGACGACGGACCGAATCCTGATGCAACCCCGCAGCTCCTCGACGCCCTGGCGCGGCACCAGGTGCGGGCGACCTTCTTCATGGTGGGCAGCTTCGTGAAGGCTCAGCCGGGGGTCGCTAGGCGGGTTGCCGCCGCCGGGCATCTGATCGGCAATCACACCCTCACCCACCCGAACCTTGCCATCACTTCGTCCCGGGAGACACGACGTCAGCTCGCGGAGACCAACAACATCCTGGAGCAGACTTTGGGACAGAAGATTTGCTTCTTCCGTCCTCCCTTCGGAGTTCGCCGTCCCGCCACCCTCCGCATTGCGCGCGAGCTCGGCCTGATTCCGGTCCAGTGGAATGTCGCTGCGAAGGATTGGAACCCCGCCACGCCGCAGCAGCTTCTGGTACGCCTGGAGCGAGGCATTGCGAAGAACCAGCAGAGAAACCGGGCCTCCAATCTTCTGCTGCATGATGGCGGCCATGTAGGGCTGGGAGCAAAGCGCATGCCGACCGTGGAAGCCACAGCTCTGCTGCTGGAAAGAAATATCAGGAACCTTACATTTGTCACTCCCGAAATTTGGGCTTGAGCATTTTTCCTGTGGGTGCAGTGTAGGGCTTCGGCATCTTTGGGCGTTTTCCGCAATGAAAACGCCGCCGCCCGATCCTTCCGGGATACCCCGTAACAGGAAAAATGCTTTTAAGCTCCTACAATTTCCTCACCGCTGTCACGTTTAGAGGAAAGACCCGTATGAGCACGCAGACCCAGGCACAGGCGCCTCCGCACGTCCACCAGGAACCGATGTCGATGCGTGAGGTGTTGAAGATCACCACCATGCGCCGCCTCTGGTACGCCCAGGTGGTCTCAAACTTCGGCGATTTTCTGGCGCTGTTCGCCGTCATCAGTGTGCTGACCTTCAACCTGCATGCCACGGCACAGCAGGTAACCGGCGTGCAGATCGCCTATCAGTTGCCGATTGCCCTTCTTGGTATCGTCGCCGGTGTCTTTGTCGACCGCTGGTCACTCAAGGGAACGCTGATCGCCAGCGATCTGTCACGCGCATTTCTGTGTCTACTGCTGATCTGGGCTGGGGCGACGATGCAGTTTTACCTGATTCTCGCCGCCATCTCCATCGTCTCCAGCTTCTTCAATCCGGCACAGGGCGTCACCCTCCGCACGGCTGTGCCGATGCATGGCCTGCGCTCCGCGAATGCCCTGATGCAGCAGGTGATGTTCGTGATGCGCATCATCGGGCCGGCGGCCGCGGGTGTATTGGTAACTGCCCTGGGAGCGAAGGCCTGCTACATCGTGGACGCGATCAGCTTCGTGGCCTCGGCCAGCTTCATCGCCAGCATCACCATCACGCGTCCGCCAGTGGCTGCAGAACACCAGACCACCAAGACCGGAATCGCGCGCGTGCTGCATGACATGCAGCAGGGCATTCAGTTCATCGTGCATCACGCGGCACTCCTGTTCGTGATCCTTGCACTCGCCTCCGGCATGTTCGTGCTGGGATGCTTCGGGCCGCTCATCGCCGTTTATGTCCGCGACGTGCTGCATGCCACCACACCGCGCTCCTTCGGAGCGGCCTCAGCCTCCATCGGCGCCGGCATTCTGCTGGGCATGAACCTGCTGTATACCTTGGGCAAGAAGATATAGAATACGGTGCTGGTCTACGCAGGCCTGAGTGGAATTGCTTTGGGCCTGGCGATTCTTGCCGGTATTCCCTACCTGGCCACATGTATCCTCGGCAATCTCGTGATCGGCCTGTCGGTAGCGGGCATCATCATCCCGGCACAGACGATGATTCAGCAGGAGACGCCCCACCACCTGATGGGCCGAGTCGGCTCCACGCTGATGTCGATGATCTTCACCGCACAGATCCTGGGCCTGATCCTCTCAGGGATACTGGCACAACACACCGGCACCCGCCAGGTCTTCACACTCTGCGCCGTGCTTCTATTGGTCCTGATGGCAGTCGGCAAACTTTTCATGGAACCAAAGACACCCGCCACCGCGTAGGGAATCCATACACTGGGTGCCCCATATCTCGGCTCTGCCGAGATGTGGGTTATCGAGCGAAGCTCGATCCATCTTTCGAGACAAACGAAACTTCCTACACCGTCGCAAACGCCTTCCGCGCCGCCGCAATCGTCTTCTCCACCTCATCCTTGCCATGCGCCAGCCCAATAAAGGCAGCCTCAAACTGCGAAGGCGGTAACCACACACCTTCCTCCATCATGGCGCGATGGAACCGTCCAAACGCAGCCGTATCGCTCTTCGCCGCATCCTCAAAATTCTCCACCGCATTCGCCGTGAAGAACCACGTCCACATACTTCCCACACGATTCGTCGTCAGCCGGACACCGGCATCCGCGGCCACCTGTGCCACACCTTCGGCCACCTGTCGTGTCGTCTCGTCAATCTGCGGATAGATCGTTCCCGCCTCGCGGATCAGACGGCCTACGGTAGCCGATCCCGCAGCCATGGCCAGAGGATTGCCGCTCAGCGTTCCTGCCTGGTAGACAGGGCCAAGCGGAGCTAGCATGTTCATCACATCCTCACGTCCGCCGAAGACTCCGACCGGCAGACCTCCACCGACGATCTTGCCCATGGTGGTGAGATCGGGCTTGATACCGAAGCGCTGCTGCGCCCCGCCGAGCGCCAGCCGGAAGCCAGTCATCACCTCGTCAAAGATCAGCAGTGCGCCTTCTTCCTCGGTGAGCGACCGCAACGCTTCCAGATATCCGGCCTTAGGAATCAGCGTGCCTGCATTGCCGACAACCGGCTCCAGGATGATGGCGGCGATATCGCCCTTATGCTTCGCGAATGCGGCTTCAACAGAAGCGATATCGTTGTAGGGCAACGCGAGCGTGAAGTGTGCGACCTCATCCGGAACTCCGGCGCTGCCGGGGATGCCGAAGGTGGCAACGCCGGAACCAGCCTTCACCAGCAGTCCATCCGCGTGGCCGTGATAGCAGCCCTCGAACTTGATGACATAACGGCGCCTTGTAAAACCACGGGCGACACGAATAGCCGACATCGTCGCTTCTGTCCCGGAGCTGACAAAGCGCATTCGCTCCATCGACGGAACCGCGGTACGGATAAGCTCCCCGAGCTCTGCCTCACCCGCATGTGAAGCGCCGAAGCTGGCGCTGCGACTGGCGGCATAACGAATCGCATCCACAACCTCGGGCACGGCATGGCCCAGAATCATCGGTCCCCAGGAGCCGAAATAGTCGATATAGCAGTTGCCGTCGGCGTCATACAGATAGGCGCCCTTGGCATGCTCCACGAAAGGAGCGTCGCCACCCACGGAACGAAAGGCACGCACAGGCGAGTTCACGCCACCGGGAAAAAGACCTTCGGCGCGACGTTGCAGCGATCGGGACGTTTCCAGTACTCGAGTCATCTAATTCAGTATAGAAAGGCGGAGAAAGCCCCGGACGATGACCACGCAGGAACAACAACGGCTCGCAGGCAGGGACATCCTGCTCTACGACGGTGTATGCGCCCTCTGTAATGGCGTCGTGCGCTTTGCCGCGCGGCGCGACCTCGCGGCCCGTCTCCTGTTTCTTCCGCTCGGCTCCCGCCTGGGAGCGGAATTGTTGCAACGATACGGAATTACCGCTCAGACCCTGAACTCAGTCGTCGTGCTGGACCATGCCCTCACCCCGCAAGAGCGGATATCACTGCGCACCAGGGCGGTTGCACAGGTCATGGTGCGGCTGACGCGACCCTGGAGGGTACTGGGTCGGATTCTGATGGCGATTCCGTCCTGGCTGGGCGATCCTGTCTACCGCCTGATCGCCCGGATTCGCTACCATCTCGCAGGGCGATACGAGATCTGCCCGCTTCCGGAGCCTGGGCTTCGTGAGCGCTTTATCGGACTGGACAGTTGAGCCAGAACCATCCCGGAAGCCTCCGCTCCCCCATCAATCCTGATAAACTCTAGACTTCCTGCTGTTTTATTTTCCCTTTGGAAGGCGCATCGTTGGCTCCAATTCCCGTGAAGTCCTCAGGCCCCATCTCCTACGCCGATGCCGGTGTGGATATCTCCGCAGCAGACCGCTCCAAAGACAAGATCAAGCTGTTAGCGCGCAGGACCTTCAACAAAAACGTCCTGTCAGAGATCGGTTCGTTTGGCGGCCTGTTTGGCCTGGACCTGAGCAAGTTTCCGGATCCGGTGCTGGTCTCCTCCGCCGACGGCGTAGGCACCAAGCTGAAGGTCGCCTTTGAGCTCGGCATTCATCACACCGTGGGCGGCGACCTTGTCAACCACTGCGTAAACGATATCGCTGTACAGGGCGCAACGCCGCTGTTCTTCCTGGACTACCTGGCGATGGGCAAGCTGGAAGGCAACGTCGTCGAGAAGATCGTCACCGGCCTCTCCGACGCCTGCAAAGCGAACGGATGTGCTCTGATCGGCGGCGAGACCGCGCAGATGCCAGGCTTCTATCAGCCGGGCGACTATGACCTTGCCGGCTTTATCGTCGGCGCCGTCAGCAAAGACCGCATCATTACCGGCGAGAAGACGCAGGTGGGCGACGTGCTCTTCGGCCTGCCCTCGACCGGCCTGCACACCAACGGCTACTCGCTGGCCCGCAAGCTGCTGTTTGAAGTCGCGGGATACACCGCCGACCAGTACGTCGGCGCCATCAAGGAAAAGACCGGCGCTGCCCTGATGAAGACGCACCGCAGCTACCTCGGCATCATCCGGAAGCTGCACGCCGCCGACTGTGTTGCCGGCATGGCGCACATCACCGGCGGCGGCATTACCGAAAACCTTCCGCGCGTATTGCCCAAGGGAATGGGAGCGCATATCGACCTCACCTCATGGCAGGTACCGCCGCTGTTCACGCATCTGCAGGAGCTGGGCCAGGTCGAGCAGGATGAGATGTTCCGTACCTTCAACATGGGTATCGGTCTTATCTGCGTTGTTCCCGCTGACAAGGTAAAGAAGGCCAAGGCTATTCTGAACCGCGCCAATGAGCGCTTCCATGTGATCGGCCGCGTCGTTCGCGGCGACCGCAAGGTTAGCTACGCGTAACGGCAGTACGTTCTCGATGACCAGACTCGGTGTTCTTCTCTCCGGACGGGGATCGAATTTTCTCGCGATTGCGGAAGCCATTAAGAATGGCTCCCTGCACGGCTGCGAGATTGTGCTCGTGCTCTCAAACAAAGCAGATGCACCCGGCATCGATGCGGCCCGCCAACTGGGTCTGGAAGCACGTGCGATTCCCTCCAGAGGCATTCCGCGTCAGGAGCACGATCGCGAAATGATCGCGGCGCTGCAGGAGGCCAAGGTCGACCTCATCTGCCTGGCCGGCTACATGCGCATCATCTCGCCGGAGTTCATCGCAGCCTTCCCCAACCGCATTCTGAACATCCATCCCTCGCTGCTGCCCGCCTTCCCCGGCCTCGACGCACAGGGGCAAGCATTGGACTACGGAGCCAAGGTCGCAGGCTGCACCGTCCACTTCGTGGATGAGCAGGTCGACCACGGCACCATCATCGTGCAGCGCACCGTTCCGGTGCTCGATGGCGACACCCACGACACACTAGCTGCCCGAATCCTGGAACAGGAACACCAGGCCTACGCCGAAGGCCTGCAGCGAGTCCTCTCCGGCGAATACCACATCGAAGGCCGCCGCTACATCCGCAAGTAAGCAAGCTCTAAACGCGCCCATACCCCGATACTCCCATATCTGCGAAGCAGATGTGGGAGTATCGGGGTCCCAGCGA
>JABFXN010000203.1 GCA_013361705.1 Acidobacteriaceae bacterium
GAGCTCATCGGCAAGCCGAGCCCAATAGAAATTGTTGGAGTCCCAGCTTTCGCCGAAGAGGCGGCTCGAGAAGCCTCCGAAGAAAGGAAATGGCTTGATCGCGAGGAGATCGCGGCCATAACTGGAGTCCATGACCGGGTGCGGTACGCCGAAGTCGCGTGCAATGCGATCTGGCCGTGACTCTTCCGGATGGTCTTTGCTCAACGCTGCGAGTTCCTGGTCGGCAGGGCTCCATGCCTGTTCCTGCGGGAAGCGCGTATGGTACGCCGAGGCGAGATAGAAAGCGTCAGCAGGCGCGATCTTTGGCGGTGCAGGAGCTTTGCTATTCCACGCATCGTCTACCGTGATCATCTGACCGACGGTCAGGCGATCTTCCAGGATGCTACGGACATGGGAACGGACTTCCGGGTTCTTGCGAGCGAGATCCATCAGATCTTCTCCGGCTCGCTGATAGAGTGCGGCTGCATGCATCTCCGGTGCGGTGATCTCCCACCAGCGCGGCATGCTTGCGGAGACGAGAAGCTCAGGAACCAGCTCGCGCCAGATAAGCGCCTGTACATTTTCCGGAACGATAAAGTCCTGTTCCGACTTTGCTAAAGCGAACGGAAGGTCAGCGAGCGAGCCGGCAAGATAAGCTCCGCCGCTGGCGGGTGAGCCGGTACCGAAGAGCTCCGCGATCATCCACGCGCGTTCGGGGCTCGAAACCGTGGTACCGGTGAAGTCATGGGCACGCACAAAGACGGGATTGTGGTGCAGCATCTGGGCGCCCGGCGGCTCGTAGTAAGCATAGTTAAGGCCCACAAGGGTGTCGCGGAGGAAGGCTGCCAGGGTGCCGCGGGCGTTCTCAAGCTGCTGCTTATTTGGTTGCGACTTCAGCAGCTTGGTCATGTCGGTGCGCGCCTGGAGCTGCGCATGGCGAATCGAGTATCCACGGGGAGCCCATTCGATGCGCTCCATGGTGGTGAGAATGGCGCGCGGCATCTCGAACTCACGCAGCTCCTCTGCCATCGGCAGCAGCTTGTCGCCGGTGATAGTGCCTTGTTCAAGAGCAGAGAGACCGTCACTGAAGGTGAAGAGCGTGTCGAGCGAGACTAGCCGCTGATCGGTCATGACGGAGCGGATACGGCCGGCCATCTCCTGCTGCATGGCACGACCTTCGCGGCTGCTCTGGTTCGGGCCTCCGAACAGGCTGATCCATTCGTCCTGCGTACAGTTCGGCTTACCAGCGGCGGCCGTGGCAAGCTGCCCGAGCGATTCGCGGGCGTGATCGAAGAGGTCGGTATCGTTCTGTACTTTGTTGAAGGGCTCCAGCATGTGCTGCCAGGAGGCGTTCAGCATCGCGGGCTGGATCTCACCCTGCCGGGCAAGCACCTGCCATATGCCGACTACAGCCTGGAAAGAACCGAGAGCATTGCCCCGAAGCGTCTCGTTGGAGATGCCACCTACAGCCTGAGCTGTATTGACGAACTGCTGAATCGAATCATTGTCGAGTTCTGGAAATTCCGCAAAGAGCGGGAACCAGTTGGCGTACTGCGAGTAGTGCGATGCCATTAGACGTACGGTCTGCGGATCGAGCGATTTTGCGTTGCCGCGCGCGCGGTCGATGGCGTTGGCCTGGAGGAAGATCTGTAGCGGTCCACTTTCCATATCGGTGCGGGAGATGCCAACCATCCCTTGAAGCACCTGCTCGGGACGATTCCAACCTTTTGCGTGTTTGGCCCATTCGCTTGTGGCATGGTTGCGTGGAGCTTCAGCCATGATGTGCTTCCATGTATCGATGTCTCCCGGAATATGAGGTGAGCCATCGGGAGACCAGTTCGCACGTGAGAAAAGGACAAGAACATCTGGAGCGCGGCGGAAGACACCGCGGGTCGCAGGTGGATCCTGGTCGGACGGACGGAAGGCTTCGTAGAGCTGCTTTATGCGTGTTGGCTCGGTAAGGTGAGTCTGCTCTTCACGGCTGGCGCGAGACATCGCATCGAAGTATGCCGCGGTCCAACCACGGTCTTTCGCAAGCAGATGAAGGATGAAATCTCCCGGTGACTGCGGGCTTGCTCCCACAATATCTTTCCAGGCATTGTCGCTGGTTGGGCCACCAGGGACGACGACGCGATTATCGCGGACGGTGAGCTCTCCTCCATAGAAGTCGAGAACCGCGCTGACCGGCGCCAAGCGGCGAAGACCAGGCTGGTGCAGCAGCACGTTGCGCGTTTCAGGATCGAGCTTGCTCATCGCCCAGTAAAGACGCGCTACAGACGGATCGTCGACGATGGCGTCGATCAGGCTACTGATGCCACGGCGACGGCTGGTACTGATGCTGAACCAATCGCCCTCGTGTAATAAGCCCGGCACCTGTGAGTAGGTGTAAGGCATGGTGAAGGTCTGGCCATTTTGCAGCGCTTCTTCAAGCTGGGGAAGGGGAAAGCCGGAATCGATGGTCAGGAACGCGCGGTCGGGGTCGGCGGTCGTAAGTAGCGTGGTCTTTCCGCAGCCGTTGCGGATGCGATAACCCAGGATCTGCAGCAGTGGGACAGCGTCCGTACAGTTTGTGACCTTCAGCGCGCCTGAGGCACCGGCAAGTGTCTGTAGCTCCCTTGCCTGGGCGACGTAGCGGTCCAGCAGCATCAGATATTCGGATGGCCGTCCGCCGGAATAGCCTCGGATGAAAACGCTGCGCGCGAAGAGCGGAAGAATATCTTCCGGGGCGGCTTTCTGACTGACACCCGCCATGCGCAAGAACGAGCGCAACGGCCCTGGAATCAGTACAGTGCTATTTTGAGCGAACGCGATCGGTCCAAGCCCGAGAAGGCCTGCCGCAAAGATATGTAACCCACGCCGACGGAACCGCATCACGGATACCTCGCACCTGGAAGAGCTTCTTTAAACTTGTGCCGAAACAGAGCTGGTGTTCCGGTGCGAGCAAGAGTACATCATCCATTGTTCCCGGTCCACGAGTAGAACGTGAGTTTTGTTGGGTTGGATGTCATTTGATTGTCAGCTCCCCGTCAGAGGTGAGTCAGGAGGGGCGTGCCCGGCAAAACCCCGAGAGAGGGTGAAGTCGCCCTAGGGTTCTGAGACGACTCATAAAAACATTTTTTCTGCCCGTATTTTGGCACCCATCAAAATTTCGGTTGACAGTCATTTGCCTTCTCCCTATATATTTTTGCCCGCGTAATAAAGCCGTCAAAGACGGAACTCAAAAACAGGTTTGCCTTGTAACGCAGGGAAGTCCTCTTCCACACAGGGCGGCCAGAGGAAGTCATTGAAACAGGGGGCGTATATGAAGCGAAGGCTTCTGATGTTTTTCCT
>JABFXN010000298.1 GCA_013361705.1 Acidobacteriaceae bacterium
CCAGTCAATCCTCCTGTAAAAAATATATTTCACAAGTGAAATTGAAGCGTGATAGGCTGTGTGCGCTCAGAAGAGTAGGGAGTTGGCGTGTGCGCATGATGTTCAGCGTTCGAGGTGCTATGGGTATGCGAGGTTTTGTCCGGTTTGTGTGCTGTTCGTCGGCCATGGTTTTGGCGCTGCATGGTGTGGGGTACGCGCAACACATGACGCCGGATGAAGCACAGCGGCAACTGGACACGGGCAATGAGCCGATGAAGGTCGGCGATGCCGCTCCTAAGGATGCTGCCGCGGTTAAAGATGCGATTTCAGGTTGGTATGCAGCCTCGCTGAAGACGCGGGATCAGCGGCTCGAATGGTGGCGGGAAGCCCGATTTGGCTGCTTTGTGCACTGGGGGGCCTACTCCGTTCTCGGGGGAGAGTGGAAGGACCGTCCGAATCCCGGATACGCCGAACACATCATGCGGGTTAATCGCATTCCGGTGGAGACCTACAAGAATGAGGTTGCCGCCAAATTTCATCCCGATGCGTACGACGCAAAGTCTTGGGTACGGCAGATGAAGGCTGCCGGCATGAAATACGTCATCATCACGTCGAAGCACCACGACGGATTTGCCATCTGGCCTTCGGAGGTAAACAAGTACAACATTCGCGATGTCGCACGGTTCCAGCGTGATCCTTTGAAGGAGCTTGTGGATGCTGCCCGTGCAGAAGGTCTACACGTCGGCTTCTATTACTCGCATGCCTTCGATTGGGAAGACCCCAATGCTCCAGGAAACGACTGGGACTATACCAATCCGGCCGGCGACAAGGGACTCTTTGGTGGGCTCAACTGGTACAACGCGCATCCGGAGCTGGTGGCCAAGGTCGATAAGTACATCGATGGAAAGGCAATTCCGCAACTGAAGGAACTCATTGCGAAATACCATCCGGACATTTTGTGGTTTGACACTCCCAGCAAGCTCCCCTTCTACGAGCAGGCAAGGATTGTGAAGGCGGTCCGCGAGGCTGATCCCAATGTAGTGATCAATGGGCGGGCGGCACGGACCAAAGGCGTGAATCTGGGAGACTACCTGGATACGGCCGATCGTCCTGAGGAATTGCGGCCGACCCCAGGAGACTGGGAGGCAATTCCGACAACGAACGAGTCATACGGGTATGACAAGCTGGACCCGGTTCATAAGCCGGTACCGTACTTCATCCAATTGCTGGCGAAGACCTCCGCAAAGGGTGGCAACATTCTGTTGAACATCGGACCGAAGGGAGACGGGACCATCGACCCGCCCGACGCGGAGATCCTGGCCGGTATCGGAAAGTGGATGGCGGTGAATGGAGACAGCATTCACGGTACCGAGAGGACTCCCTTGGACCGGCAGGCGTGGGGGGATTCCACTGTCAAAGGAAACACCCTGTACCTGCATGTCATGAAGTGGCCATCTGACGGAAAGCTTGTGGTTGGGGGACTGACCAGCAAGGTGACGCAAGCCTATCTGCTGAGCGATAGCGCAAAGCATTCCTTGAAGACGGCGGTGGAAGGAAACGACCTGCTGGTGCATGTCCCGGCAACGGCTCCGGACTCGGTTGATACGGTCATAGTGCTAAAGACCGAAGGCCCTGTTCGCGGGCAGATGGGACGGCTACTACAGGCGACATCAGGGCCGAACCGGCTTCTGGGCTTCGATGCCGCTGCGCATGGAAGTGGCTTCGTCTATGGTGACGGCAAGACTGCCCAGTACTTCGTCGATGGGTTGGAGAAGGCCGGGAACTCCTTGACCTGGAATGTCCGTTCGGACAAGCCGCGACGGTACGAGGTTGAGGTGAAGTACTCGACTCCGAAGGGCTCCAATCCCACCGGAGGAAAGCTCGTAGTGAAGATGGGGGGCCATGCTCTGACAGTTCCCGTGGAAGCGACGCCCGGTCCGAAGCAGATCAAGACAGCGAGTGCCGGAACATTCGAGATCGCATCAGGAAACCTGCAGGACATCACCGTTACGGCGGAAGGTTCTGCAGAGCCCGTGCATTTCTTTGAGTTGAATCTGAAGCCTCTGAAGTAGAAGAAACCGGGCCTGGTCGTTGCAGAGCTGTGATGACCAGGCTAGAGCATTTTCCCTGTTGCTGGGTAGCCCGGAAGGGGAGTGCAGCGGCGTTTCCATCGCGGGAAACGCCCATAGATACGGAAGCCCTACTCTATACCCACAGGGAAAATGCTCTATTCCTTTTTCTCCCTGAATCTTTTTGCTTTCAGCCGGTTGCCGCACAGCTTCATGTCGCACCATCGTCTTGAGCGGTTCTTACTGATATCGAGAAACAGCCAGCGGCATTCCTGGTTGCTGCATGCTTTGAGCGTGCTCATGTGATTGGACGTCAGCAGCGCTACAGCTTCGACGGAGAGCTTCCAGAGTGGGAGCTCCATTGCATGTGTCGATTTTGGGCTCCACATCCATACCAGACGGTTCTCCTGCCGCCCCAGTTCCTGTTCGCGCTGTGCGGACGCCACATAGGCGTGCAGGGCGGAAACGGCTGCCGCTGCCGGAGATTGCAGGTCCAGAATGTCGTAGAGGATGGTTGCGAGCGTCTCTCGTAACCTTCTGCTCGCAGTCAACACTTGCTGTGCTGTGCCTGGACTCCCATTTGCGCGGATGCGGGAGACCTCCGAGCGGTTCAACAGGCCGCACTGGGCGGTAAACCGCAAAAGATCTCCATAGTCTTTGATCAGTTCTTCCGCTCCCGACAGCCGAAAGCGCCAGTCAAGCGTATTTACGAAATCGAGGATCGGATGTCCGCCGACCATCTGGAAAGGGACATGTCCTGATTTTTTCTCTGAACCTTGTGCCCGCACGAAGATATCGTACCTCTGAAAAGGGGGTATCGACAGTAACCGGTGTGTGCTATTTTGGCGGTTATGGATGATACGTCGTTCTCATCGGCTTTTACTGTCGGGGATGCCGCGAAACAGCCACGTGGTAATCCGTATGCTCCGCTTCTGGTGCAGGCTGCGGCGTATGCGCAGAGATACCTCTCAACGATCAATGACCGTCATGTCGGCATTCCCGAAGCAGTGTTTCAGGCAATGCATGTGTTGGGAGGTGAGATGCCGGAAGAGGGACAGGCGGCGGAAGCGGTGCTGCATCTGTTGGATGAAGCCGGTTCGCCGGCCACGATGGCGGTGATGGGTGGCCGCTTTTTCGGTGGAGTGATCGGCGGGTCTATTCCGGTAACGGTTGCCGCGCACTGGCTGGCGGATGCATGGGACCAGAATGCGTGTCTTTATGAGCTGTCTCCTGTCTCGGCCTATCTCGAAGAAGTTGTACTCGCATGGCTGATCGATCTTTTTGAGTTGCCTGCGGATTCAGGTGGAGCCCTGGTAACGGGAACACAGATGGCCGATGTGACGGCGCTTGCCGCGGCACGGCATGCGTTGCTTCAAGCTGTTGGATGGGACGTAGAAGCCGATGGCATGTTCGGCGCGCCGCCCATCGCGGTGATTGTGGGCGAGGAAGTGCATGCCACCATGCTGAAAGCGCTTGCCCTGCTGGGTTTTGGCCGGGAGCGCGTCCATCGAGTGCCAGTGGACAACCAAGGTAGGATGCGTGCTTCGCTGATCCCGCGTATCGAAGGGCCAGCAGTGATCTGCGCACAGCTTGGGAATGTCAACTCGGGGGCCTGCGATCCCATTGCGGAGGTCTGTGAGGTTGCAAAGGCAACTGGCGCATGGGTTCATGTTGACGGGGCGTTCGGGCTCTGGGCGAAAGCTACGCCGAAGCGAAGTCATCTTGCGCACGGTCTGGAGCAGGCGGATTCATGGGCGACCGACGGCCATAAATGGCTCAACACGCCGCAGGACTGCGGCATCGCAATTGTCCGCGACAAAGAGGCGCTGCGGAGAGCGATGACAATCTCTGCGGCCTACTATGGGCCACTATCTAAACGGGAGCCGATGCAGTGGTGTCCGGAGTCTTCCCGCCGCGCACGTGCGGTGGAGTTGTGGGCCGCCTTGCGCAATCTTGGCAGAAAGGGCATCGCCGCACAGATCGAGCGTACCTGTAGCCATGCCGAAGCGTTTGCAGAAGGCCTGCGCAAGGGAGGTCTCCGGGTTCTGAACGATGTGGTCCTTAACCAGGTGATGGTTTCTTTCGGCTCTGACGAAGTGACGGAACGGGTGATCGACAGGGTGCAGCGCGATGGCGTTTGCTGGTGTGGCGGAACGGTCTGGAAAGGACAGAAGGCGATGAGGATCAGTGTTTCGTCCTGGGCAACGACGGAGGAGGATGTGCGGATAAGTATCGCAGCCATCCTGCAGGCCTATGAACGAGAGACCTGCAGGATGTTGTAACTCCGGGTTTTACTTCAACGGAATATCAATGACTTCAATGGTGTTTGCAGCCACGTTGTGAGAGAGTTGTGGCTTCCAGGTCGCACTCGACTTCACCGGTTTGATGACGTCAGGGTGTTCGATGGTGTTTGTGATCCAGCGGCTGGCTCCATGCAGGGTATACACCGTAGCGCTGCCTGACGCGGCGTTGGGAATCTCGATCGTAAGCGGTTGAGCTGCGCTGGAACCGTTCACAAGTTTGAGATGAAGCACTTTTTCTGCAGTGGAGACGGTAGCCGACCAGACGAAGCGAGGGTTCTGCCCGCTCGCCGTGGTCTTCACCGTGTGGTCGCCTAGATGATTCGCGAAGAGCACCTGGGCATAGTACGAGGGCGATCCGTAGGAGCGTATGGCATCGTAGCCGATCAGGTCAGACGACCATTGCATGCCGCCTGGATTGACGTTCACCATCAGGGGAGCATATGCAGCCATAACGATGAGGTCGCTGTTGCGTTCCATGCCTGCCATGAAGGCCGCGTCTCCGAGGGCGGCGCCGAAGTCGGGCGTCGGCGATCCGGTACGCGTGGCCCACTCTCCGACGAAGATCTTCGGGCCCTTGCGGTCCGCGTCGTCGTACTTGTGGACAAGGCCGAACATCTCCTCCGGATTCCTGTAGTAGTGGTCATCCTGCACATCAGGATCGCCCTTGGTGTTGGGCGCAGTTGAGATCAGTTTGTATTGGGGGTATTTGGCACGGATCGCCTTTGCGAAGGCCTGGAAGCGCTCGTCATACGAACCGGACTTGTCGAAGTAATCTTCGTTGCCGATTTCAATGTAGTGCAGCGGGAAGGCAGCAGGATGGCCGTTCTTTGCCCGTACCGCGCCCCACTTGGTGTTGGTGTCCCCGGTGACATACTCAATCTCGTCGAGGGCATCCTGGATGAACGGCTCCAGCTCCTTTCCGGTAACGTGTTCTCCCTTCAGGGAGTAGCCGGCATAGACGGCCAGTACGGGCTCGACCTTCAGGTCTTCACACCACTCCAGGAACTCGAGCAGGCCCAGCCCGTCGGACGAGGTGTAGTTCCAGGGGCTCCGGTGGGTCGGACGATCGACGAGGGGGCCGATGGTCTCCTTCCAGTTGAAGCGTTCTTTGATGAAGTCGCCTTCAAGATAGTTCCCGCCAGGAAGACGCAGGAAGTTCGGCTTCATCGCTGCCATCATCTCCATCAGGTCTGCACGATTTCCATTGACGCGGTTGTGATACGTGGGGCCCATCACTGAGACCAGTTGCAATGAGACGGTTCCCGGCTGGTCAAAGAGCACTTCGAGATGATGCTGCGCGGAGGCGGTGATCCCTGCCTTCGAGGTCATCTTGAACTCGCATTGCTGCCATGCTCCGCCACCAAGATCCACGGTAGTTTCCGCGACAGCTTCTCCCGTCTGATCGGCGATCAGTCGGAGATGCGCCTTCATGGGCGAGTCGGCCTTTGCATAGAGGCTGCCGGTGTAGGTGGTAGATGGTTTAACTCCCATTCCCCAGAACCCGGTATTGGCCACTCCTGCTTCGTCGCTGGCGCCGTGGACCTTGATGACTAGCTTCATGCTTGAGCTGAGCGCTGTGCTGGGACCGTCCGAGCCGCTGTCGATCTCAACCTCACCATTGCCGCGAGAGGCCGGCAGCCAGGAGGCGAAGCTTTTGCCCCGGTGCTGAAAGGTGCGGTTACGAATCAGCTCCGCATAGAGGCCGCCGTCATAGGAGTAGTTGATTTCCTCTGTCATCAGGCCATAAAGGGTCGGGCTGACGGGAGAGAGGACTGAGTCGGTTTCGACTTTAAGGGTTGGGCTCTGTGCGGATATCTGGCTGGAACCGAGACCAAGAAACACGGAGGCGATGAGCGGCGTGAGAACTGTCCTGGCGAGGGTGTTCATGCTGTCTCCCGTTAGATTTGGGGCGTGGATGTTCGAGTAAACGTTTTCTAAAAAGACGACGATACGAGCCACCATCAGTGTTGTCAAGCAAACCCTTTCACCTATGGGTGACATGGAATGGGCCTACCAATAGAGAAGGAAGTCGTCGCGTTCCAAGGGATGGGCCGCTAATCTGCGAAAGAAAAGGGGACACCTCGATTGGCGCTGAAATGGAGAACTCCGATTCGCGAAAATCTTTGGTTTTATCCGTCCAGAGTCGCAGGGGAACTATGGATGATTGGCGAAAAGCCCCTTGTTTCCGGTTGATAAAAGACCCGCTGCGAAAACTTCCGTTGACACCTTTTCTCTAAAGGTAGTACCTTTTGTCCCGATTTTGAGGAGAGGCGGATTTGAAAGCCTGTACCTCGCATCGGGGGGAAGTGATGGTTCGCTATATGCTGCTCAAAAAGATTGCCAGGTCGCTAGGAAGCGCCGCGTTTGCATCTCTCTTCATGGCCGTATCCGCGCTGGGGCAGGTAGACCAGGGGCGCTTCGTTGGCCATGTTGCCGATCCGCAGGGAAGTGCCGTCGTCAACGCCGCTATCAGTGCTACGAATCTTGATACCAACATCACGCAGACGGCAAAGACCGACGAGAACGGCGACTACGTGATTACTTCGGTTGTGGCTGGCAACTACACGGTAAAGGTCGCTGCACAGGGTTTTGAAGGTGCGGTAACCCAACGGATTGAGGTGCAGGTCGCGCAGATCGTCCGCCAGGACTTCAGTCTGAAGATCGGCTCAACCAGCGAGACGATTGAGGTGAGCACCACTGCTCCGCTGCTGAGCACGGACAGTGCAACGGTCGGACAGGTGATAACGAACAAGCAGTTGACCGAGCTTCCGATCAACGGGCGAGGATTCTATCGGTTGGCATCTCTGACTCCGGGAGCGGCGCTATTGCCGCCCACGGGGAATTCGCTGGCCATCCGTCCGGAGGTCGTGAACGGAAACGTAATCAGCGGAATCCGTGGCAGTGCCACCTCGTTTCTGTTGGATGGCAACGATGTGAGTGAACAGCACCAGGGCGGAACTTTCATTCAGACATCCATCGATGCGCTGCAGGAGTTTTCTGTGCAGCAGAGCCCGTACTCTGCTGAATATAACCGTGGCGGCGCTTTCTTTAACGCAACCGTGAAATCTGGCACCAATCGTTTCCACGGTGGATTGTTTGAGTTCTTGCGAAACGAGAAGTTCGATGCTCGTAACTTCTTTTCTCCTACCCGGGCAATTCTGAAGCGCAATCAGTTCGGAGCGTCGCTTGGTGGGCCTCTCTTCATCCCGAAGTTTTACAGCGGCCGGGATCGCACCTTCTTCTTCGTCAACTATGAGGGGCAGCGGCTGCGTAACGGCCTGGTAGTCAACATGATCGTTCCTTCCGATGCGCAACGCTCCGGCAACTTCGGTGCGAAGACAATTCGGGATCCACGGACAGGGCTGCCGTTCACGAACAATACGATTCCCACGAACCGCCTGTCCTCACCGGCGTTAGCCATTCAGCAATACATCCCGCGGCAGAACACCTCATCGGGAACCTTTGCTGCTGTGCCCTCGCAGGCGATCGACTTCGATCAGTACATTGTGCGGCTTGATCACCAGGTAACGGATAAGAACCGCCTCTTTGCGCGCTGGGTGTATGTGACCAACCATGAGGTCGATCCGAACAATGCGCCGGCGCTGGGCACAGCCAACCTCACCTCGATCGGTCAGGACATCGCTGTTGGGCTGATCACGAATTTCGGGTCGACGATGGTGAACGAGATCCGCTCGCACTTCCTGCCCAGTCATGTGCGACTGCAGGCGTTTCTGCAGGGGCCTGACTTCAACGCAAAATTTGGTATCACGGGTTTGAGTGAGACGCTGAGGGATGGTAAGAGCTCATTCCCTGACTATAGTTTCAGCGGCTACTCTCCTATTCAGGGATCGACTTTCGACCAGCGTCCGAAGTCGCAGGATCGCAAGGCATGGGAGATCAGCGATAACTTCACCATCCTGAAGGGAAAGCAGTCCATCAAGATGGGGACGCTGGTCCGCTACTACCAGTGGCTGGGCTACGACAGCCAGATCTACGCCGGCTCTTTCGGTTTCAGCGGAAGCGCCAGCGGAGACGCCTACGCAGACTTTCTGCTGGGTCTGCCGAATACCGGAAGCAGAGCCTACCCAGCGATCAACTTCGGAGGTCAGGTCTGGTCGAAGCAGTTCTATGTGCAGGACGACGTCCGCCTGGGACGGCTGACGCTAAACTTGGGTCTTCGCTATGAGTACACACCCTGGCTGGATGGCTACAAAGGCCAGGTTGGAACCTTTGATCCATCTCAGTCGAAGCCAATCATTGTCTCCGGTGACGGCACCGTACCCGATCTGACGGCGCAGCCGGCGGCCCCTACGGCCTATCAGTTTTTCGGTCAGTACATCCAGACCACGGCACAGGCGAAGCTTCCAAAGAATGCAACTTATACGGACAAAACTCAGTTCGGGCCAAGGATCGGGCTTGCCTATTCCCTGAATAACAAGACCGTGATTCGTGGTGGATTCGGAATGTTCTATGAGCCGGAGGGAACCAGCGGCCGAGTGAACCTGAACACACTGCCGTTCCGCCTGTCGGAGACGGTGGCGCAGACCCAGTACTCCGTGAATCCAAGAACCCTGTCCGACTACTATCAGGGCTCGAAGCTCGGCTCGACCACTGCGAATCCCACCCTGTCGCCGACCCGGCTCCATCTGAACATGGGGACAAACATCCACTACAGCTTGAACATCCAGCGGCAGTTCTCGAATCATGACGTTCTGGAGATCGGCTATGTAGGGAACCGCGGTGTTCACCTGAATGGAACCAACGATATCAACATCCCCGCTCCAACTACGGGTACGGCGTCGGTGCAGTCTCGCCGGCCGTATCAGCCATGGGGAAATATTACGTACAACACGCAGGATGTCACCAATCATTATGACTCTCTGCAGACTAAATACGAGCACCGTTTTCATGGCGGCTTCAGCCTTCTCGCGGCCTATACCTATTCGAAGACATTGCAGTACAACCAGTCCTCGGCGCTCGGTGGGAACACTGCGTACGAGTATGCGCTTGCTGCTTACGACGTGCCTCATAACCTGGCCATGAGCGGACAGTATGAGCTTCCGTTCGGCCGTGGAAGAAAGATGTTGGGCAATACCAATGGGTTTGTCGACTCTTTCATCGGGGGATGGCAGGTGCAGGGTATTGTCATTCTGCGCAGTGGAACGCCGTTCACACCGGTCGTGTCGGGTGACGTGGCAAAGACGGGCGTTGGGAGCCAGAGGCCGAATCTTAATCCTGCGGGAGGTTCGACAAGCTTCAAGAAATCGCTGACGAAGTGGTTCGATACCTCGCGCTACGTGGTTGCTCCCACAGGAACCTATGGCAATGTGAGAGCCAATACGCAGCGCAGTGACATGCTCCGTCAATACGACGCATCGATCTTCAAGAATTTCGCCCTTCCCGGTGAAAGCATTCTGTCGTTCCGAGCGGAGTTCTTCAATGTGTCGAATACGACCAGCTTCGCAGCTCCGAATGCGACCATCGATGCAACGGCTGGCGGGCAGGTCAGCGCCACTTCGGTGAATCCGCGCAGCATTCAGCTTGCACTGAAGTATCGCTTCTAAGCGAAGGAGGCCGCCCGCGATATACGCGGGCGGCCTTCGTATGGAATGAGACACCCGACTTCGTTAGGTCGAAGCTTTCAGGCGGCGAGGTGCAGTGGTTTTGATGGGCTTTTCTGAAGGACGCTTCGTGCGCAGGTGCTCCTGAAGGACGCGTTCCGACTCGCGCTGGCGGCCCCTGAGCAAGAGATTGTTGGCATCGTTCAGGTGGTCCGTCATCAGCTTGCGTGCCAGCTCCGCATCCCGCTGCTTAATCGCGTTGAAGATGGGCTTGTGAAATGCGAGCGTATGTTCAAGCTCAACGAGCTGTGATGTCACCAGCATGACATTGAGCTTGGCCCGATGGATACGGTGAAACAGGCGCTCGCGCTGGCGATTGCCCGAGGCGATGAAGATAGCGCGGTGAAAGAGAAGGTCCGAAGCGACCATTTGAAAGTGGTCGCCTTTGCTCTTTTCGAAGTCATCGAGAGATTGCTTGAGGAGCGCGATATCGGCCGAGTTGGCATGCTCGGCGGCGCGCGCTGCCAGTGCCGGCTCCATGATCAGACGCATCTCCATCAGTTCCTGCCACGAGATGTCGTCCAGCAAGAAGAGGAACTCCATCGGTACGGCCAATACGGAGGAAGCGTCGGGGTTCAGATAGCTGCCGTCGCCAACTTTCTGTTGAATGACGCCCATGATTTCCAGGACCTTGAGCGCCTGTCGAAGAGACGACCGCGCAACACCGAAGTGCTGTGCGAGTTCACGTTCAGAAGGTAGCTTTGACCCTGGTGAGAGCAATCCGTCGCTCAGCATTTGCTGAAAACGAAGGATCAAAAGATGAGTGACATCTCCTTTGTCCTTGCCCCCGGGCGTCATCAGAGACAATCTCGTTTTACCGCGTCCACGCATGTCGTAATGGTGCACGAAGAATCCCGGAGCAGCAAGCATTCTTCTGCGAAGACCGGGAAAGAACTTGACAGGGATTCTGTAATGGTACTACCTTTGGCGCATTCGAATACCTCACAAAAAGGGGATGTAATGCAGCTCAACAAACTCAGCCAGGTGGCTTTTGTGTTGGCGGCGTCTGCCGGTGTCGTGAGTGCTCAGGGCACGGTTCCTGCGCCGTTACCACCGTCGAGTGAAAAGCCGGTTGCCATTTCTGTGGATCTATCCAAGCCGATTGCGCCCAATAAGCCGATCTATAGCTGGTTTGGTTATGACGAGGGCAACTACACCACCATGCGCGATGGAAAGAAGCTACTACGAGAACTGCGGGACCTTAGTCCGGTACCGGTCTACATCCGGGCGCATCACCTGCTGACCTCTGGGAACGGAGTGGCGGAGCTGAAGTGGAGCTCGACCAACATCTACAGTGAAGACGCCAACGGCAAGCCGGTCTATGACTTCAAGATCATCGACGGCATCTTCGACGAGTACAAGGCCGCCGGTGTGCGGCCAATGGTGGAACTGGGCTTTATGCCGAAGGATCTGGCCGCGACGCTTCCGGATCGGAAGGAATATCAGGTCCACTATCCGAAGAGTGCGATCTCCGGCGCTTCCAACAATCCTCCGAAGGACTACAAGAAGTGGGGCGAGCTGGTGCGCGTGCTGACCGCCCATCTGGTCGAGCGCTACGGCCGTGAGACCGTCCTCCAGTGGTACTTCGAGGTATGGAACGAGCCCGATATCGACTATTGGCACGCCGCACCCGAGGACTACTGGAAGCTATATGACTATGCGGTTGCCGGTGTGCGGTCTGCACTGCCCGGCGCTCGGGTAGGCGGACCTGCGACGACCAGCCCGCGTTCGGATAAGGCGCAGAAGTTTCTGCAAAACTTCCTTGAGCATGTGAACACGGGTAAGAGCGCGGCAACGGGCAGCGTGGTGCCTTTGGACTTTATCTCCTTCCATGTGAAAGGGCAGCCCACCATTACCAATGGTCACGTGCAGATGGGCATCGATCGGGAGTTGAAGGATGCGGATCGCGGGTTTGCGACGATCGCCTCGTTTGCGAAGTTCAAGAACCTGCCGATCATTCTGAGCGAGGCGGATCCGGAGGGATGCGCGGCGTGTTCCAGCAAGGTCAATCCGGCGAACAACTATCGCAACGGCACGCTCTATCCGGCATATACAGCGGCGGCGTACAAGGCGCTCTTCGAGCTGCAGGACAAGCACAAGGTTAACCTGATCTCGATGCTGAGCTGGTCGTTTGAGTTTGAGGACCGGGAGTACTTCGAAGGCTTCCGGTCTCTGTCTTCAAATGGAGTGAACAAGCCCGTTCTCAATCTCTTCCGCATGCTTGCTCTGATGGGTCCGACCCGGGTGGCGACATCGAGCGACGGA
>JABFXN010000082.1 GCA_013361705.1 Acidobacteriaceae bacterium
CTCAAGCTGTGTCTGCTAGTAGCCGGCAGCATGAGGATTGATATGAACGATATACCTGTTCTTCGTCTCCAGTTTCATGTCGGTGTTCTCGAGATTACGTAGGCTCTGGGCGAAGAGTCCCGCGCCGACCAGAAGTACTAACGAGAGCGCAGCCTGTATGACAACCAGTACCTTCTGCAGTTTGGGTGTACCGCCGGTCGTCGTCCTGGCGCCGCTCCGCAGTACATCTGCGGGCTCCGTTCTTGATGCGACGAACGCCGGAGCCAGGCCGAACAATAACCCGGTCAATACGCTCAATCCGAGGGCAAATGCAATAACCGGCGCGGAAGGAGCCGCCTCAATAGGAACTCCATGCTCGCCGGGAAATGCCAGGGCCAGCAGAATTCGGGCTCCGCCATATGCGACCACCAAACCGAGAAGACCGCCGATGGCGGAGAGCAAGATACTTTCGGTTAGCAATTGGCGAATCAGACGGTCGCGCCCAGCACCCATGGCTGCGCGTACTGACATCTCGACCTTCCGCGCCATGCCACGCACCAGCAGCAGATTCGCGACATTTGCGCACGCCACCAGAAGCACAAGAGCTGCGATCCAGGTCAGCAGGTGAAGATGAGCACCGTACGCCTCCTGCATTACCTGAATGCCGTTTCCTCCAGGTGTAAGCGTGACATGAGTACGGGTCAGCTTTGTCTTGCCGGCAGCGGACGTAAAGTTGATACGTGTCTGCAGCAGCGCCTGTCGCAGGATTACGCTCAGCTTCTCCTGCAGAGGAAGCATTGCGGTGCCGGGTTTCACACGGCCTACGATATACAGCCAGTTGGTGCTGGGATCATGCACATAGGGCACGTTCATGATCGCGGGCATGGTCTCGATCGGGAGGTAGTAGTCCGGAGGCGTGGCCACAAGGCGGTCGCCGTAGAAACCCTTCGGCGCGATGCCCACGATGGTGACAGGTTTCGTATTCACCCAGAAGGTACTACCCACAACCTTTGGATTGCCTGCAAAGTCTCGTTGCCATGCGGCATAGCTGATCACCGCCGTCATCGGCGCAGCCTTGGTATCGTCTGCATCGGTAAACAGGCGCCCGGCATAAGGGCGCAGTCCAAAGGTCCGGAAGTAATTGCCCGAGACGAACTCGCCCATGACCGATTTCGGCAAGGCGCCGGGCTCGTCTCCACGCACTGTGACCGGGCGGAAGGTGAAGCCTGCCTGGATGGCAGCCAGTTCCTCGAACTCCGGCGCGCCCTTTTTCATCCGGTCGTAGGCTTCGGTAGAAAAGAGGGAATAGTTACCATCGCTTCGCCAACCCGAGCCGACGCAGCAGTCATTCGAATCGCCGACATGCACCAACGCTGACGGATTCGCTGCAGGGAGACTCCGCAGCAGAACGCTGTTGACCAGGGTGAAGATCGCCGCGTTTGCTCCAATTCCCAACGCCAGCGTAAGCAGTACGGTCACCGTAAACGCGGGCGTTTTCTTTAGCTGCCGCAAGGCATAGCGAAGATCCTGAGCAAAGGTGGTCATTGCGAACGCTCCTCCGTGAACAAAGAACACAACTGCATGTGGACGGCCATGCAGTTCATCGTCGTTGACTCCGAAAAATCAAGGACTTCAATAATTGAGTTACCCGCAGTCATGTCCGGAAGTGAAATCATGCGTCCAGTTACGGACAGTTGGGTTTAGGACTTATTTGCGCTGTTCACGGCCATCTGAGGGAATGATCGTTCGGCTGTACCTGCGGGCAGCCGTACCTCAGCGATACAGCCTGTCACTCCGTCAGTACGGTTCGCCAGCCGTACGGCCCCAGCGTGTCCTTCCGCGATCTGCTGCGCGAGCACCAGTCCGATGCCTGTCCCGGTAGGTTTGGTGGTGTAAAAGGGCACAAACAGGTTGCTCGCATTGCTCAGTCCTGGGCCGTTGTCGAGGATGGAGATGGTGACCTCACCGTCGACCTGCCGCCATGCGATGGACACGCTCGCGGTGGCGGCATTCTCCGCATCCGGACCTAACGCGGCCTCGGTTGCGTTGCGCACAAGATTGATCAGCGCCTGCTGCAACTGGTCGGCGTCGGCCTGGATGACACACTCCTCGCCATCGATTACACGAACGCGAAGCCGTGTCTCCAGCTTGGCGACTCTCTGAATCAGACTGTTTACCTCCACCGGAGCAAGCCGTGGAGCAGGCAAGCCCATGAGCTGCCGGTAAGCCTGGAGAAAACGATTGAGTGACTCGGAGCGGTTTTCGATCACCTCCAGGCCGCGATCGAAGTCTTCCAGGTCCGTGGCGTTGATGCCGGGCCGCAACTGCCCTCGCAGACTGGCGGCGATGGATTTGATTGGGGTGAGGGAATTATTGATCTCGTGACCGAGCACCCGGATAAGCCGTTTCCATGCCAACCGCTCTTCTTCTCTTAACGCCGAACTGACGTCTGCCAGCACCAGCAGTTGATGGGGAACGCCGTGAAGCCGAAAGCCGGTGCGCTTTACCATCCATCGGCCGGGCTGGGCGCCGGTATCCATCGTCAGCAGATCTTCATCGGCAGCACCGGCAAAGCGTTCCAGGCCGAGCTCTCGTGCGGTGTGTCCGAGGGCCGTGCCTATCTTCAGGCCGAAGACGTGTTCCGCCGCTGTATTCAGCAGCTTCAAACGCCCCTCAGGATCGAACGCCATGACCGGTGAGTGCATGGCGTCGACGACCCGCTCGACAAGCGCAATCGCCTCCAGCGCGCCGGCGCGCTGCGACTGCAACATATTGGCCAGGGCATTGATCTCGATAGCCAGATCACCGATCGCATCTTCGCGTCGTGCACCTCGCGCACGGAACGAATAATCGTCCTCCCGCAACGCCGCTACCACGTTGGTAAGGGTCTGCAGGGGGCGTGTGATCTGCTCCATCGCGATGGAGGTAAGAAATGCCCAGAGCAGCAGATAGAAGGAGAGCAGGATCGCCGTCACAATCGGATCGACGGCATTGGCGTACAGCAGCCACCAGCAAAGAACCAGCCCGGGAGCTCCGAAGATCCAGAAGAGCACCCGCAAGCGCGACTCAAAGCCCAACCGTCTCTTCGAGCGCTGCAACGGAATGCGTTGTATCGTTGGTCCGCTTGCGGGCTGGTGCTCAGAGTCCATACTTTTCGATACGGCGATAGAGCGCTCCGCGGCTTAGACCCAGGGCATCTGCTGCGTGGCTCACATTCCCGTTCGCACGGGCAAGCGCCTTCCGAATAAGAATAGCCTCAACCGCTTCGAGACTCATATCGTCCAGGCTCTGAGAAGCGGAGCTGCGATGCTGCGCCTGCAGACCAAGGTTTGACGCTTCAATCCGTGTTCCTCTCGCCATCAGCACAGCGCGCTCCACGGTATGGTCGAGCTCGCGGACGTTGCCAGGCCAACCGTATTGCAACATCTGTTGCAAGGCATTCGCTTCGAAACCCTCGAGCTGGCGGCGGTAGCGCGCAGCGTACTTTGCAAGGAAGTGCGCCGCCAGTGCGGGAATATCCTCGCGGCGATCCCGTAGCGGAGGAAGAGAGATCTCTACCGTATTCAACCGGAAGAGCAAGTCTTCGCGGAACCGGCCGGCTTCGCATTCGGCCCGCAGGTCCGCGTTGGTTGCCGACAGCATACGTACATTCACCTTCTGGGTGCGTGACGATCCAACCCGTTCCATCTCCCCGGTCTCAAGCACGCGCAGAAGTTTGGCCTGCTGGCGGATGGGGATATTGGCGATCTCGTCCAGGAAGAGCGTCCCGCCGCTGGCCAGCTCAAAGCGTCCAATACGGTCGGTGCGGGCATCTGTGAAGGCCCCCTTCACATGGCCGAACAGCTCACTCTCGAAGGTACCCTCGGGAAGAGCACCCGTATTGACCGCGACTATTGCGCGATCGGAGCGCGTTGAGAGGCGATGTAACGTCTGGGCGACGACTTCCTTGCCGGTGCCGTGTTCGCCGGTGATCAGCACATTGGCATCGGAGGGGCCGATGCGTGCCATCATCTCGACCACACCGCGCATGGCCGGGGCCGATGCGATGAAGTCAGGAGCGCCTGAGGTACGGAGAAGACGGTTTTCTGCCTCGAGCCGCTGCATGCGTCGCTGGCTGCGGTAGAGTTCCGTCTGTGTGCGGAGAACGCTCAGCAGGCGGGCGTTCTCCCAGGGTTTCTGGATGAAGTCGCTGGCTCCCCGGCGCATAGCCTCGACGGCAAGGTCGATGTTGCCCCAGGCGGTCATAACGATGACCGGAAGCTGGGCATCGATCTCTTTGATACGGGCAACCAGCTCCAGTCCTTCCTGTCCGGAGGTGGTGTCCCGTTCGTAGTTCAGATCGATGAGGACGCCATCGAACTCCTCGTGCGCAATCGCCTCCAGCGTCAGGGCCGGGGTCCGAACCAGCTCCAGATCGTAGCCTTCGGGTTTGAGCAGCAGGCGAATGGCCTCAAGAATGTGCGGCTGATCGTCGGCAACAAGTAGTTTGCCGGCCTGCCTTCGATCCGATCCCTTCGCATCTGAAACCATTACTGCCTCTGCCATGTATCCAATCCCAACTGTTTTACTGTCCGCCTGGAACCGTTCCGGTTCTCGCTGATTCTATCGAAATGTCGTGCGATTCCAGTGTGACACCCAGCGTCCGGTCAAGCTCGACCTTTGCTTTCTGATAGGCCGTCATTGCGGCTACCAGCGTAGACTCCGCCGTGGAGAGGTCGCGCCGAGCCGTGAGTGTCTGCAGATTTGACCCTGCGCCCAACTCCTGCTCCTTGGCGGTGATCTCGAAAGTCCGCTGCGCAAGATCCCGCGCCTTGCGGGCGGAATCCACGCGGGCGCGGCTCTGTTGCAGCGTGTATTGCGCGTTGCGCACCTCGATGCGGATCTGCTTTTTCAGCTCCTGTGTGCGCAGCTCCGCCTGGCGCGTTTCCAGCTCTGCGCGGTATTGGTCCGACTTGGCAACCCTGTTGCGGATAGGGATATTGACGTTGATGCCGACGTAGTAGTCCGGGGCAGAGTTATTGAAGGCGCCGTTCACCGCTCCATGCCAATCCATGGGTTGAGTGGACGCAACGCCTGCGGAGGGATTCGGCGGGCCGGCGAGACCGCTGCCACCGTAGTAGGCGGAGAGCGAGACGGTGGGAAGCAAGGCATTGCGTGCCGCGCCGAGGCTGATTCCACGGTTTTGCAGATCGATATCCGACTCGATCAACTCAATGCGGTTTTTCAGAGCGAGTGCAATGCTGTCTGCGGTTGCCGCGGAGGCAGTGTCCGGCGCATTATCGACCGAGCTGGAATCGGTGGGCTTCACCGGCATAGCTTCCAGAGTTGGATCGTCGAGGTTCTTCGTCAGGGCATTCTTGATGAGCAGTTCCTGAAACTGCAAGGTTGTCTTTGCGATAGTGAGATCCTGCTCACGATTAGCGACCTCGGCTTCGTCTTTCAGTACATCCATCGCCGGGATCGCCTCAAGCGCAAGTTCCTTGCGGGCACTGTCGAGTGTTTGCTGGGCGAATGTCAGCGTGCTGCTCTTTACCTGTTCATCTTCGTAAGCAGCCACCAGGTCCCAATACATGTTAGCGATCTGGGTAATGGTGCTGACTACCTGCAACTTGAAGGCTTCGTCAGAGATCTTCCGATTGTTTTTCGCAATGCGAAGGTAGCGAAGATTGGGTCCAAAACCGAAGCCGGCCAACAACTGCTGTTGGAACGCGACGCGATAGTAGGTATTCAGCGTGGGGTTGAGGTAGCTGCGAGGGCTGTTGGTCGCTGTGCGGTCATTGTTGAAGACCGCCGAGAACGTCGTCCCGCTTGGGAACGCCTGCGAGTAGCCGACGTTTCCCGTTATCGTGTTTAGCTGCAATTCCTGCACACCATAAGTCGAGATATTCGACAGCGGTTGCGTATAGTGCTCGACGTTCGCGGTGCCCGTAATGGAAGGGTCGAACGATGGGACATTGGTGCCGGTACCGAGGGTCGACTGTACCAGGCCGGACGCGCCCGAGCCCGCTCCGCCTGCACCCCCTGAGGTACCACCGGCGCCTGCCCCTGCCGCTCCTGAACCAAAGCCTCCAACACCTCCGCCCGGTGTGTTCTGCACGACCCCGGTGTTTACGCCGCGGAACGATCCGCCTGCACGGGTGCGAAGGACGTCCGCCTCGGCGATCGGGAGGTTGTAGCGCGCGATTGCCAGGTCGAGATTGTTCTCCAGTGCGAGTGCGATCGCATCCTTCAGGCTCAGTTCCAGCACGCCGTTGCGGATCAGTTGATCGATGCGCGGCGTATTGGAGAGATTCGGCGGGGGGAGGCTCACGGCGCGATATGTATTGATCGGGTTGCTGGAATGAGGAATATCCAGACGCAATGCCGGTGTGGGCGCCTGTGTCGCTGGCGCTGCGTTCTGTGCTGTTGCCGTTACGCTCACCGCCGCCAGCAGTGCGGCTGATCCCAGTTTTCTTCCGATCACGAACGTACCTCCTGCAGCGGAGGTTGCGTTGCGCCGGCTGTGTCGGAGTGGACCCAGCCATCACGCAGTTCAATAGTGCGTGTGCCATAAGCGGCATTCGTTTCCGAGTGTGTGACCTGGACGATCGCCGTGCCTTCCTGATTCAGTTGCCGGAACATCTCCATAATCTCTTGTGCCTGTTTTGAATGCAGATTGCCTGTCGGTTCGTCGGCGAGCAGCAGCGCCGGTTTATGAATCATGGCGCGCGCGATGCCCACCAGTTGCTGTTGACCGCCGGAGAGCTGGTGTGGGTAGAGGTCTTTTTTTGCTACCATCTGAAAGCGATCAAGCGTGTCTGCCACCATCGCTTGGCGTTCGCTACGGGGGATGTCCTTGTAGGACAGCGGAAGATCGATGTTCTCGGCCACCGTCATATCGTCAAGCAGGTGATAGCTCTGGAAGACCATGCCGATCTTCTGCCGCGCGAGATCCGCGCGCTGTTTGCGATACAAGCGGTGCACCGCGACGCCATCGAAGTCGAACTCGCCCTTCCACTGGTCATCGAGCATGGCGAGCACGTTCAGTAATGACGATTTACCCGCGCCCGAAGGGCCCATAATGGTGACAAACTCCCAGGGCTGAATCGTCAGCGAGATTCGCCGAAGCACCCAGGTCTCGGTACCGCCTGCGCGGTAGCTCCGCTCTATATTCCTTAGGTCAATCATTGTGTCTCCAGTTGCCTTGCTACTACTCTGTCCGCAATGCTTTTACAGGATCGGTTGATGCGGCTCGTTGTGCGGGAATCAATCCTGCCAGCAGCGCTGCTACCGTCAGCACCAGGACAGAGCCGGTCATGACCATGGCATCATGGCCGCCGACGTTATAGAGCTGCGCCTGCACAAGACGAACACAGAGCCACGCGGCAGGAATGCCGATGGCCAGGCCGATGATGGCTTGAAACATCGCCTCGCGCATCACCATGGCAATTACTTTGCCGCGGCCGGCGCCCAGAGCCATGCGCACGCCAATCTCCGGTGTGCGCCGTGCAACGGAGTAGGCGGTAACACCATAGAGTCCAACGGCTGCAAGCATCAGAGCCAGCAGGCTGAACATCAGCGTGAGCCGGGCGATCATCCGCTCCTGGTCGAACTGGCCACGAACCTGTTCTTCGAAGGTGTTGTAGTTCACCACCGTGAGATTCGGGTTGATATTGGCCAGAATCCGGCGTACCTGCGATTCCAGGTTGCCCACGTGACCCTTGGTCGTGAGCATGATTGCCCCGGCATACAGAGACCGGGTATCGTCCTGCGGCTTTGTATGCGCCACCTGCAATAGCGGCCGGAAGTACATGGCCCGCGTAGGCCGCCTTAGGTCGTTGTACTTGATGTCGGAGACCACGCCGACGATCTCCCAGTCGCCGACACTCTCCATGCCGGAGATGCCGAAGTGAGCTCCCAGGGGATTTTCTCCGTTCGAGAAGAACTTCTTCACGAAAGCTTCATTCACGACAACTACCGGAAGGGAAGTGGCAGTATCCTGCGCTGTAATGCCGCGACCGCGCAACACATGATGACCGACAATGTCGAAATACTCCGGTCCTACGCGCAGCCATGAGGCGCCGTTCTTCGCTTGGGCACCGGGCTCGGGCCGGCCCTGAATATAGACACCTTCTCCCCAGTTGTTGCCTTCGAGCGGCGTGTAAAGCGAGAGAGCAGCTTTGTCGACTCCGGGTAGCGCATGCAGGTCATTGATGATTTTGTCGTAGAGACCCTGAAGCTGCTCCTGCTTATATCCAGAGCTCTCGGGACTGAAGTGCGCTACGACGCGATTTTCTGTGACGACACCGAAGTCCTGGTTCTCCAGCTTGCTCAGGCTCTTCGCCATCAGCCCCGCACCGACCAACAGAATCAGAGAAAGCGCTGCCTGCAGGATCACCAGCGACCGCTGTAGCAAACCAGACCGGTCTGATGTGGTGCGATTCGATCCTCGCAGCGCATCTGCAGGCTGCGAGTGTGACGTCACCCATGCGGGCGCCACACCGAAGATCAGGCCGGTAAGCAGGGAGAGCGCGAAGGCGAACCCGAGTACTGCCAGGGATGGCGTTGCTTCTATAGGAAGGCTCTGCGCATGGGGAAATGCCATCGCGAGCAGAACCTTGGTTCCGGCATAGGCGACGAGGAGCCCGGCAAAGCCGCCGAGACAGGAGAGCACAACGCTCTCTGTAAGCATCTGCCGGATAAGGCGTGTGCGCTGTGCCCCCAAAGCCATGCGAATGGACGTCTCAGCCCTGCGCGCCATACCGCGCACCAGCATCAGGTTGGCGATGTTGGCGCAGGCGATCAGCAGCACCAGCGCCGAGATAGTGATCAGCATCTTCAGGCCGACACCATACTCCTGCTGCAAATTTTCGATACCGGCCCCGCCCGGCGTAAGAACCACATGCGCGCCCGCCAAGTCAGGCTGCCTGTCCTGGCGTTGATAGAGCGGCAAGGTTGCGAGATAGTTGCGAAGCGAGGCACTCATCTTCGCCTCAAGCTGTTTCAGATCCGTCCCCAGGTAGAGCCAGTTTGCATCTCTACGGTGCAGTAAGCTTGTAGGATTTCCCGGGCCGAAGTTCGGCTCCATGACCATGGGGACATAGAAGTCCGGCGGTGTGTCTGTCATGCGGTCGCCGTAGAAGGATGGCGGCGTAATGCCAAGAATTGTGACCGGATAGGTGTTCAGCACAAAGGTGCTTCCCACGACAGATGGATCGCTGGCATAGTCACGCTGCCACGCCTGGTAGCTCATCACGACGCCCATCGGTGCACCCTGTACATCGTCGGAGGGAATGATGAGTCGTCCTGCGTAGGGCTGCAGGCCCAATACCTGAAAGTAGTTGCCCGTCACCACTTCGCCGCGCGCAGCATGGGGAAGATCGCCTGGCTTGCTGCTTCTCGCTGTTACGCCGGCATACCCAACGCCTGCCTGCATCGCTGCCAGGTTTTCAAACTCAGGTGTGTTCTCACGCAGGTGTTGGTAAAGCTCAAAGGCGAAGATCGAATAGTCGCGGTGGTCGGGAACGCCGCCGTTGACGCAGCAGTCGCCCGTATCACCGACACGCACCAGCAGCTTGGGATCGGCGACGGGAAGGTTTTTGAGCAGCACGGCATGCACCAGCGTGAAGATCGCCGCATTGGCGCCGATACCCAGCGCCAGGGTCACGATGGCCGTCATAGTAAATCCGGGCGACTTTCTGAGCTGACGCAGCGCGAACTTAATGTCCTGCACCAGTCGATTCATCGTGCACCTCTCCTTCGCCGGCTGCGAATCCGGTCAACGTACGTCATGTAACGGTTCAGTCTTAAGCGACGCTCTTCGTCATTGGGCACTGGTTGTCCACCGGCATTCCGGGGAGTTCCCTGAGCAATGGGAGCGTGGGTGACGTCGGCACACTCAGCCGAAGAGACAGGCTTCCGAGCCTGGCATCGAAAGAGAGGCGCGATAACGTCGCTTTGGCCGATTGCGTGTGGTTCCGGTCGTGGGCTTCCGCCTGAAGTACTGTGTCATCGCCATACGTGACGACCAGGCTGACCCGGTCTGCCTCGGTATTGCTGATGGTCGTTGCATGGATAGAAAGGCTGGACAGCAGCGCAATCAACACAAGCGCCGCTGCTGTCCAGGGTGTGAGATACAGAGAGTCGCCTGCATCTTTCAACAATTTGCGCATGGCACTAGACCTCCGCCATCAGATGGCTCAGCTCACCCTCCGCGACGACCTTGCCGTCGAAGAGGTGAATCTGTCGTTCGGCATGTGCGGCAAAGCGTGGGTCGTGCGTCACCATGCAGATGGTGGCGCCTTCGTCATGCAACTCTTTCAGTAGCGACATGACCGCTTCGCCATTTTTTGAGTCAAGGTTTCCGGTAGGCTCGTCGGCCAGAAGAATAGAGGGGGAGCCTGCGAGAGCGCGTGCTACGGCGACGCGCTGCTGTTGACCGCCGGAGAGCTGCGCCGGATAATGCCGCATGCGGTGCGCCATATTGACCCGCTCGAGCGATTCCTGCACGCGCTTCTTGCGCTCGGCAACCGGCATGCCGCTGCGGTAGGTGAGCGGGAGTTCCACGTTCTCTGCAACGGTAAGATCGCCGATCAGGTTGAAGCTCTGGAAGATGAAACCGATCTCCTGGTTACGGATACGTGACCGGTCGGAGAAGTTAAGGTTTGCGACTTCGTTGCCGTTCAACTGGTAGCGGCCGTTTGTCGGCGTATCCAGAAGGCCAATGATCGAGAGCAGCGTCGACTTACCGCAGCCCGATGGGCCCGACATGGCTACGTACTCGCCGCGCTTGATCTGCATGTGGACACCGGACAGCGCATGCGTTTCGATCTCATCGGTGTAGAAGACTTTGGTGAGGTGCTCGATCTCGATAATCGTCTCTGCCATCTAATCTCTCCTTGTCGCTGCCTATTCCAGGCGAATTCTGTCTGTGTTCTCCCATCGGCTCATGTCCGACAGGATCACGGTGTCTCCGGCCTGCAATCCTTCCATGACCTGGATTGCATTCACCGATGCTTTGCCAACCTTTACCGGAACCCGTACGGCGGTTTTTCCATCAGAGCCCAGGCGGAAAAGGCTGATCGTGCTGTTCTCGTTACCGAATGCGGGACGGCCCACAAACAGTACGTTGGACAGCCGGTCAAGATCAATTTCGCCATCGACGCTGAGGTCCGGACGCGCTCCCTGCGGAAGAGCGCCTGCTAGTTCTACGTCAACGGTCACGGTTCCGTTCACTACGGCGGGGTCAATACGCATCACTTTGCCGGGGATGACGCCATTATGAGTGTCGATCTCAGAGGGCTGGCCGATCTGGATATCGCGCGCCTGGGTCTCGGCGATCTTCAAACTGGCCTTGAGCTGGTCAGGCTGGACGACTTTCGCCAGGGTAGTGCCCGGCGCCACATGTTCGCCCACCTGGTGGGGAAGATCGACCAGAACGCCGCTGATGCCGGCTCGGACGCTGAGAGCATCCTGTTGCCGCTGTTTCAGCGCAAGCAGCGCACGTGCCTGCTCCACCTTGGTCTGCTGCACGGCGATCTGGGTCTCGATCGCCTTCTCATTGACGGTGATCCGCTTCTTCTCAATCTCATCGCGCGTCGTGAGCTCGTCGGCCTTGCCCTTAGAGGCGCTGTAGGTTAAACCGCTGATGACGCCCAGGTCAAAGAGTGATTTGTCCGTTTGAGCCTGCAGCTTGGCCTGTTTGTAGTCGGCACTGACAGTGGCGGCTGCGGCCTGCTGCGTCATAAGGTCGCTGTCGAGCTTCGCCTTTACGTTCATCAGGTCGGTCTGCGCGGCCTTCCACTGCAGCTCGGCGTCCAACAGTTCCTGTTGCACGGTCGGATCCACCAGGTCCATCAGGACGGTGTCCGGCTCGACCTTTGCACCGGGAAGAACACGGATACGGACAACGGTTGCTTCTGTTTCGGAGGGGATAAGGCGAATGCGATCTTCACGCGGAACCAGCGTGCCCGGCCCGCGTACCTGGCGCAGCAGCGGTCCCTGCTTTACGGTGTCGGTCCACACGGTCGCACGGTCAACGGTTGGCGCGGCGGGCTTCAGCCGGGAGACAGCCCATCCCACGACCGACAGCACCAGGACGAGAACGCCACCCAAGATCCACTGCCGCCGTTGCTTCTTTAGCCTGATATCAGGTCTTTGGATGTCCATACGTAGAAATACTGGAGCACCTTTTGGGCCAAAATAACCATAGCAATATCAACGGTTTAGCTGGTCTTCTTCAACCCCGCAGTGTCCGCAAACGTGTTCGCGTGTCCA
>JABFXN010000189.1 GCA_013361705.1 Acidobacteriaceae bacterium
TTGCCAGTTGCCAGTTGCCAGTTGCCAGTTGCCAGTTGCCAGTTGCCAGTTGCCAGTTGCCAGTTGCCAGTTGCCAGTTGCCAGTTTGGAGCAGCGATGACGCGCTGGGTTGCCTCGCTAGGTGTGTCGCGAGAGCGCTGAGACGCACCCATGCCGTAACTGGCAACTGGAAACTGTTAACTGGCAACTGCTTTTCAGCTTTTTCTCGGATGTGCTTCCTGGTGCTTCTGAGCCGCTGAGAGGCGGACATGTGCCCGGCCGGCGTCGATGGCGGCATGAGGCGCCACCTCTTTCGCCGGAGGATCCCAGAGGCGGAAGCCGCCGGCGAAGGCGTTCGCGTTTTCGCCGAGCAGGACGCCTTCGGGCAGTTGGTCCAGCAGCTTGGCGTTGCCTCCGCCGAGCACCACGTATTCGCAGAGCAGGGCGGTGCGCAGGCGCTCGATGACATCGTGAACTGACCGTTGCCACCGCTTGCGGCCGCGGCGTTCCAGGCCATCTTTGCCGACGTACTCTTCGTAGGTTTTGCCCTTGCGGTAGGGCAGGTGCGCGAGCTCCATGGGAGCGATGGTGCCGTCCAGAATCATCGCCGAACCCATGCCGGTGCCCAGGCCGAGAAAGAGCATGCGGCCGCCCTTGTAGCTGCCCAGGGCCTGCATAGCCGCATCGTTCAGGATGCGGACCGGCTTCCCGAAGGCCTTTTCATAGTCAAAGTCCACCCAGCCGGAACCGAGATTATGCGGTTCGTCGGCTGGGCGATTACCGATGACCGGGCCGGGAAAGCCGATGGAGACGCAGTCATACTGCCAGGATTCGGTAGCTGCCAGGACTTCTTCTGCCATGTAGGCGGCGGTCGCGTCTGGCCCGGAAGCGATCTTGATGGCGGTCTTCTTTCCGGTGGCCAGAACCTTGATATGGGTGCCGCCGACATCGATCACCAGGACTTTACTCATGCGAATGTGCTCCAATCACATTTCAACATAACTCAAAACCATTACCGTTGCGGATTTTGCAGAAAACTTCTGCTGCAATGCGGCGTTTCGGATGGGATAGTAACAGTAATTGATGCCTTGGAAATCTCTCTGCTGATCCGTATGTCGCAGGTCTGTAATCCGGGAGCCTGATGCGGCAAGAATTGTTTGATCTAATCATGGTCCCGCTGATGACCTTCTTTTTTGCCGCGCTGCAAAAGGGAAGGCCGCAGCGTCGCTACCGGCTATGGCTTGCCGGCTGGCTGCTGGAGCTTACCAGCATGGCCATCTGGGAGTGGGAGCAGATGTCCCATCTCAGTACCCCTGCCACCGAGACGATACGGATATCGGCCATTGTCTTCGCGGGAATCGCGTTCCTGCTCTCCTTCGGGCAGAAGGACCTTACGCTCCGCCAGTTGTGCAGCTTTGGCCTGGCCTTGAGTGTTCCTTCCTGCCTTGGAATTCTGCTGATCAATACCGGGACGGCACGCAAGTGGATGATCGTTGTTCTGATCGTCGGCGGAGAGGTGCTAGCGGACTGGTCGCTGCGGCGTAGCTACGGTTTGCGATCGAAGGTGCGGCTGCTGGTGCTCGATATCCTGGCGGTGGTCTCCGGGGCGGTCATGCTCCGGCTGGTAGCCACGAACCAGATGCAGGTGATCTACGCCGTCATTCTGGCGGAGATCTTCACCGCCTGCGGTCTGATGTTCCTGACGCTGCCGTCACGCAATCTCGCGGGCCAGTGGATTGCATCGCAGGGCTTCTTCTTCTGGGCGCTGCAATACCCGCTGTACTGGTGGATGGGGGACAGACCTGGCTGGGAATCGTCCTTCACCACGCTGACCAGCCTGTGGTATCTGCCCAAGTATCTCGTTGCCTTCGGCATGATTCTGCGGGTCATGGAAGAGGACCAGGAGCGGGTTCGCACGCTCACCGAGGAATACCGTCTGCTCTACGAGGGCAATCCTCATCCGATGCTCGTCTTTTCTCCCGAAGACGGGCGATTCCTCTCGGCCAACGAGGCTGCGCTTCGCGCCTACGGCTATGGCATGGAAGAGTTCATCGGGTTGTCGGTTCCGGAGATCTTCCCGCCGGAGGATGCGGCGACACGCGCGGAGATGTTGCGGTATGAACGGAGGTTCGAACGGTATCAGACGCTCACCCGCCGAAAGGATGGAAGCAGCTTTCACGCGGAGATGACGATGTATCCGGTCACCTTCCAGGGCCAATGGGCGCGGTTTCTGCTGGTGGTCGATACGACGGAGCATGTGGAACTCAACCGGGAGCTGGTGCGCCAGGCGCAACACGATCATCTGACGGGCCTGCCGAACAGGACACTATTGGAAGACCGTATGAGCCAGTGGCTTGCCATTGCGCAGCGCAGCGACAAACCGGCGGCGCTAATGACGCTCGATCTCGACCGCTTCAAACATATCAACGACACCTACGGCCATCTGGTTGGCGATGAGTGCCTGAAACAGGCAGCCGCGCGGATGCAGTCGCGTATTCGGCAGAGCGATACGCTGGCGCGCACGGGCGGCGAGGAGTTCACGCTGATCGTCAATCACATCTCGTCAGAGGACGGCGCCAGAAGCCTGGCAGAAAGCCTGCTGCGGCTGTTTGACCGGCCGTTGCACATCAACGGTCTGATCATTCCCATCACGATCAGCATCGGTGTCGCTATCTATCCTGCCGACGCTCACGATCTGGACACGCTGCGTCAGCTCTCAGACGATGCTCTCTACCAGGCCAAGCGAACGGGACGAAACCGCGTGGTATTCGCCGGGCACATGCCTGCTACGGATGTTCGGCAGCTGACTTCAGATTAGTCAGCCCGCGATCGAAGTCCGGCCCAACCATCTTGTCCATGCTGGTAAAGACCATCATGAGCTTCGTCATGAAGCTGGAGGGGCCATCCATGGTCCACCGGACTGTCGTGGGGCCTGCAGGCGAACCTGAGTAATAGAAGGTTGCCATGTTCTTGCCTTCGAAGGGCTTGATGAAGTCGAGGCGGATGCCGGTCTTTTCCGGTGTGGCCGAGAGAATCTCCATCTCGCCTTCGCCGACCTTGCTGTTTCCCTTCCAGTGATAGATGGCGCCCGTTCCCGAGTCCGGCCCGGAGTAGGTGACCTGCATGGCGGGGTCGAGCCTGGCCCAGGGAGACCATGCGTCCCAGTGATGGAAGTCCGTGACGAAGGCGGCGATCTTTTCCGGGGGGGCCGCGATGGTGGCAGAACGCTCGACGTGGAAGGTGGCCGGCTTGGTAGCGGCCAGAATCAGAATGATGACTACGGCGAGAACAACGACGGCTGCAATCAGCTTCAACATGCGAAGCCTCCCGGATTGAGATCTTTATTATTGCGCCGCTGCAGGCTTATCGTCAGCCTTCGGCTTATCTTCTTCTGCCTTCTTGGCAGTGAAGGTGCCGGGATAGCCGAGAGGCTGCACATCGATGGTGCCTGCCAATGAGCCATCTTCCGCCATAGTGCCGACCCAGGTCAGAATGAGCGCCTGGCCTTCATACTCGCCGCCATGCTTGAAGGTTAGCTTCGTGTCCTCCAGCGTTCCGGTCACGTCGTAGGACTTGTTGCTGAGCGAGCAGGTTCCGGTGATCTTGTTGTCTTTGTCGATCGAGAACGTGCAGCTCTCATTGACCGGATAGCCGTTGACGTCGCCGTAGATCTTCCAACTGCCTGCAACAGGAGTGGTGGCAGCAAAGGCGGTGGCCGTTAGCGAGAGCACAAGCGCGGCGAAGCGTTTCATCGATGGTCTCCTCGGGGATGGGTGCAGCCAATATTACATGACGCAGATTGACAAGCCACCAGAAAAGCGCAGAGACTCGCAATCGAAGGTTCCCCACAAGGAGAAAAGAGAGATGCGGATCAATCGGCGGCAGTTTATGGGTGGCGCAGCGGCGGTTACGGCGGTAGGTGTGATGGGACGGATGGCATGGGCCGATCCGCTCGGCCTGCCTATCGGTATCCAGCTTTACACTGTGCGCGATCCCATGATGAAAGACACCGTGGGCACCGTGAAGCAGATTGCCGGGATGGGCTACAAGGAAGTGGAGACGGCCGGTTACGGCACCATTAAAACCGCTGCCGAGTTCCGCAAGGTGCTGGATGACGCCGGCCTGAAGTGCCCCAGTGCTCACCTGCAGTGGGACATCAACAATCTGCAGAAGTCGTTCGATGACGCCAAGGCGCTGGGTTGCAAGTACGCAACGGCGTCCGTTCCGAAACAACTGATCCAGGAGAAGCTGACCAAGTCACCGGCTGAGATGTCAGACGCCGAACGTGCGGCATGGCGCGCGAAGATGGTCGCTCCGCTGACGGGCGATGACTTCAAGAAGCTGGCCGAGGTCATGAACAAGGTGGGTGAAGAGGCCAAGAAGAACGGCCTGGTCTTCGCCGCGCATAACCACACCATGGAGTTCGCCCTGGTGGATGGCGTTCCGGGCTACGACTACCTGCTCAAGAACACCAACCCGGCCAATGTGAAGTTCGAGATCGACTGTGGCTGGATCACCGTCGCCGGATACAAGCCGGGCGACTACGTGAAGAAGTTCCCCGGCCGTATCAAGATGCTGCACATCAAGGACTTCTCGAGCTGGGAGAGCGGTAAGACCGGCGAGAGCGCCAAGGGTACGGAGATCGGCAAGGGCAAGGTGGACTACAAGGCGATCTTCGCCAGTGTGAAGGGCACCGGCGTCGAGCATATCTTCGTGGAGCAGGAAGCTCCTTATACTCTGCCTCCTCTTGAGGCCGCAAAGGCCGACTTCGACTATCTGCATTCGCTGTCGTAAACGAAAGCGGGGTTCAAGAAAAAAGCGCGGGCTGAAGAGCCCGCGCTTTTGTGTTTATACGACATTTTTTGTTTTGTCATTTCGTAGCGTTCGGGGTCCCCGGCCAGCTTTGCTGGCTGGGGTGAAGCTAAGCGGAGAAATCTGCTTCTCTACCGCTGCTTTTTACCTAGGCAAAAACCTTTGAAAAGCAGATCCCTACGGGATGACAAACAAAAGCGTCGGTTCGATCGAATCCGTGATGCAAACTACGCAACCCGTGCACCGCACTTCGGGCAGAACTGGGCATCGTGTTCCATCGGCGCGCCACACTGGCTGCAGACGCGGCCGTTGGCGATATAGGGGTTATGGTTGTTAGCGGGCGGCGGTGCTGGCGCCGATGTGCCGTTCAGAATCATCTGCTGTATCTGTAGAGCCAGCAGAGCGTTGTACTCCCGCACACGTCCCGGCATGAAGAAGCACTCGACCAGTGCGACCAGGCCAGGAATCCCGGTCCAGAAGAAACAGGCGTACAGAATACCCATGCTGTTGCGTTTCAGGTAGAAGTGGTGTGCACCGAAGCTTCCCAGGAAGAAGGCGAACAGGATGCCTGCGACCTCATCCTTACGCTGATTCTGATACTCGGAGTAGAAGTACGCGCGCTGCGCGTCTGTCATGCCTGCTGTGTAAGGGTCGCCTGTCATCCGATACCTCTTTCTCTCGCAGCCAGATACGCAGCCGGTGAAGTTGCGGTTCCGTAGATATATAGCAGAATCTCGGTCCGGTTTTGTCCGAATTTACAAGCTTCCGGAAAGAGGCGCATGATGCTTGGCAAGGCAACGTGAGGGCGTTGCCGCGATCTCTAAGCGAATCGAGTGGAGGTTCTTATGCAGATTTCGAACGGTCAATGCGGTCTTTGTTCTCACTTCGGTGAGACGCATAGAGACAACAAACTTATCTCCATTGTCACCAGCCATCAGGCGGAAGCAACGGTCGTGGACGAATGCGGTCATCCGAAGCATTCCGGCCTGCATCTGAAGGTCACCCCGATTAGTGGCTGCGACGGGTTTACCCCGGCGGCCGCAGCTTAGAGCATTTTTCCTGTGGGTGTGGAGTAGGGCTTGCGCATCTATGGGCGTTTTCCGCAATGAAGACGCCGCTGCACGCCACTTCCGGTATACCCAGCAACAGGAAAAATGCTATTAGTCTCCCTCAACTCACAATTCACCGAAGAGGCTGTGCCATGCGCAGCCTCTTTCGTTTTGGCGTGGGCGGAGATACTCTGGGTGAACTCAATTTGGTTCGAGGAGTAGACCCCCTCTATGAAACTGCGCATTGCAGCTCTCTTTTCTGCTCTTGTCCTCACCATCTCTTCGTTAGCGCAGACATCTGCGATCAAGGCGCCCACCATTGCCTATGAAGAGTACCGTTTGCCCAACGGCCTGCAGGTTCTTCTTACCGAAGATAAGTCCTTGCCTCTGGTCAGCGTGAACGTCTGGTATCACGTCGGCGCGGTGAATGAGCGCCCAGGCCGCACCGGCTTTGCGCATCTCTTCGAGCACATGATGTTTGAAGGATCGAGGAATGTGGGTGAGAAGAATCACTTCAAGTATCTCGAGGCCGCCGGCGCATCTGATATCAACGGAAGCACGAACTTCGACCGTACGAACTACTTCGAGACGGTGCCCTCGAATCAGCTCGAGCTCGCCTTGTGGCTGGAGAGCGATCGCATGGGCTTTCTGCTAGATACGCTGGACCGCGCCAAGTTAACTAATCAGCGGGATGTTGTGCGCAATGAGCGCCGGCAGTCGCGTGAGAACCAGCCGTACGGTGTCGTGGAAGAAGAGGTCTACGGCAACCTGTTCCCTGAACCGCATCCCTACCACGGTGTCGTGATCGGTTCGCACAAGGACATCGAGGCTGCACGCCTGGCGGACGTTCGCGACTTCTTCAAGACCTACTATGCACCGAATAACGCCACGCTAGTCGTCGCCGGCAGCTTCGATAAGGCGCAAGCAAAGGCCATGGTGGAGAAGTACTTTGGCCCCTTGCAGAAGGGTGAGACCGTACCGAAGCTCGATGTCGTGACGCCATCGATCACCACAGAGAAGCGGCTGACGGTGACCGATACCGTGCAACTGGAGAAGGTCTATCTTGCATGGCTTTCGCCCAAAGCGTTTGCTCCAGGCGATGCCGAGATGGATATCTCAGCCGATGTGCTGGGCGGCGGGCGTTCCAGCCGCCTGTATAAGAAGCTGGTCTACGAACAGCAGATCGCACAGGCAGCACAGTGCTACAACGAGTCAGCTCAGGTGGCTTCGATCTTCAATTGCGAGATCACGGCACGTCCCGGCACTAAGGCGGCTGATCTGGAAAAGGCCGCGAACGCGGTGATCGACGAGTTTCTGAAGAATGGCGCGACGCCGGAAGAGCTTGAGCGTGCCCGCACCAAATCCATCGCCAGCCTGATTCGCCCGCTCGAGCGCATAGGCGTTGTTGCAGACAAGCTGAACTACTACAACCATTTCACCGGCGATCCCGGATATCTTCCGAAAGATATCGCCCGCTATCAGAATGCGGATGGCGCTTCCGTGATGAAGTATGCCCAGGACCTGCTGGCGAGCAATCATCGTGTCGTTATCTACGGAGTGCCCGGCGAGAAGGTGATTCATGACGTCGCTCGCAGTCCGGAGAATACGGACGCTGATGTCAAGATCGAAAAGGAGTACACCGCCGAGTTTGACGCGGCGCAGGCCTGGCGCAAGACCGCACCCAAGCCCGGTCCGACGCCGTCGTTCGCACTACCGGTACCGCAAACCTTTACGCTCGCGAATGGCTTGAAGGTCTATGTGGCGGAGAACCATAAGCTACCGCTCTTTGCTGCGAACCTGGTCTCACTCAGTGGGGCCTCGCAGGATCCGGCGGATAAGCCTGGTGTTGCCGGCTTCGCTGCAGCGATGCTGACCGAGGGGACGAAGACCCGCTCAGCAACAGCGATTGCAGACCAGACAGGAGACCTCGCGCTCTCGCTTAACGGCACAGCTACCTCTGATGCGATGAGTGTCTCTGTAGGAGGACTGACAACGAAGCTGGACAATGCTGTCGACCTCTTTGCGGATGTCGCTTTGCATCCGGCCTTCGATGGAAGTGAGGTGGAGCGTGTTCGCAAGCGTCGCCTGACGCAGTTGTTGCAGCAGCGCGACCAGCCGCCGATCGTGGCGCAACAGGTCGGTATTGCCGCCCTGTTTGGTCCCACAAGCGCCTATGGACACAACTCCCTCGGCAAGCCGGATTCGGTGAAGGAGATTTCTTCCACCGATCTGTCAGGCTTCTACACGAAGAATGTCGGTCCGAAGAACTCGGCTCTGGTGTTGTCCGGCGACATCACCCTGGCAAAGGCGCGTGCGCTGGCAACAAAGTACTTTGGCGGATGGACGGGAACGGCCTCTGTGCCGACACCTCCAACCGCTCCTGCCGCGGCAACCAAGCGCGTGATCCTGGTGGACAAGCCCGGAGCTCCGCAGACTGCGCTCTATGCCTTCCAGCTTGGCCTGCCTCGTTCCACTCCCGATTATGTGCCGGTGGTGGTGATGAACACCATGCTGGGCGACCTGTTCTCCAGCCGCATCAACATGAACCTGCGTGAGGAGCACGGCTACACCTACGGCGCAAGCTCGCGCTTCACCTTCCGTCGTGGCAACGGGCCGTTCCTGGCTGGTGCCTCTGTTCGTACGGACGTGACTGCTCCCGCAGCCAAGGAGCTGGTACATGAGCTGACTCGCATCCGCACCGAGCCGTTGAGCGAGAGTGAGCTGAAGATGGCGCGCGACAGCTATGCCCGTTCACTGCCAGGCGAGTTCGAGACCAACGCCGGCGTGGTCGGGGCCATGGGCAATATCTTCACCTATGGTTTGCCACTCACGTACTACCGTGCCCTGCCGGCGAAGGTCGATGCTGTTACGTCGAAGCAGGCCGCGGATGCCGCGACCTCCTACATCCATCCAGACCAGATGATTCTGGTTGCCGTTGGCGACAAGGCCAAGATCGAAGCCGGTCTGAAAGATCTGAATCTGGCGTCGATTGAGGAGTGGACCGTCGACGCAACACCGAAGCAGTAGAGCATTTTCCCTGTGGGTGTAGTGTGTAGGGCTTCCGCATCCTATGGGCGTTTTCCGCAATGAAAACGCCGCTGTACGCTCTTCCGGGATACCCAGCAACGGGGAAAACGCTCTAGTTCGTCAATCGGCCGGATATGGGCCACGCTTCGGCGTGGCCCTTTCCTTGGCCGTTGGGCAGAGATCAAGTAGCGGGCACTTGCTGCAGCGCAGCTCATTCTTCGTGCACAGCGTCTGGCCATGCAGCTTGAAGAGCGAGTGATCTTCGTCCAACATCTCCGGCGTCCAGTCCTCAGGCACCAGCACCATCAGATCCGCTTCTACCTGCCGCGCATCGGCTTTGGGAGAGCTCAGGCCCAGTCGCTGCGCAATGCGTTGGTGATGGCCGTCGATGCACAGCGCCCGACGACGTAAGGTCGTGAAGTTGACCACAGCCGCGGAGGTCTTCACGCCGACACCCGGGAGCTGCTCGATCCATGCGCGAATCTTCTCGGTGCGATATCGTCCCAGCGGCTCCAGGCGCAGCACGCCGATGCGGTCGCTGATTTGCTGGAGTGTTTCCTTCAATTGGCGCGATTTCTTCTCGTAGTGTGTTACCGGGCGAATGACTTCTTCGATCTCCGCGATGGAGGCATCGCGCAGCCGCGTCCAGTCACCCTGCCAGCCATCGAAGCGGTTGCGCAGGTCGCGGATGATCTGCAGCGATACTTCCGTCTTGGTGCGCGCCGAGAGTAGCGAGTAGATCAACTGGGTCAGTGGGTCCCATACATCGCGCGGGGCCGGTTTGCCGTAGAAGGCAAGCAGCCGCTGATGAAGCTGAGGCAGGATGTTCGGCGGTGTGGGTTCGTAGAGCGAAGGCATTTGGGCAATACAGGCAATACAAAGGCCGCGAGCGAATCGCGGCCTTTGTATCTATGCTAACTCGCGAAGAGTTAGATTTCCTTCACGCCATCGACGAAGGCGCGCAGCTTGCGGCTGCGGCTGGGATGACGCAGCTTGCGCAGCGCCTTGGCTTCGATCTGGCGGATGTGCTCACGGGTGACCTGGAAGCTCTGGCCCACTTCCTCGAGCGTATGCTCGGAGCCATCTTCGAGGCCGAAGCGCATCTTGATCACGCGCTCCTCGCGTGGGGTCAGCGTGCGCAGTACCTGCGAGGTGTACTCCTTCAGGTTTACCGAGATCACGGCGTCGGACGGAGAGACGGCCATGCGGTCTTCGATGAAGTCGCCAAGGTGCGAATCTTCCTCTTCACCGATCGGCGTCTCCAGCGAGATGGGCTCCTGTGCGATCTTCAGGACCTTGCGGACCTTCGCAACCGGGATATCCATACGCTTCGCGATCTCTTCCGAACTGGGCTCGCGGCCAAGCTCCTGTACAAGCTGACGGCTGGTGCGGATCAGCTTGTTGATGGTCTCGATCATGTGCACCGGGATACGGATGGTGCGGGCCTGGTCCGCGATGGCGCGGGTGATGGCCTGACGGATCCACCAGGTGGCGTAGGTCGAAAATTTGTAACCGCGGCGGTACTCGAACTTATCCACGGCCTTCATCAGGCCGATATTGCCTTCCTGAATCAGGTCGAGGAACTGCAAGCCGCGATTGGTGTACTTCTTCGCGATAGAGACCACGAGACGAAGGTTGGCTTCGATCAGCTCGCGCTTGGCCTTCTCCGCGTCCATGTCGCCCTGGATCATCTCGCGCTGTGTGCGCTTCAGCTCATCGATGGTGAGGCCGGCTTCGCTCTCCAGGCGCTCCAGATCCACGCGGCAGTTCTTCTGCTGGCGGCGGTACTCCTTCTTCAGCTCTTCCGAGCGCGAAGCTTCGAACTTCTGGTCCAGCGACTTGATCTGACGCTCCAGCGTGCGCATGGAGTCGACGGTCTTGTTGACCTTGTCGAGCAGGCGCTTCTTCTCGGAGTTGGTGTACTTCAGCTCGCGCACAATGCGCGTTGCCTTGACCCGCTCGCGGCCTACCAGCCAACGGTGCTTGCGCTGATCTTTCGCCGACTTCAGCTTGCCATCGGCCAGCTTGGCCGTGTACTCCTCGGCCTTCTTCTGGTGGTTCGAAATAGCGTCGATCTTCTTGACGGTCGCCTTGACGCGCGACATCAGAATCTCTTCGGTCAGCTCTTCTTCGTCGAAGGTGACAACTTCCTTGATGTTGCGCACGCCGCGCTTCAGGTCATCGCCAAGAGCGAGAATCTCGCGAATGACGATCGGCGAGCGCGAGATGGCCTTCATGACGCGCAACTGGCCGCGCTCAATGCGCTTGGCGATCTCAACTTCGCCCTCACGGGTGAGCAGCGGAACCGTACCCATCTCGCGCAGATACATGCGCACAGGGTCGTTGGTCTTCTCAAGCTGTCCCGGAGTCAGATCAAGCTCAACGTCCTCATCCTCAGAGTCCAGGTCATAAGAGTCGCGCTTGTCGAACTTTGCGTCAGGCGACAGAACATCGATACCCTGCGTATTGATCGTCGTCAGCAGGTCATCCAGATCATCTGGATTGGTCATGTCGCCTGGAATCAGGTCGTTCGCCTCGCCGTAGGTGAGGTAGCCCTTCTCTTTACCGGCATCGATCAGCTTATCCAGACTGTCCTGGTCTAGCGCTGTCTCTCCGAAATTATCCATTTCCTCGTTAGCCACTATGCATCCCTTCCCACGATCGAGTCGCGGGGTAAAAATATTTTCGTGTCCGGCGATTCTCGTCGACACGTATCCCGGGGTTGTTACGGGGGCTGGAAAACGGAGTAGCGGTCTAGACCGCCTGGGCCACAGCTCCTCTATTCCGCAGTGGGCGAGGGCATAGTATGGGCGCAGAATCCCAGCGAACCACAGGATACCACATCCGTTAGACGCGCTAAAGCGCGATCAGGACTCATTTCCGTGTCCTCCGTACCCCGGTCAAGTACTTGCAGAAGGGATGCGGCGGAGCTCCAGACGGTCGCCCCCGGAAAACCATGAAAATATTTGCTACTTCCACTCGATGGTGGATTCATCCGTGTGGCTGAGCTCTACGTATGGCCCGGCGGTGTCCGTCAGCAGCTTCGCCGGGGTTCCGTTTACGGTCACCGACCGCACCTTGCCGAACCTCCAGCGGACGGTCACCTTGGCAGCTTTCCCCTTGACCTTCAGGGAGCCGGCGTCGCGGGTCAGCGTGCGACCTTCGAAGTCCTCAATCGTTTTAGCTGCCGACCCCGTAAATGGTTGAATCAATTCATAGATACGGCGATCATCCAAGGTCTTTACAGTCTTATTGCCGGACTCCTCCGAAGGCACCAGAGTCATGACGTCTTCGGGGATTTTCGCGATGACGGCTCCAGCGCGGACGTAGAGGGGGAGCA
>JABFXN010000056.1 GCA_013361705.1 Acidobacteriaceae bacterium
GGCATGCATAAGAAGTTCGTCCGCGTCCATCTCGGTTGAGATGAAGGCGGACGAATTACTGACATCTTGGCTAGTTAATCGCCTGCTTGGTGAAACCGGCGAATCCGGGCAGCTTTCCTTCGACGGTGGCTGGGGAGATCATTGCCACATTCGGTGTCAAGCTCAGAATCATCTCCCGTTGAACGTGACGAACTGCGAGCCGCACGTGACAAAAGAAAAGGCCAACACCTGACACCTGCCGGATCTCTATCACTTCAGCCGCATTTCTCGATGCTGGAACGGCAGCCAGGGCGTTTTGGACCGCCTGACGGAGAGCCGCTTCGCTGCTGCTTCCGATGCCCCACTTCGCCACTTGGTCGGTGAGCCGGAAAAGATGCCATTCCTCGCGTTTTACTTTCTGCTCCAGAGCACCTGCGTCAATTGCAAGCCGAAGCCATTTGGCGTCCCAGCAAGTCGCCTCACGCACGATCGCAGATGGGACTTCGGAACCTTGCCGTAGAAAGACCTGCCCCTCAACGATTTGCATTCGCGACCTCCTGACCGGATATAGACGTTCCTCCGCATGGAGAAATCGAATATTGCAAGCTACTTTGCATGACAGCAGGCTGCTTGCGAACGACAAGTGCATCTTCCACGAAGGAGACACCGTAGACATCTCGCACCTTAGATAGCAAGCTGTCTTTATGCTCCGAGTCCGAGATCGAACCCATCAGCCTGACAGTACCGTTGGCAAAGGAAGCTTTAACCGGTATATCGGCGGAGCGGGAGTTTTCAGGATCGGAATTTATCTCCCTGTAGATAGCTTTATTGACCCTTGTGCGAGTAGTCTCATCGGCCAGCAGATCGGGTTCCACCGAAAGCCTGTCTTTGACCGATAAAACTCCATCCGTGCTGCCGGCAAGTGAGAGCACCACTGCATGCTCAACCGAGTCTTTTACCGGACCGGTCAGATACACGACGCCCTTCACAGCCTGCACCGCGATCTGCGGGAAGGTAAGTCCCAGATCAGCTCGTGCGAAACGAAGCCGTTCTTCTACCTTCTGCTCGATCTCCGGATCCTCAATCACCGGTGTCTTTACAAGAATCTCGTTTCGCACCGTCCGCACCCCCGGCATATGGGCGGCGACGGTCTCAGCATCTATCTTGTCCTGATAATGCGCCACCGTCCCTGCGAGAGACAGTACTCCGCGAGAACTCGAAACAGAGACCTCCAGCAGGTGGGGATTTCGGTTCAACGCCTCCTGAACCGCGCGCTGAACGTCTTTGACCGACATATTGGCGCTCTCGTAGGCTCCGCCCTTTCCACTTGCTAAAGTCTGACGATGAGCCGACATCAAGGAACCAAAGACAAGGCAAACAATGATGCATTTCCGTAATCTCATGATGACTCCTCCAAAATCCACTACCAGTCCGGAATCATCCGGGCGCAACTCTGCACCTGGTCCGGACGTCTCCCGGACTGGTCATATTCACTGTGTGTCAAGGAAGCGTTGAAACGTCACGCCGTACTAGCGGATATCCGTTTCGCCATCGAACCCGGAACCTGCTCGCCAATGGGGACCTTGCGCGCCCGGGCTTCCACCTTCTTCGCCATCGCGATATGCAGAACACCGTGTTCGCATCTTGCCTGGATGGACGCGGGATCGACGGTCGTTGGCAGAGTGAAGGTTCTCGTGAAGGAGCCGTACGAACGCTCCCTGCGCTGATAGCGGCCGTGAGTGGAAGGCTTTCGTTCGCCCCTGACAGAGAGATTGCCGGCCTCAAGGGTTATGTCGAGGTCGTCCTCACTCATACCTGCCACGTCGAGCTCTATCATGACACGATCATCTTCTTCATAGATGTCGGCTCTTGGAATGACAGTACTCGCTGTTAGAAGCGATTGTTCTAATGAATCCGTAACAGGAAGAAAGCTGCGAAAAGTCGTGTCAAGCTGTTCCGTCAACGAAGTGAGGTCGCGGAACGGCTGCCATACAGATAAAGCAGTCATAGCTATTCACCTCTCGGGAGATACCCGATCTAATTCAATAGACGCAGCAGACCTTGAAATCGGTTGCATTATTTAACCAGGGAGAGGCTGTTAGAGCATTTCTCCTGTTCCTGAGTATCCCGGACGGAATGATGGTGCAGCGGCGTCTTCATTGAGGAAACGCCCATAGATGCAAAAGCCCTACACCACACTTACAGGAGAAATGCTCTAGCCCAGGTTGCGGGCTCCCTCAATCGATAAAGGCGTCTATGCCGACGATGTGATCAAGCGCGGCGGGAATCGGAGAGAGGCCACTGCGCTGAGGTTCGAGACCGGTACCCAGGATGGCCCGATTTCTTCCATCGGCTTTTGCGCGGTAGAGACCTGCGTTCGCGACTGCGACCATCGTGTTTCCCGACATCTCGGGTGTCCAGGAAGCGACACCGATACTCACCGTCATCCCCCGCAGCACGCCCGACTGCTGCGCGATGTCGCTGCAGATACGCTCCGCCAAGGCGAGCGCCTCTTTCCCAGGAGTATCCGGCAGCAGAATGGCGAACTCTTCCCCGCCGACGCGGCTGACGTGATCGAACGGACTGACAAGTGTCGTCAGAACTCCGCCCAGTTCGGCCAACATCGCATCTCCTGCGAGATGGCCACGGGTATCATTGATCAATCTGAAGTGGTCGACATCGATCATCATCATCGAGAGTGGACGTTTGCTCCGCGAAGCACTCGATACACACTGATCGAGCCAGCGGCTGAAGCCCCGGCGGTTCGGGAGACCGGTGAGCGGATCGGTCACGGTCATGCGGCGAAGCTCTACCGACGTCGCAGCCAACTCTTCCCTGATGGTATCCAGCTCGGCTTCCTGGCACTTCTCACGCGTCACATCGATCGCGATACCGGCGAGAAATCGCTGACCGTTTGCATCGGTAAAGGGAAATTTGTACGACTTCCAATAGACCTGGCTGCCGTTGGGAGCAGGTGTCCGTTCTTCTACCTCTACCACTCCGGTCTGTGCGAGCACTGCCAGATCCGTGGCGCGGTATTCATCCGCCAGCTCCGAAGGCCATATCTCGTGATCCGATCTCCCGAGCCAATCGTGCTGGGTAATGCAGAATGTTTCCGCCACCTTGCGGTTATAGAAGCGCATGCGGCCATCCTGGTCCTTGATGTATGCGGCAACCGGGCTATGGTCCATGAAGGCGCAGAAGCGCTCGTTGCTGGAGAGCAGATCTTTCGCGAGGGCATCTGCTGTACGGGTTAGCTCGTCGACCTGCACGATCCGCTGTCGCAAGGCAATCTGCACCTCGACCTGACGACCGAGCATCTTGAGGACCTCGATCTGCTCCTCCGTAAACGACCGGACAACGAAATCCATGACACACAATGTGCCCAACGGATATCCGTCCACATCGCGAACCGAGACACCCGCATATGACTTGAAGCCTGATTCGCCATGGATGGAAGGAATGTTGGCAAAACATTCGTCCTCCGTGAGATCGGAGACGACCAGCGGCGTACGCTGCAGCAACGTATAGTGACAGATTGACTCCTTGCGAGGAGTTGAGGCACACGTCACACCCTCTGCCGATTTCAGCCACACGCGAGCATCGTCGATGAAGGACACGGCTGCAATGGGCGCCTGCAGCATCTTTACCGTGAGCCGCCGTATGTCGTCGAAGACTTCTTCCGGCTCCGAATCCAATAGTCCGGTCGCGTGTAGCGCACGAAGACGAGCTGTTTCGAAGAGCTGCTGCGTCAGTGCTGCCTGAGAACCACGAATCGCCGGCATAGTAGGAACCTTGAACTATATGTCGGCAGAAGGTTTGACGACTTTAGTAACTCAGACAATAAGCAGAAGCCCGGCGCTGATTGCACGTCAGCATGCCGGGCCTCGTGGTGTACAGACTATTGTCTCGGTTGCTCCAGACGATAGCCCGAGGGAACCTGGAACAACGAAGTTGCCTGTTCGCCCAGTTGAATATTGTGCAACTGATACCGTGTCTCGCCGAACCTCGGATCATTCGTGGACGATTGCACGATGGTATCGATGCCCGCAGCGGTCCAAGTCTCGGTAACGATGGCGATAGGCCGTTCGTTGCCCACCTGCCCGACAGGAATCGTAATGGTTTGCTGACGTCCATTGCAGAGAACCCCCTCGATCGTTTTGGAGCCAAGATCCTGCTGCGTAATGCTGCGCGCCTCATCGAGCGGAGGCAGCTTACGTAACGGCGGATTGCTTTCTGCCTCACGCTCATCGAGGAACTTGCGAGACCTCGGTAGCTGCAAAGCTTCTTTCTGACCTGGATCCAACACGTAAGCCGTATTGCTTACCGGATCGTCGATAAAGACCTTCACTTCGTGAGGACTTGGATTGGCGGGATCGATGTTGCCAAACGTCTGCTCTCGCCGTGTTCTGCCGAGGCTGTCGCGATAAAACCTGCTGACCGTATGACGCACAATCCGGTTGCCATCGGGCAATGTTTGAACCGTCTCGGTAGTGGAATCGGCCACGTACGGTTTGCCTTTGATCAGCTTGCTATCAATGGAAAGCACTTCGATAGCGCGATTCTGTTCATGCTGCTCAGGCTGCTGAGCCATGTTGATGGCCGGCAGGAGAGAGATGGTTAGCGAAGTAAGAACGGTAAAGACGGTGCGGTGATGTTTCATAGGAGGTAGTCCTTTCTAAACTGGATATCAACGAACAAACCGAACAGCGCGCGACAGCCCATCCTGGCCCACGACAAACTCCGCCAGAACCATCTGTGAAGCGACGGCCGGAGAAACATCGAAGCCATACTGCCGAAGTTCGTCGCGGCGAATCTGTATGCGGACGAGAGTTGCCATCGATGGCGGAGGCAGCCCTTCACTCGATGGCAGCGTGATGAAGGGATCCATGTCGATGACTGTCGGTGCAGTCATCGCTCTCTTCGCTGTTCTCGTATGCATAACCGGAGACTTCCTTTTGGGAACGGATGAGATTGGGCGCTCTTGTGGTGTCTTACACACAAGCGGCATGCTCGCAACGGTTACCGGCTGTACAGGCAAAGCGGGAGTCGCACGGTATCGATAGAACACGCCAACCACGCCGCAAGCTGCCAGTGCAGCACCCAAAGCTGCCACTCGAAACCATGAACGTTGCGGAGATCTACCAGAAATGACACCCGCCTCCACCAGCGCGACCAGACCCCGTTTCACGGAATCGGGAGCGGCAATCTCCTGGTGCTCCTGACGTAACGATGAAAGAGCTTCCTGTAATGGACGATTCATGGACGTATTCCTTTTTCCGCAGATACCGGAACTGCGGACAACAATGTGGCGAGCCTGACTTTAGCGCGATGCAATCGCGAGCGAACGGTGCCTATGTGTACGGCGAGGATGAGAGAGACCTGCGGATAGGTCATCTCTTCCAGCTCACAGAGAATGACAACCTCCTTCAGCAGTAAGGGCAGCTCGTCAATTCCCTTGCGGACCATCTCGACAACCTCTTTGCGACTGAGCCATTGGTCCGGCGCATCAGAGGACGGCGCTTCAACAGGCTCTTCCCTCTCATCTAACTCAACAAAACGCTCGTCGCGTTCCAGGCGTTTCCACAACTGCCTGCGTGCAACGCCACAAAGCCAGGTGGAGAATGCGCTCCGTTCCGCTTCGAAGTGATGAGGATGGCGAAGAAACGCGAGAAAAGCCTCCTGCGTAATCTCTTCGGCCATAGAGGCATCACCACACATGCGAAGAGTGAACCGGTAGACAATGGCTCCATGCCGTTGGTACAGCTCCGCGATCGCATCTCCGTTGCCCAGACAGGCAGCTCGGACGAGTGCCGCATCGGATTCACGATCACGAGGAACGCTGTATCGCTTGAACATGGCTATTCATGATTACCGCGAGCAGGCAAAAGAGTTCCCTCAGAACGAGAGAAATCGACTTTCGGAGGCTTATGAATAAGGCTTATTGAGATCCTGACGGCTCCGTATCCTCCGCCGCCTGCAATGCCTGTTGCGCCAAGCGGCGAAAGACCTCGCGTAGCTCCGTTGGACTATGAACGACGATCCGGCGCCCCAGGCTAAGCAGCATGGCGGCAACCATCTCCAGACGGTCACGACCGCAGCGCAGGCGGGTTCCGCCGTCCCGCTCCTCCGTCGCAATCCGCCATGGAGAGAACGCCTGCTCCGCATCGTCGATCGGCATATCGATCCAGACATCGATCTGGTAATCGGACTGCACAAATGGCATGTGCTCCCGCATATGCTGCTTCGCGTCAAAGCGCGCCGGAGGATCGAAGCTGGTGGACGACACCTCCAGTTCCGCTACCCGGTCCAGCCGAAAGGTACGCAGGGCTTTGCGCGACAGGCAATGACCGATCAGATACCAACGGCCATCGGTGTGGAGCACCGCATAGGGCTGGATCTTGCGGCGCGACCCGGACCCGTCGTGAGAGCGATACGAGAAGCGAATCTCACGATGGGTTCGAATAGCAGAGGCGGCACGGATCAGGGAGTCCACGGATGTAGAAACCACCCACGGTCCCGGCTCAATAGCCACCACATCTTCCACCGTGCGGACACTGTCTCGCAGCGAGTGCGGCATGACACGCTCAAGCTTGGCGAGCGCACCCTCGGTTGCCGGTGCAAATGCCGAGAGCCCCATCTGGCTGAGCGAGCGCAACCCCAGGGAGAGCGCAAAAGCTTCCTCATTGGTCAGCAGAAGTGGCGGCAAACGGTAGCCCGGCCGCAGGCGGTAGGCCCCGCCTACTCCACGGGAGGAATCGATTGGAATACTAAGGTCCTTCAACCGGACGATATAACGCTGTACGGTACGCAGATCGACCTCAAGGCGTTCGGCCAGCTCTGCCCCAGTCACGTGATCTCTCGCCTGCAGAATCTCCAGGACCGTCAGGACGCGCATGATGGGATCGTACATACGATTTTCAGTCTGACATTAATTTACGACAGAGGTTGTCGGGAATTACCGCTAATCTTCTCCTGAGCCCTAACAGGCCACCTGGAGGAATCGACATGGCAACCGAGACAGCAACCGTGAACGTAGTGACGGCAGACGCCCTGCTCAAAAGCTGGCAAGGACATCGGCGGCTCACGCGTCGCGTGATTGACGCATTTCCGGAAGAGAAGCTCTTTCAGTTTTCAGTGGGCGGCATGAGGCCCTTTTCCGAAATGGCGTGGGAGTTCATCCGCATGGCCGTTCCGATCGTGGATGGAGTCGCAACCGGAAAATGGGAGGAGTTCAACAAGGGAGAGAAGCCCACAACCAAGGCCGAGATTCTGCGCCTGTGGGACGAGCAGACCGCAGCCCTGGACAAAAAGTTCCCGGAGATTCCTCCGCATCGCTACCACGAAGTGGACAAAGCATTCGGTCAGTGGGAGTCGCCCGGTATCGTCACCATCCAGTATGCAATTGACAACGAGATCCATCATCGCGGCCAGGGATATGTCTATCTGCGCGCACTCGGCATCGAGCCGCCGCCGTTCTGGGAGCGGGACTAGTCTGGAGCTTCTCTTATCCAAAGGGCTGCCGAAGAATCGCGCTTATCCGCGACCGGCAGCCTTCTCTCCATTTTGGAAAATCTCTTTCAACTGACTTGAGTCAAATTCCCGGCGCCGACATCTATCTCCATGCGGCCGCGAGTCTGCACTGATCGCGCCTGCTAGGCAACACAATGGAGATTTGGCATGCGCGTGATGGTCGCTGAGGGGTTCGAAGGTTACAGCTCGTTAAAACTCATCGAGAGGGACAAGCCTGTTCCCGGTGAAAACGAAATCCTGGTGCGCATGGCTGCGGCCGGGGTCACACCTCTGGACTACACCATCCTGAGCGGCCATTTTCCGAAAGCCAAAGCACCACTTGTGCTGGGCAACGAAGGGTCCGGCGTGGTTGCTTCCGCAGGAGACCCAGCATTCCCGGAAGGGACACCGGTGATGTTCTTTGGTCCCTATGGAGTACTTCGGGATGGCACCTACAGTGAGTGGGCGACGGTACATCGCGATCACCTGCGCCGCGTTCCGAAAGGCATCGATCTGGTCGCTGCCGCCGGTTTGCCGGTTGCGTATCTGACCGCCCAGCTTGCCCTGGAGAAGGCCGGATTTGCTCCCGGAAAAAGCGTGTTGGCGCCCGGAATTGGAGGTTCGGTAGGAAATGCCGTCACGCAATTGGCGCGAGCCCGTGGAGCGGCTCATGCAATCTCGACTAGCTCTTCCTCGTCAAAGGCTCGTGAGGCCAACGAACTTGGCTTTTCAGAAGTGATCGACCTGTCGGAGGAAACGCTGCGGGATGGAGTCAGACGCATTACCGAGGGAAAAGGCGTGGATGTCATTATCGATGGCGTTGGCGGGACAGTACTGAGTGAAGCTCTGGGCACCCTCGCCCTATCGGGGACAGCAGTCACCCTTGGCTACTCAGGTGGCCAGAAGAGCACGATCGACGTCACAGACCTGATTTGGAAGAGAGCCTCTCTGCTCAGTCTGTCATTGATGTCGTATTCTCCCGAAGCCTGGCAAAAGGCCTGGGACACCATGGAGCCCTTGTTCGCAGCAGGCAAGCTGGTGCCAATGGTAAAACGCACGTTCCCCTTGCAGGAGGCAGCCGAAGCCTTACGCTTTCTGCTCGAAGATCGCCCCTTCGGCCGCGTCCTTTTGCAAGCATAGGTTCGCTAACGATCCTCAAGACCTTCTCTAGAAGGTCTTGAGGAACTCGATCAGTGCGCGCTTATCATCATCCGACAGTCCTGGCTCTTGTTCACAACGAAGTCAGGGCACTTGTTGAGCCTGATCAGATCCGGTTCAACGTTGGCGAAGATGTGATTGATCTCCGCATCGCTGGCGCCGTCGCCGATCTTCTTCAGGTCTGACTTGATCTTGAGCACCAACCGGATCGCCTGGAGATTGTGTTCAAAACGATCCCAGCTGCTGCTGCTGTCACTCATCAGGTTCAGGTTTGCGAGCAGGCTAACAGGCGTCCCAGCAGGGATGGGACCTAGCTGGATGCCGTCCTTACCAAAGAGCCATGGCGCCAGCGCATGCGCGACCTCTGTGTGGCTTGCGAACGGTTCCGGCAGATAACCCGCGCCGGCCGTTAGATACGAGCGTTGCGTCGTACGATCGACAGCCCCCGCCAGCTTGTCTGGAAGGACACTGTCCTTCTCCCTTGTCTGAGGCCACAGGAGCTGATGAATCGCATCGTTGAACTCCTTCATGCGCTCATCGACTCCCGGATCGGGACTTGGCCCGATGCGATAGTAGTTTGAGTTGTTTCCGACCGTGTTGTTCAGCAGGAATGGCGCCGTTGACCAAACGCTGATCAAGCTTGGGACGCGTGTATATCCCCTACCGCCAGCCGGCATCTGATAACTCGACGTTTTGCCGGTGTAGGGATCCTGCACATCGATCGAGCCAACCGAAGGCAGATCCTTGTAACTCTGCGATGTGAAGTTGTCCCAGATATTGCCACCAAGACCGTTTGTTGCCAGTGGACTGCACGCGTTGGTCTTCAGCAGAGTGACCGGTATCCGGGCGTCCGTCGAAAGGAAGTTGTCGTTCAGGAAGTCATCCCGCAGCACAATATCCCGCATTGCCTTCTTGAACTCCGTCGTCTTGGTCCACGCCCAGTATTTATTCCAGCAATCGAGGTAGTTCTTCCCTGCGCAGCCCTGCAGGCTCACTGCATTCGGAGAATCTGGCAGCTTGCTGGAGTGGCACCGGGCGCAACGTTCCGCAAAGACCTCTTTGCCGCGTGTCATCACGGCCTTGTCTTTGCTGAGATAGACTGCGCCGCCAGGAGCATCCGCAAGATGGTGCGCATCTGAGCTCTTCAACATAAACAGCGCCAGATAGGGCGTCTGCTGCTCATTGGCCACCCAGTAGCTTGAGTTCTTCCGGGCTACCGCAATCTCGATCGGAGTAACTTTTTTGCCGCCGATCAACGCATTGAAGTGCTGCAGCCACTCTTCGCTGAACATGCCGATGTTCAGATACACGCGATTCAACGCGCCCAGAGCGCCTACGGAGTCAGCACCGTCCTTCAACACGTGTGGCGTATAGACAATGTCCGGAGCCTGGAAGAACTTCGTCAGCTCATTGCCCGGCGGTAGAACGTCATTGAACTGTTTGTTATTCAGCCCTCCGCCCGCCAGCGTCTCTTTCCCCCATCGGCTCCCCTGCTCAAGACGCGCCTTCAAGCCATAGACCGCATTCATCGTCCGCGGATTGTTGATGTTGTCCGTGGAAACCAGCGAGGTGTCCAGCGAGCCAGGCCGCGATGTATGGAAGAGCTGATAGACAAAGCTCGTGTGGTCGCCATCCCAGCGGAAGATGCGATCGATCCAGAAGTACTGCGCGCCGACCAGTGAGCTGAGATTCTCCCACTTCGGATTGTTGGGGTCAGCGGGCGGCTTCAGCGGATTAGGCCCGACATGGCAGAACCCGCACGACATGCCGACGCGATACGGCCGGACTAACTTCGGATCGTTGTAGTAGCTCGGGTCGGTGTAATAGCGGTTGGCATCCCAATGCCGCTTGGCCGCTTCATCAAATGCTGGATTCGGAAACAGACGCAGGCCTACAATCCCGGTCGGGTAACCATAGTAGGACCCCACATCTACTGTCTTTCCGCGCGCCCCGATCTTAACGCCCGGATACTTTTTCTCATCGGCATACGGGTCTGCAGGGCAATTCGGATCCCTGACATCGAGCCACAGACCAAATCTGTTCTGATCAGGACCGGTTGCCTTCTGAAAACACGGCTCGTTGATCAGGCCGAAATAGCCCCACCGGTTGTCGCGGGTTCCTTTCAATGCAGGGTGATCCGAGATAGTCTTCAGGAAATCGAGCGCGCCAAAGCTCTTGACCGAGATCACATCCCAGAAGCGATCGTTTCCTCCGCTCCACACGATCCAGTTGTTGCGGCCCTTGATCTCTTCGGCGCTGAGCTTGATGCCTCCATCCATGTCATGGAAGTAGTCATCGTCAGCCGCCTTGAAGCTCTCCGGTGCTCTTCCTGCCTGGGCAGCTTCGTCTTTCAGCTTGCCTGTAGTGGAACGCGTAAAGGCAAAGAAGGCAGAGACGACAACCACCAGAACAATCGCCACAAGAGCGATCAGCGACAAAATAACAATCCGCCAGACGCTCCTGCGTGGTTCCATATCACGATCAAAATCGCTCATCTCGAAACTCCTCCTGAGGGCTGGCTTGCCTTTGCATCTTCCAGAATCACGTCGCTTGCCTTTTCAGCAATCATGTATACGGCACTCACGATGAAATATCCGGGAATGCGGGAAAATACGGAAGCGTCTACGACGCGCAGACCTTGTATGCCATGGACGCGGAAACGGTTATCGAGAACAGCCATCGGGTCGCTTGCCGGGCCAATCTTGTTAGTGCAGGAAGCATGATGTCCCCACGCTTCATGCTGTACAAACTCCGCAATCTGCTGCTCTGAATCGATCGCTGTTCCGGGCCATACCTCCGTCATACCGGCGAGCTTCCGGATCTCCCCGTTGATCTCTCGGACAAATTGCACACCCTTTACGACAGCATCCAGATCTTCCTGCCTGGAGTCGTTCCCTTCACCGAAATAGCGGAAGTTGATCTCTGGAACATCGCGAGGATCCGCGCTGCGCAGCTTCACATAGCCGGCGGTATTCCTGGTATGTGCTTTCAACACGGCCCAGGTGAAGCGATCCTGATACTGCCTGAGTGCGTCTGAGTAGCCCGGGACGTATCCTTCAAAAGACGAGGGCAGGCCAAAGATAAACAGGTCAGGATCAGGCTTATCTGGTGTCGAGCGTTTTGTGATCGCAATCGCCGCACCATTCGAGGTATAAACCCCTGTCCCCTTGCTCCAGGCTCGAAAAGCCTCGTCTCCCTGTGCCCCATCGGCGGGAGCCTTGAACGAGGCTCCATGAAGCAGGGCGAACGGCTTCTCCATCTGAGAGACAATTCCGACCTCGTAGCGATCCTGCAGGTTTTGTCCCACTCCGGGCAGATGCTTCACTACAGCGATATTCAAGTCGCGAAGCTCATTCTCATTCCCAATGCCCGAGAGCATCAGCAGTTGCGGGCTGTTGAATGCTCCGCCCGAAAGAATGACTTCACGCCGCGCTCGGACAAACTTCGTCTCAGGCTGATCGCTCTGTGCCGCCTCTCGGGATGCTCGGTATAAGCCTTTTCCGGCGAGATA
>JABFXN010000026.1 GCA_013361705.1 Acidobacteriaceae bacterium
CTCCGGCATCTCTTCGATGGCCTTGCGCGGCTTTACCTGCGACTTGAGTGCTGCGCTCATGGTTTCAACCTCACACGGACACTTTCGGCATGGCCTACCAGGCCTTCGGCCTCAGCCATCGCAATGGCGTGCGGCCCCAGCTTGGCCAATCCCTTCGCGGTGTACTGCTGTACCGTAATCAGCTTGACGAAGTCCATCACCGAAAGACCGCCGCGTAGTCTGCCGGTGCGGCCTGTCGGCAGCACGTGGTTCGGCCCGGAGACATAATCACCCATCGACTGCGGCGAGTGCGGCCCGATAAAGACTGATCCGGCATTGCGGACCCACTGCAGATCCTCGGGCCGATCGATGGTCAGGTGTTCCGGAGCCAACAGGTTGGTCAGCGCCTGGGCTTCCATCGGTGTCTCGCAGACAAAGATCGTGCCGCGCGCTTCCAGCGACTCCTTGGCCAGCTTGTTCTTCCGGGCCAGAGCTTTGGCCTGCTTCAGCACCTCTTTCGCCAGCGGCTCGTTGGTCGTGATGAAGATGGCCAGCGTCTCCGGATCGTGCTCGGCCTGTGCCACCAGATCGGTCGCAATGCCCAGGGCATCGCCGAGATCGCTGGTGACCACGATCTCCGTCGGGCCGGCAGGCATGTCGATGCCGCAGTCCTGCGAGACTAACTGCTTGGCAGCGGTGACGTACAGATTGCCGGGCCCGACGATGCGCGTGACCGGCGGCGTGGAGTCGGTGCCGTAGGCCATCATTGCAATCGCCTGCGCTCCGCCCACACGGTAGAACTCACTTACACCACACAGGTGTGCAGCCGCCAGTGTCTCCTGTCCCGGCTTCGGAGAGCAGACAACGATGCGCTCCACGCCCGCGACTTGCGCCGGAAGTGTAGTCATCAATAGCGTGGAGGGCAGGGGATAGCGGCCGCCGGGAACATAGCAGCCGACGGCGTCGAGCGGGCGTACGACTTGCCCGGTACGCACACCCGTTGCGGGTTCAATGATCCACTCCTCGGGCATCTGCGCCTCGGCAAATGCGTGGATGTTGGCGGCGGCCTCTTTCATCGCGGCCTTCAGATGCTTCGGCAGGGCATTCCACGCAGCTTCCATCTCCGCGGGATCGACCAGGATGTCCTGCGTCGGCTGCAGGCCGTCGAACTGCTCGGCATACTCGCGCACGGCCTTGTCACCCTTGCGCTTCACATCGGTGACGATCTTCTTCACCGCGGGAGCGACCGAGGCGGTGGAGGTTGCTCCACGCGCCGCGATCTCCCGGATCAGAGCCGTTGCCTCAGCCGCCGATTTGCCGAAGGTGCGGATCAGCCTCATTACAGAACCACCTTGCTCAGCGGATATTCGACAATGCCGGTGCCACCCGCGGCCTTCAGCTTGGGAATCACTTCACGCACGGTCGACTCGTCCAGGATGGTGTTTACGGCCACCCATTCTGAGTTCGACAGATGCGAGATGGTCGGCGAATTCAGCGCCGGCAGTACCGCCAGCACATCCTTCAGGCTGTCGTTCTTCACATTCAGCATCAGACCAACCTGCGTCTGTGCGGCCATGGCGCCGTTGAGCATCAGGCTGATGTTCTGGATCTTCTCGCGCTTCCAGTCATCCTGCCACGCGGTCTTGTTGGCGATGAGCTGGGTCTCGCTCTCCATCAGAGTTTCGATGATGCGCAGACGGTTGGCGCGCAGCGAGCTTCCGGTCTCGGTTACCTCGACGATGGCGTCCGCCAGCATCGGAGGCTTCACCTCGGTGGCGCCCCAGCTGAATTCCACCTTGACGGGGATGTTCTTCTCGGCAAAGTAGCGCTTGGTGAACTCTACCAGTTCGGTGGCGATGATCTTCCCGGCCAGGTCCTCGGGCTTCTGGAAGGGCGAATCTTCCGGAACCGCGAGCACCCACTTCACCTTCTGGCGGCTCTGCTTGGAGTAGGTCAGCGAGGTGACACGCTCTACATCCGACAGGTTCTCCAGTACCCAGTCATTGCCGGTTAGGCCAGCATCGAGGGCGCCGTGCTCCACGTAGCGGGCCATCTCCTGCGCGCGCACCAGCATGCACTCGATGTCGCCGTCATTGATGGTGGGGAAGTAGGAGCGGCCGCTCGCGTAGATCTCCCAGCCCGCGCGCTGGAACAGCGCAATGGTTGCGTCCTGCAGGCTGCCCTTCGGAATACCAAGCTTCAGTTTGTTCGCCATGACTTACTTCGTCTCCTGCTGAATCGGTTTGGTGAAGCAGCTTACTGTGCCCTCGTGGCACACCAGGCCGTCTCCATCGACGGTCACCTTGAAGAGCAGCGCATCGCTGTCGCAGTCGGTCGAGATCGACACAATACGCAGACGGTTGCCGCTGGTCTCGCCCTTCATCCACAGCTTCTGCCGCGTGCGCGACCAGAAGGTGACGAAGCCGCTCTCCAGAGATTTCTGATAGCTGGTCTCATTCAAAAAGCCAAGCATCAGCACCTGGCCGGTGTTCGCGTCCTGCACAATGCCGGGGACGAGTCCGTTTTCTTTTGCGAAGTCGAGCTGTATGGGTTCTGCCATGTCCTGTCTTCCGTTTCTTGCCGTGCGTAATAGCCGCAGACACAACAAAGCCCGCTGGCTTTGCGCATCAGCGGGCTTTGGATCCTTTGAGTGTCTCTGTGCTTACTTCTGAACCGCACCGGACACCGCCGCCGACACGCTGATCGCGTGATGGTGATGGTGGCCATGATGGTGCACAAAGCGCATATCTCTACCTTCGAAAGTACCGAACGGGGCTCCGTTTTGTCAATTTCTCTTGTGTTTTGCACCTGTCGGAGCCGCCTTGGCCACGGCTTTAATCTCGAAGATCTTCGGCCAGTTCTTGCCGGTTACGAAGATACGGTTCTGCTTCGGGTCGTAGGCAATACCGTTGAGGACCGACTCCCCATCCCTTCGTTGATCCGAAGGCAGAATGCCGGTCAGGTCGATCCAGCCGAGAACCCGGCCAGTCGTGGGTGAGATCCGGGCGATGCGGTCCGAATGCCAGATGTTGGCATAGATCTCGCCCTTGATGTATTCCAGCTCGTTGAGCTGCTTCACCGGCTGGCCGTCATCCCGGACAGTAATCGTGTGCCGTACTTTGAAGGTGCCCGGATCGCGGAAGGAAAGTGTTGCCGAACCGTCGCTGGTGATGATCTCCCGCGCGGACCTGGTCATGCCCCATCCCTCGCCGTCGTAGGTGAACTGCCGGATCGGCCGGAGGGAGAACCGGTCATAGACGAAGCCGGTGTGTGTCTCCCAGGTCCACTGGTAGAGGTTCGCGCCCCAATCCACGATGCCTTCCCCGAAATACTGTGAGGGCAGGGTGGTAGTCTGCTGCAGCACCTTGCCGGTTGCGGGTTCGGTCACTACCAGGCGCGAGTCACCTTCACGTCCCGTGCCCTCATAGAACATGCCGTCCCGGTAGAAGAGGCCCTCCGTGTAGTTGTCTGTCGCATGCGGATACGTCGCAACCACGCGATATCCCGCTACTGGAGCCGCAGCGAGAGGAAGGCCCCACAACACAATGCAGACGAAGAGAACCATTCGGAGTGTTTGGATACTCATCTTTATCCCGTGCAAAATCCACTTCCCACTAGCGATTGTGTTTCCCAGACCAATTGAGCGGAGAACAATTGGGTGCCCCATATCTCGGCAACGCCGAGATGTGGGTTTGTAGCAAAGACGCGCTGGTTTCCGCAGCATGACCAATTGTCGTGGAAGCACGCCCACATCTGGCGATAAAGCTGCCAGACACCATCCCAACGAGCGAGCTCGTTGGGGACCCCCGGGGCATGGGGCACCCCGATGTTCACCCACCCATGTCTTAACGCTTCAACTTTCAACTTTTAACTTTCAACTCCTTTTTCTGTTACTCTGGCGGCCCATTTGGGAGGAGGAAACGTATGTTGAAGTTTCATCGCATTGCGTTGTTGCTGGTTCTGATCCCTCTGCTCTATTCCCCCGCTGCACCGGCACAGGCCGCCAAACCTGCCAAGCCCGCTGCGACGACTACTAAGCCGGCTGCAACTACTCCTGCCAAGCCTGCCGCGGCTGCTTCCACCGCATCATCTGCTTCCAGCCTGGTCGATATCAACAGCGCAACCGCCGATCAGCTCAAGGCCATTCCGGGTATCGGCGATGCCTACTCCAAAAAGATCATCGACGGCCGCCCCTATGCCAACAAGACGCAGCTCGTCAGCAAAAACATCCTTCCGCAGGGCGTCTATGACAAGGTGAAGGACAAGATCATCGCCAAGCAGGCGAAGAAGTAAATCCCATAGCGGATGAGGGGAGAGCACTATAAGCGGTTTTCTTTCGCGGAACTGCTGCTCTCCCTTTTCTGTTTCCCATCCCGCTTCCTATTCCCGCAAATACCGCCAATAGCTTTCTCGGTCATTCAGGATGCGCCGCGTGATCTGAAAGTGCTGTGTTTCCTCCAGTGGCAATTCTTTGAGAACACCATCTTCGAAACAGTGGATCTGTGCACCTGGAAAGGTCATCAGAATTGGCGAGTGCGTCGCGATAATGAACTGGGAGCCACCTTCCTGCACCAGGCTGTCGATCAGGGAGAGCAGCGCCAATTGACGCTGCGGAGATAGCGCCGACTCAGGCTCGTCGAGGAGAAAGAAGCCCTCTTCGAATCGGTTCTGCATGATCGCCAGAAAGGCTTCTCCATGCGATTGCGTGAACAGGCTCCGCCCGCCATATACGTCATACGGATTCCCAAGAAAGTCGGGATCGTTCTTTCGGGCCTCCAGCAGTGAGGCAAAATGCGCGTGAAACTCCGCACGCAGAAAATATCCATCCCGGGGCTTCATTCCCCATCGAGCCCGTATGCCTTGCGCCAGAGGACTTTCACTGTCCGGGCCAGTATTCTGCTGCAGTTCCTGGCGAGATCCTCCGGAGACCGGCAGACGGGCTTTATCCGCAATTGCTTCCAATAGCGTCGACTTTCCCGATCCGTTTTCGCCGACCAGGAATGCGACCGGACTGGTGAACGTTAGGTCCAGTCCGCGGACCCATGGAAGATCGAACGGATATCCCACATCCTGTGGAAAGGATGCCGGCACAGCGAAAACCTGCCGCAAAAAAGGTGCTGTCTGAGGCATGTCCCTCATGCTACCCTTCTCTAGATTCTTGGAGACTGTTGAGTAATGATTTCTCCCCGGAAACTGCTGCCATATCTGTTGGCGCTCGGGCTCTCGGCCTTTGTCTGCCTGACTGACGCTGCTCTCCCCCCTGTACAGGCTCAGCAGATTGACGTCGATGGAACCGAGACCGTTCCCGCAAAGCTGGATATCAATACCGCAACACCCGAGCAGCTGAAATCGCTGGGACTGGGCGACAACTATGTTCGCCGCGTCATCGCAGGCCGTCCTTACACGGCGAAGAATCAGCTTGTAAGCCGCGGCGTTCTGCCGCAGGATGCGTACGAGCCCATCAAAGAGCGCCTGGTTGCGCATCACTCCAGCTAGAGCATTTCTCCTGTTGGGTATCCCGGGAGGAGCGTGCAGCAGCGTTTTCATTGCGGAAAACGCCCATAAATGCATAAGCCCTCCACTACACCTACAGGAGAAATGCTCTGGCAATCGCCACCCGTAAACCATTCGGTCTGCTCGTTCGTCTCCGATGCTAGGATGAGCACCGATACGGATGCATACATTTTCCCCATCACGGCCCAGGCATCGCTCCGCGGTCGTGCAATATCTCGTGCTCCTGCTCATCGCCACCATGGCCCTTGGCCAATGGGGGAACACCGCCTACCGCGTGGTGCGGGGCATCTTCAGCGCTGAGCGCGGCATTCGAGCTCCCTTCGGCCTCAACAACGGTGTGATCGAGGGGATGAGCCCCTTCCTTCGCCATGCGGGTCTGCAGGTCGGGGACCGTGTGCTCGCAGTCAACGGTCACGAGCTGACTGGTGAGGCCGTTCTGCTGCGAGAGTTCGCCCATGCGCATCTCGGCGACACCATCAAGGTCGACGTGCAGCATCCCGACGGGAAACAACAGGCCGTAAGCTGGCAGCTCATCACACCGCAGCGTCGCCGTGGCGGAGGCAGGCCCGCAGGCTGGATCGGCCCGCTGCTGCTGCTTGTCATCCTCCCCCTGGCCTTTCTTCTCGTCGCCCTCTGGGTGGTGCTTGCTAAGCCGCATGACCTCAGCGCGTGGCTGGTTCTCGGCATCCTGCCTTACTTTGAGGCACTGCTCTCACCGGCTAATCCGCAGGGGGACTGGACGATCTGGTTTTCGCCCTTCTGGAACGAGACAGCACAGATGGCCATGCCCATCTGCCTGATGTGGTTTGGCGTTCTCTTTCCAGAGCGTGCCGGCCTCGACCGCCGCGCTCCGTGGATCAAGTGGCTGCTGAGCATTTCTCTGCTCGTCCTGTTGCCCTTCAACCTGTTGCACACCTATGCACGGCTCTGGAACCTGGCGCTCGATCGCGCCATGATCCCGTGGTTCCTGCCAACCGACCGCATCGAGAGCTTTCTCAGCATCCTCTGCGTCGCCTACTTCTTCATTCTGTTCAGCCACAAGATCTTCGCCGAAAAGGTCGGCGCCGATTCCGGCCGCCGCTTGCGCCTGCTCTTCTGGGGATCGCTGATCGGGCTTACACCGTTTGGCGCCATGGTGATCTACACGCTGGTCACGGGTGAAGACGTCAGCGAGACCTTCCCGCAGTGGCTCAGCTTCGGCATCGTCCTGATCCTGGCGATCTTCCCGCTCTCACTCGCTTACGCCCTGGTCGTACAGCGAGCGATGGATATTCGCCTGATCGTCCGCCAGGGCACCAGGTACGCCTTCGCGCGCTACACCCTCTTCGGTATCCGGGCGCTGCTTGGCGTTCTCTTCTCCTGGCGGCTTACGATCTTCTTCGCCGATCCGGAATCTCATCGCAGACCGGTCGACGTTATCCTCATCTTCGTTCTGCTCATCCTCTTCTTTGGCTTCCGCATGGTCCTCTCCGGACGGCTGCAGCAGGAGATCGACCGCCGTTTCTTTCGGGAAGCCTACTCCACCGAACAGGTGCTGAGCGAGCTGTCAGAGCAGGCGCACAACTTCACCGAGACAGGTCCGCTGCTCAGCACCATCACCCAGCGCATCAGCGACACGCTGCACATCGAGCGTATGGCGGTCTTCCTGCGCGGCAGCGGCGACGTCTTCCGCCTGCAGACAGCCACCGGCGTGGATCTGACTTCGCCTGTCCTGTTACCCGCGCATTCGGCAACGGTGAATACACTCTCCCGCGAAAAGCGGCCCGCCGCGATGCGCATCGACGATAGCTCTCACTGGTTGCTCGAGGCAAGCGATACCGAGCGTGCCGCTCTCAGCGAGTTCCAGACCGAACTTCTGGTGCCACTGCCTGGCCGTGGGCGCTTGATCGGTGTCATGGCTCTCGGCCCGAAACGCAGCGAAGAGCCGTACTCCCGCATGGATCGCCGTCTATTGGAGAGCGTCGCCTCGCAGACCGGCCTCGCTCTTGAGAATGCGGAGCTGCTGCAGTCTCTCGCGCACGAAGCTGCGCAACGCGAGCGTGTCACCCGCGACATCGAGATCGCACGCGAGGTGCAGGAACGTCTCTTCCCGCAAAGCTATCCGGAGTTCGAGGGCGTCGATGTTGCCGGCTACTGTCGTCCGGCGCAGGAGATCGGCGGCGACTACTACGACGTGATGGAAGTGAAGCGCGAGAGCGACGAAGGACCACGGCAGCCACGTCTGCTCGGCCTGGCCATCGGAGACGTCTCCGGCAAAGGCATCTCGGCAGCATTGCTGATGGCAAGTCTCCGCGCCAGCCTGCGCGGTCTCACCCTGGTCGGCTCCTCTGATCTCGGCGAGCTGATGGGGCACGTCAACAAGCTGGTCTACGACGGCAGCACAGCGAATCGCTATGCCACCTTCTTCTATGCCGAGTACGATCCCGCAACCCGCCGTCTCTGCTACGCCAATGGCGGGCATAATCCGCCGGTAATCCTGCGCGGCGATCAGGTAATTGAGCTCGAAGTCACCGGCATGGTCGTTGGTATTACGGAAGACGCTGCCTACGAACAGCGCGACATCTATCTCCAACCCGGAGACATCGTTCTGCTCTTTACCGACGGCATCTCCGAAGCGATGGACGGAGACGACGAAGAATGGGGCGAGCGTCGCATGATCACCGCAGCCCAACAGGAACGCGCCCGCGGAGCTCTTACAGCCGAAGGCCTGCTACGAGCCCTCTACCGCCGCGCCGACGAGTTCGTGAATGGTGCTCCGCAGCACGACGATATGACACTGGTCGTGATGCGAGTCAGTTGAAGGCAGTTGTTTAACATCGCCCATGCCTTAACGCTTCAACTTTTAACTTTCAACATTTAACTCTTCTTCGCTACTTCAGCATCATCACCAGAATTCGCCCATCGGAGTGGAACTCTCCACCTGTCGCGGTCTTTCCACTTGAGAACGGGTCATCCGGCAACACATAGGCAGCGGACGAAAATACACCGGCGGCATCGAAGCTGTCGAGGATGAACTTCCGCTCTATGTCGATATCGGGATCGATATGGTGGGTCACCTGACCATTGCGCTGGTCCTTCTCAAAGCCATTGTCGTGTGTTGCCGATCCTACCCATAACGGCACGCCGTTGATCGTCTTGCCGCTGTTCCATACGCGCAGATGATGTCGCACGGCGACGACGCTGATCGCCTCCGCCCGTGAATACGACAGGTCCTGAGGCCGATCGAAGAGGTACAGTTCGCTCATCGGCATCTCCAGGTAGGCCTCATGTGAAAGCGTGGACATAATGCCGTGCACGATCGCGGCATCGACCGTCTGATCTACCTTCACCCAGCCGGCAGACTTGAAGGCCTGCTCCACTTGTCCTCGTGTGCCTATCAGGGCGAAGTTCACCATGTCGCCGAGGTTGCCTTGCTGATCGCTCACACGGCGGGGTACCTCGGCGAAGGTATCCGGAGAGATCATCGAAGTGAGGTCCTGCATTGGCGCCGCTGCCAGGGCTTTCGGTGCGACTGCCTCCGGCTTGGGGAGCTCCAGCTTGACGGTAAAGCTGCCTGAGGCCGAGATGCTGTCAGGAAGGTTAACTCCAAGGTAAAGATGGCCGGTGGTGGGCGCGGTGACTGTGTCATCTTCGCCGATGGGGAAGGGAATGGAGGCGCCCGCATCGCTCACGCGTCCGATAAGAGAGCCCACGGGCGCGGCGTTCACGGGAAAGCTTGCCAGCAGGTCGCGCCATCCCCGGTCGACGCCCGCGGGACCCGACTTGCGCCCATCCGCAAGCTGAAAGCTGCCCTTCGCACTCAGTTTCAGGGGTTCGCCTGCAGCCACCGTCACGCCGGTATCCAGCCATGTGGTGCTGGAGAGCGTAAAGCTATAGGAGGATTTGCGTTGCGGAAGGGGCTGCGCCGCCTGCTTTGCTCGCATGCTTGGAATCGCAATGACGCGTTGCTGCGGCGCTTCCTGTTGTTGTGCCAGGACGGCGGTAGAGAGAACAAGTGGCCATGTTAGATATGCGGGAAGCTTCACCATACGACTTTCGTTCCAGGGAGTAACGACTTTCGCCCTAGGTTGATAACCCGGAATCAGGTACTCTGTTGCAAGTAGTCCACACGACTTAGACAGGCCAATGAAAGCAGACGTTGCACAGTTCTTTAAGCGGGTCGCCGCCGCGACCGCTCTGGCCGCCGCGACGCTTGGTTTTGGTGGTTGCCAGGGTGTCACCGGCAGCACCAGCACCTCGCAGATCCGTTTCATTGATGCCTCCATCGATGCCGGCGGTCTGGATATGTACATGGGCGGTACTGCCGTGGCATACAACGTCGGTTTTGGCACGATTACGTCCTACATCCCGGCCACACCAGCCACCTACGTCATTACCGCGGACACCGCCGGCACCAAGCAGGCGCTGGCCACAGCGCGCGCGACACTGGCCAACAGCAAGCAATACACCGTTCTGGTCGGCAACGTCGCCGCTAACCTGGGTGCAACGGTGCTCACTGACCAGTCGCAGCCCGCTCCCTCGGGTCAGATCGCCATCCGCTTCCTCGATCAATCCACTGCGATCGGCAATATCGATATCTACATGGTCCCGTCAGGGACGGCTGTCACCGCCGTCTCGTCGTTGCAGAGCAACGATAGCAACGGCACCAACACCGGCTATCTGAATATCCCGGTAGGTACATATACGCTCTACATCGTCAGCAACGGAACGGCGCTCACTACCACGACCACGACGCTCTACACAGGCGCAGCGACCGCTTATCCGCAGGGTTCGGCACGCACCATCGTGATCCTCGATCGCCAGCTTGTCACCACTCCCGCGCTGAGCGTGATTGTGGCCAACGACTACGATTCGGCTACGGCGACCCAGTAGCTCCACGGATGTCGCGCTGCAGCGCGAAAAATAAACTTCGCAACATGGCATATCTCCCCCGTGTCTGTTCTCTTCGTAGGCAGGCGCATCATCCCTGCCACGGCAGTTGAAGGAGATTCCCGTCATGAAGAAAATCGCTTCCGTCGCTCTCACGACACTGGTTGCCGTTGCTCCTACCCTCGTCTTTGCACAAAGCTCGCAGGAGATTCGTGACCGCAAGATCAACCAGCAGGACCGCATTGCCCAGGGTGTCCGCTCCGGTCAACTCACACCTCGTGAGACCTCGCACCTGGAGCACCAGGAGGCTGCGATCAATCATGAGGAGCGCGCCATGCGCGCCCAGGACAACGGCCACCTCACCGCGGCGGATCGCCATCTGATCAACAAACAGCAGAACGCCGAGTCAAAACGCATCTATCGCGACAAACACGACGCCCGCGTCCGCTAGAGCTCAGAACAACTGCTCATCCCAGAACAACCGACCGTACTTTGATAAGGGCATGAGCTCCAGCCCAATGTAAAAGCCCCTCGTATATTGAGGGGCTTTTTCACCATTCAACGATTCAACTATTGAACCATTCAACCAACCTAGTACCGATAGTGCTCTGCCTTGAACGGGCCTTCTACCGGAACACCGATGTAGTCGGCCTGCTTCTGCGAGAGCGTTGTGAGCTTCACGCCGATCTTCTCCAGGTGCAGGCGGGCGACTTCTTCGTCCAGCTTCTTCGACAGAACATACACGCCAACTGCGTAAGTGTCCTTGTTCTTCCAGAGGTCGAGTTGCGCCAGCGTCTGGTTGGAGAAGCTGTTCGACATCACGAAGCTCGGGTGGCCGGTTGCGCAGCCCAGGTTTACCAGGCGGCCTTCAGCAAGAACGAAGATCGAGCTGCCGGAGGGGAAGGTGTACTTATCGACCTGCGGCTTGATGTTCAGCTTGGTGACGCCGGCAGCGCCGTTCAGGCGATCCATCTGGATCTCGTTGTCGAAGTGGCCGATGTTACAGACGATGGCCTGATCCTTCATCTGTTCCATGTGCTCGAAGGTGATGATGTCCACGTTGCCGGTGCAGGTGACGTAGATATCTCCGCGTCCGAGGGTCTCCTCGATGGTCGTAACCTCGAAGCCTTCCATCGCCGCCTGCAGCGCATTGATGGGGTCGATCTCCGTGACGATCACGCGGGCGCCCATGCCGCGCAGGGAGTGCGCCGAGCCCTTGCCAACATCGCCATAGCCGCAGATCACGGCAACCTTGCCGGCCACCATTACATCGGTGGCGCGCTTGATGCCGTCCGCCAGTGACTCGCGGCAGCCGTAGAGGTTGTCGAACTTCGACTTGGTGACGGAGTCGTTCACGTTGATGGCCGGCACCAGCAGCTTGCCCTGCTCCATCATCTTGTACAGGCGGTGAACGCCGGTGGTCGTCTCTTCGGAGACGCCGCGCCACTCCTTGGCCACATCGTGCCAGCGATTCGGGCTCTGTGCCAGAACCTTCTTCAGGAGTGCCTTGATGACACGCTCTTCTTCGCTGCCGCCTTCGGAGTCAACGAACGAGCGATCACCGTTCTCCAGGTCATAGCCCTTGTGGATCAGCAGGGTTACATCGCCGCCGTCATCGACGACAAGCTGGGGTCCCAGGCCGCCGGGGAAGCTCAGCGCCTGATCCGTGCACCACCAGTACTCTTCCAGGGGCTCGCCCTTCCAGGCAAAGACCGGTACGCCCGCCGCGGCAATGGCGGCGGCGGCATGGTCCTGCGTGGAGAAGATGTTGCTGCTTGCC
>JABFXN010000253.1 GCA_013361705.1 Acidobacteriaceae bacterium
CTACGTCTCGGAAGAGAACTTCAGCCGGCCGCAGCCGGCGCCTGCCGAGATTGGTCTGAAGGGTGTGCCGCTAACGCAGTTTCCCAGCATCTCCACGACGCAGTTCGCCAGCTTCGGCGCGGGTTCTTACGCCAAGACGAGGGACGGTCACATCATTGTGAACGATGCCGTAGCGCTGCAGTTGGGCCGTCACACGCTCTCGATCGGCGGCGAGGTCATGCGCTACGCCTATAGCTACTACACTCCCGGAGTCCTATCCGGCAGCTACGGGTTCACGGGAACCTTTAGCACAGCGAATGGCCAGGCCGGTCTGGGGATTACGGATCTCGAACTCGGCCTGCCCGCAAGCGCAAGCATCAGCACCACCAACACGATCTTCCACGAAAATCTCAACTACTTCGCCGGCTATATCCAGGGCGACTACCGTCTCTCAGAAAAGCTGACGATCAATCTCGGTCTTCGTTACGAGTTTGACGGGCCGTTCTCTGAGAAGCACAACAACATGTATACGTTCAATCCGAACATCACCGATCCCACGACTAATAAGCTGGGAGGTATCCAGTTTGCGGGATATAACGGTGCTCCGCACAGCCTGAACCCGAATATCTATACCGGCATTCTGCCGCGCGCCGGCTTCAACTACCGGCTCTTCCGCAAGACCGTGGTTCGTGGCGGATACGGTATTTATCAACTGCCCAGCATCGGCTTCGGTACGGCAGGACTTACCTCGGCCTCGACGGTCGCAGTCAGCTTCCAGAGCTCCAACCCGGGCGTGACCGCACCCTTCCAGTTGAGCCAGGGTGTTCCTCCGTATAGCCCGAACGCGGATGCCAATGGAAATCCGTTGATCCCAACCAGCCTGACCAAACCATCCTTCAGTCCGACACAGCTTCCTCAGACCGCTGTGCTGCCTTATCTGCAGGAGTGGCAGTTCGGCGTCGAGCATGACCTGGGTCATGACTGGATTGCGGAGGTCGACTACGCCGGTAATCATGGCGTGCATCTCCCGATCAGCGTGCCGATTAACCAGATCCAGCCGTCTGCAAACTGCTGCTTCGGTTTGAGTACAGCGCAGAGCTTGCGTCCTTACCCGCAGTTCCTGACGGTAACGGCGCTGAAGAACGGAGGCGCCACCTCCTATGCCGCCATGTATGCGACGCTGAGTCATCGCTGGAACAATGGTGTCTCGGTGCGCGGCGCCTACACCTGGGCGCGTTCGCTGGATGACGTGGACGGACCTTCGCGTGCGAATGCCGTGGGCGTGCAGAACTACTACAACCTGCGGGCGCAGTGGGGAACGGCAATGAACAATATTCCTCAGCGCTTCTCGTTGTCGGCGGTCTATGCGCTTCCGTTTGGTGCGGGAGGGAAGTACCTGCAGGATGTTCCTGTGCTGTCACAGGTGATCGGTCACTGGAAGGTAAGCACGGTGACTCAGTTTCAGAAGGGCTATCCGTACTTCATCACGCAGGCAAATCAGTTGGGCATCTTCTCTGGCGCCCAGTATGTCACCAAGGTTGGCGATCCGAACATTTCGCGAGGTTCGCGCACGGTTCAGAAGTGGTTCAACACGTCTGCCTTTGCCATCACTCCACCAAATACGCTGGGTAACTCGCCACGGGCGGCACTCTATGGTCCAGGCCAGAATGTTTGGGACCTCAGCCTGATGCGGGAGATCCCTGTGCGTGAGCGTGTGGTGTTCGCACTTCGCGTGGACGCGCATAACGCCTTCAATCATCCGCAGTTCTCTGGGCTCGGCACCAACATCAGCAATGCGAACTTCGGTCAGGTAACGGGAGCACAGGATCCGCGTTCACTGCTGATCGTTGGCCGCCTGCGCTTCTGAGGAAGACAACATTCGCTATGAAAAAGGATTGTGTAAGAACGATGCATACGTCATTAGGAAAGCTTCTTTTTTGCTGTATCTCCCTCAGTGGTATGGCCATCGCTCAAACGGCATGGCAGCCTTTAGAGACTGACGGGAAGATTCGAGTGATTGCTCATCGCGGAGAACACCTGCATCATCCCGAAAATACGTTGGCTGCATTTCAGGCTGCTATCGATGTGGGTGCGGACTACTTTGAGCTGGATGTCCGCACTACCTCGGACGGCAAGCTGGTGCTCATGCACGACAGCACCCTTGACCGGACGACGAATGGAACGGGCGAGGTACACAAACACACCTTCGATGAGATTCGCGCACTGGACGCGGGCTCGAAGTTCTCACCCTCTTTTGCGGGAACGAAGGTTCCGACGTTTGAGGAAGCCCTTGACCTTGCCCACGGAAAGATCAACATCTACGTCGATACAAAGTACGCCGATCCGCAGCAACTGGTGGATACGATCGTGAAACACGACATGCAGGACCACGTCGTGATCTACGGCAATCCGTTCTTCCTGTATGACGTGCGCAAGATTCGTCCTTCACTGAAGGTCATGCCAGAGGCGATTACATCGGATATCTGCAAGTTCCTTGTCCGCGGCTTACAACCCCAAGTCATTGCCTTCGACGCCAACGACTTCAAAGACCCTGTCATCGATTGTGCTAAGGCTGCACATGCCAGCATCTTCGTGGACCGGTTGGGCGATGCGGATACGCCTGAGGTCTGGCAGAAGGCACTTGATCTGGGGGCAGCGGGTATCCAGACCAATCGTCCGGCGGAGCTGGCCGATTGGCTGCGCCAACACAAACTTGCTACGCACTAACGCGTTTTGCAAGGATAGGCGCGTGCGAGAGCACGCGCCTTCCAGCAAGAAATAACAGGAGTCAGAAGCCTTTTCCGTGGAATAGGAAGATCAGCTCTACGACCAGGATGATGACTACGGTCAGTTCGAGCAGGAAGGCGCGGCTCTGGTTGAATTGATCCACCATGAACTGGTAGAGATCCTCCGCCACATGAATTTTCGCGGTGACGATATTCCGATAGTCCGATACACCGACCCTTGTGGCAGCCAGTCGGTATAGACGTGCGGCAAACATATCACTCAGAAACTTGATGGCGTTATCGACGCGTTCGGTCAGTTCGGAGACCTCCAGCAGCGTAGTCTGTAACCGCGTAGCGGAACCGGCCAGTCTCCACCGGGCGAAGGCCCCGGTCTTTCTTTCAAGCTGCTTATAAACCTCCGCCAGTTCCTGCGTGAGCAACTCATCGTAGTAGCGAAGCTCCAATAACTGGGAGTTGGCATACTCCAGCAGTTGAACCGCGTCCTTCGCGCCCGCCGTCGTGTCATACAGGAATGCGGCGTTCCATCCGACCACGGCCAGGTCGGTGGCATAGTAGGAGATCTGCGAGCGCAACACCTCTGTGACCTCGCCCTCGGAAAGCTCACCGCTATCGCCGCGCACGACCTGGGCAATGCGTGAGCCGTGCTGAGAGAGTACCTGTGTGGCATTCCGGACGCCGGATACATTCCTCGTGTGGAAGATGACGTATTCCTCGCTTAGACAGCGCTTGTATGCCTTGATCATGCAGGGCGTAGCGCGGGCTACTTTTTCGTGCATAATGCGCTCCGCATGCGCAGCAAGATCTACCTCCCACATCCAATGGGAGGTCTGCTTGATGAGTGACGGCCAATCACCGCTGAACGGAAGATGGATCAGGACGCTGAGGACACCATAGTCGTAATACTTGACCTCACCGCTAAGCTTTCCTTCGCCCGGAAACAGCACGTCCTCAAATGGTTCGACGAGGGGTGGCCTTTCATACCTCCCATAGACTGGGGCCGATGGTCGCAGACCGGACTGAGAAAGCGTAGGAATGCCGAGTGTCTGGGCCAATTGATCAATCTGGATTTCGTCGCAGACGTCGAATTGAACCAGTAGCAGTAGTGTGCCTTCCAGCGATGGTTCGAGCTCCGGCATGCTTTGCGTGCTGGTTTCAGCCATGCGATCCCGCCCTTTCAGCCTGTGGTTACGACGGCACAGGACAGCGCTTCGATAGCATAGCGCTGCTATCACTGAATTGCCTGTGGAGATGCGTGATGAGTTTGATCTACCGCGACGTGAAACCGCGCCACAAGAGAAAAGGGCTGCGACGGAAGGCAGTCATCCGTTTGGTTGGCTTGTGTTCACCGAGTCAGTCAAGGTGGATCACTGCCATCGCAGCCCTTGGGTGAACACTATTCTCATAGTTCCAGGCCTCGGCGGCATCTCGAGGATGCGGTCGATTTTTTCGGGTCTGGTCGTCCTCCGGGTTGCCCCGGCTGACGGTTCACTCGGTCTATTTCGGGGTCGCTGAGGTGTTGCACCCGCAATCCCTTTTCGACCATCGATGGCGGTACTGTATCGGGTTCCGGCTCTTCGATCTGTGATGCTGGTCACAATGGTTTGCCAATGAAGAAGGACCGGCTCGGTGCCGGCCCTTCTCCGTTCTGAAACGCGGCTGCGTGGGCCATCAGGCGGTCTCCGGCATCTCGGGATGCTTTTCTCCGGCGAAGATGGCCTCGATCTCTTCAAGGGTTCGTCCCTTGGTTTCCGGCAGGAAGAACGTCGCGGTCAGGAAGTAGACCAGGCTGCAGGCGGCCCAGAAGTAGAACATCGCCGCGTAACCGTGTGAAGAGACGACCGGCAGGAAGACGCCGGCGATGGTAGTGGAGACGCCCTGATTGATGAGCAGCGCAATGCCCATTCCAACGGAGCGGATACGGGTCGGCATCAGTTCGGAGAGAGCCAGCCAAACGACGACTCCCGGACCGACGGCGTAGCCGGCAATAAAGAACGCGAGACTGAGCGCAATGAGCCATGCGGTCTGACGCGAGGGCAGGGGAGCGACGAAGGCGCGGGTGATCGTCAGCGACGCATTGGGCTTCGCTTTTTCGGGTGCGACCTGCAGTGCTTCCTTGTCGTTTGCGCTCAGGGTGGCGATCTTCTCGCCGTCGCCGTAGTTGTAGAGCACCGTCAGACTGCTGTCTCCGCCTTGATTGCGGACAAACTCAGGAGTGACGCTGAGCTGATTACCCTGCACAAGCGTGCGCACCTGATCGGCGACTTCAATGCGCTTCGCCTCAGAGATTCGGAACAGCGATCCGCCAATTCCGAGTGCCAGTACGATGCAGCCGGTTCCGAGCATCAGCAGGAACTTACGGCCCTTCCGATCGACCAGGGCTACGGCGACCACGGTCGTCAGGCAGTTGAGCAGCTTTACTGCGAAATCGCCTCGCGTGGCTTCAACGGCTGACATCCCCGCCTGCTTCAGGATGACCGAAAGATATCCAAGCACGGAGTTGATGCCGGTTCCCTGATTGCAGCCAAGGATGACGCAGGCAAGAACGAAGGGAACGATGTATCTGCGTTGCAGCAGAGACCCCGCGAAGGCGGGCTTGGACGACGACCCCGACTGCGGTACTACCACCGAGTCCATCTCTTGCAGCTCGCGCTGTGCTTCTGCAGGAGAGACGATCTTCTCCAGCGCGATCCGTGCTTCCTCGCGGCGGCCGCGGCTGTGCAGCCAGCGTGGTGACTCGCTGACGAAGAAGGTGCTGAGCAGGAAAAGCGAGCCAGGATAAATGACAGAGAGGAACATGCCGCGCCAGGCATGGTCCTGCGCCGCGCGAACGATGGAGGCGTTCCCACTGGCTGCCGCGATAAGCTGCTCAGCGCCACGGCTGTAGTACACGCCGATGCCGGCCGCAACAACGATTCCTAGAGTCAGCAGGAACTGAAAGATGGCCGAACCACGTCCGCGCGTGGAGGGAGGAAGACTCTCAGCCAAGTGCAGCGGAATGACGACGCCGATGATGCCACCGCTGAGGCCCTGCAGAATGCGGCCGAAGAGCAGCGACCAGAAGCCCTGCGATAAAACGATCAGCACGATGCTCAGAACAAAGAGCACACCGCTGACGATGATCATCTTTTTACGGCCGAACCAGTCGGCCATGAAACCGGCGATCAAAGAGGACAGCGTGCTTCCGCCAAGGACTGCCGCTACCAGGATGGAAGTTTGGCTAACGGTGAGATCTACTGTCTTTTCCAGGTACAACAAGGCGCCCGAGATAATACCGACGTCGATGCCGTACAAAAGTCCGCCCAGGCCGGCAACAGACAACAAAAGGTAGGTGTAAAAAGCTGTCGTGGAATTAGAACGGCCCATAGACTCTCCGGCTGACGTAATCGAACAAAGAATGGTGTCTAGTTGCGCTGCCCTCCTGAATATCCGGACGGCAGGCTGCGTGTTTCGTTTTATTACTTAATGTTTCTTTTGATGCTAGCATCGTTGGAGTATCTGGCCAGTTTGCCGTATCTTAGGCGCTGACCCGCTGTTCTGAAGGAGTTCCTTTGCATGCAGTTCAAGATTCAAACACTTACTGAAATCTATGGCCAGCCAAAAGTATGGCGTGACTGTCTGCAAGCCCTGGCCGCTGCTGATCTGCGTGCGCTGGTGCAGGGATGCGAGCCTGAGAAGAAGGAATGGGCCTTTGTCGGCTGTGGAACCAGTTTCTATCTCGCCCAGGCGGCTGCCGCGAGTGTGACCTCGCTGCTCGGCGTCCCGACCCGGGCGGTGCCGGCTTCTGAGATTCTGCTTTTTCCAGCGCTGACGTTGCCGCAGGATGCCTCCCGTTATTTCCCCATTCTGATCTCACGCTCGGGACATACCTCTGAAGTATTGCAGGTTGCTGCTCTGTTACAGCGCAAAGGTGTCGATTTTCTTGCTGTAACCTGCGACGGTCGAGAACTGGAACAGATGACACCGCGCGTGCTGAAGTTTCCGGTCGTGGAAGAGAGCACAGTGATGACGGCATCGTTCAGCTCCATGGTGCTTGGTCTGCAATATCTGGCCGCAGTCCTGGCAGGGGACGCAGCTTTTCTCTTTGCTCTGCGTGCGCTGCCCGATCACCTCGAGCGCCTTCTGGAGATTTATGGGCCGCAGGTGGAGGCTTTCGCCAAGGCGCCGGTTGAAGACTTTGCCTTCCTGGGGCAGGGACCGCTTTATGCCATTGCTCAGGAGACTGCGTTGAAGGTGATGGAGTCCTCGTCCAGCTACGCCCAGTTCTTCCATACACTCGAGTTCCGCCATGGACCGAAGTCCATCATCGGGGCCGATACGGTTGTTACCGCGCTGCTCTCTGAGTCGGCCTTCGATGCCGAGGTTGCTGTGCTTCGTGAGATGAAGGAGCTTGGCAGCCGCACGCTGGCGATTGCAAACCTGGCCACGCCTGAGGTGCGGCAGTTTGCCGACCTGGTCATCGAGCTCGATCTGCCGGTGCCTGAACTGGCGCGCATGATTGTGTATGTGGTGTGGGGACAGTTGCTGGGTAGCTACCGCGGCCTGGAAAAAGGACTCGACCCCGATAATCCACGCAATCTCAGCCGTGTCGTTACTCTTTGAAGATGCCTGCGCTCGACCTTGTTGTTCTCGGTGAAACCAACCTTGACCTGATTCTCTACGGTCTCGAGGAGGAACTGCCCTTCGAGCGGGAGGTGCTGGCAAAAGACTTCCGTATGACGCTCGGTGGCTCATCCTCTATCCTGGCGCACAACCTCGCCACGCTGGGCTGCCGGGTGGGCTTTATCACCAGGGTAGGAGGCGATCCTCTGGGCGCCATTGCACTGGAGCGGTTGCACGAAGCCGGTGTCGACCTGCCACGCGATGTGGTGCAAGCGCAGTCGCAGACCGGCGTGACGGTTCTGCTGCATCATGGCGCGACACGTCGCATCCTTACATACCCCGGAATTATGGCGGAGCTTACGGCTGCAGAGATTGATCGGGAGTATCTTTGCCAAGCAAAGCACCTGCATGTCTCTTCTCTGTTTTTGCAGCGAGGTTTACATGCCGGGCTGCCCGAGCTTTGCCGCGAGCTGCGCGCTGAAGGATGTACGGTCTCTCTCGACACCAACGACGACCCGGATGATCAATGGGGCGGCATTCTGAACCGCATGCTCGATTCCGTCGATCTTCTATTGCCGAACGACGATGAGGCTCGCCGCATGACCCGCTGCCACGATCTGGACGAGGCGATCAGCCGCCTGGCGCAGCGCGTGCCTGTGGTTGCCGTCAAGCAGGGACGGTCAGGCGCAGTCGTGCGGCAGGGAAGTCAGTGCTGGCATGTACCCGCGATTCCGGTGGCCGCAGTGGATACCATCGGTGCAGGGGATAGCTTCAATGCGGGTTTTCTGAAAGGCTTTCTGGCAAGGGAACCGTTGCCGATTTGTGCGGCGATGGGGAATATCGCGGCAGCGCTTTCAACGCAGCGTCCCGGCGGAACTGAGGCCTTTCGCGATGCAGAGTTTCGGAAGGCATTTCTGGCGCAGCATATTCCCTGAGCCTGAGAAATCGGAGGAAGCATGGCAGGCAGCGACAAGTTCGTCGATATGGTGAGCGCGGTGGCGCGTGTCGATCTTCCACTAGGCGAGTTTCAGCCGCGGTCGTCCCTGGTAACACCGGTGCGGACTCCCTTGAAGCCGAAGTTTCCAGTCATCGATTATCACAACCACCTCGACTCCATGGAGCCTGCCGAGGTATTGCGCATCATGGATGCATGCGGCGTCGAACGCGTCGTCAACATCACTATGCAGGTCGGTGATCGTGCGATCGCGATGCTCGACAAGTTTCAACAGGCAGCTCCGGATCGCTTTGCAAGCATAGGGTGGATGGATTGGCACGGTATCGAACGCGAGGACTTTGCCCGGATCGCCATTGCTCGTCTGCATCGCCTGGTAGAACACGGAGCGATCGGCATCAAGTTTTGGAAGGACCTTGGACTTTCCGTGCGTGACCGCGACGGCAAGTTGCTGAGTATCGATGACGAACGCCTGATCCCCATCTTTCAGGAGTGTGAAAAGCTCTCCCTGCCGGTCATGTTTCATACTGCTGATCCGAGTGCTTTCTTCGATCCCATCGATGCGAAGAACGAGCGTTATGAAGAGCTCGCCGCTCATCCTGACTGGGGCTTCAGCAATTCACCCTTCAGCAAGCGCGAGCTGCTCGAACAGCGGAACCGTGTGATTGCGCGCCACCCTTCCATCACCTTTGTAGGCGCACACTGTGCTGAGTCCGGGGAAGACCTGGCCTATCTCGCCGAGCAGATGGAGGCGTTGCCGAACCTGATGATCGACATCAGCGCCCGCACTCCGGAGCTGGGCCGCCAGCCGTATGCAGCTCGCAGATTTTTCCTGAAGTATGCCGATCGCATTCTGTTCGGCACCGATCTGCTGCCCGAGGTCGAGATGTACCGGCTGTATTATCGCTTCCTGGAAACCGACGATGAGTACTTCGAGTATCCTTCGCACGCGTCACGGCAGGGACGGTGGAACATCTACGGGCTCTACCTGCCGGACGATGTGCTGAAGAAGATCTATCGCGACAACGCGCTCAACCTGTTTCCGCAATAGGCAATTAGCTTCAGGCGATGATGATTTCAATACCTAACGCTTTCAGCGCTTCCACATCTTCATCACGGATCTGATCGTCCGTAATCAGGGTGTGGATTGCTGTCGGAGGAACGATCAGCGCCAGGCTGCGATGGCCGAACTTGGTGGAGTCGCAGACCGCGACCACACGCGTGGCGCATTTGACCATGGCGCGGTTCACGCGCGACTCAAGCATATTGGGCGTCATGACGCCGATGGCCGTGTCGAAGCCGTCGACGCCGAGGAAGAGAATGTCGGCGTGAACCTCGCGGAACATATCCTCTGCCTGCGGGCCTACCAGAGAGAAGGAGTTTTTCCGCAGTGTACCCCCGGTGATGATGACCTCAAAGTCTGTCCCGGAGAGTTCAGCGGCGATATTGACCGCGTTGGTGATCACCGTTAAGTGCGAGAACCGCTTCAGCTCCTGCGCGATGGCGGTGGTTGTCGTGCCCGAGTCCAGGAGGACACATGTACCTTCTTCCACAAGCGCGGCTGCTGCCTTGGCGATCCGCTGCTTTTCCTTGAACTGCTTTTTTTCTTTCTCGCGGAAGGAGAGATCCTGCAGGATGCTGCCCTGCGGAGGAATGGCGCCGCCGTGGGTGCGGCGCACCATGCCTTTGGATTCGAGGTAGTCCAGATCTTTGCGGATCGTAATCCGCGAGATGCCCAGCGTGTCAGAAAGCTCCGAGACCAGAACCCGTCCCTCTTGCTGCATCTTGCTGAGGATGTGATGACGGCGCTCGTCGATGAGCATTTCATTTCCGTCGGGAGTGGTAGGCCTCATTCTTTTCTTCTCGGGCAATGAATCTTATTCAACTCTCAATTATGAGGCGAAACCTTTGTTTTGGCATGCAATTACGTCAGGCGACCGCAACTCTGGTTCACATTCGTGGTTTTGCATTCGAGATATGCGATGTCGGATGCAAATTATTTTTGCAGTGCCATGTGCGGCCAAATGCCCTCAAAACAGCATAAAGCTGCATAAAGTCCGCGTCTTTCCGACCCTTCTCTTCATCTATTTGGAAGACCTTTATGCCCTATTCGCGACAATTGCTCGTCTTGTTTTTCTGTTTCGCTGCGGTAATCGCCCGCGCGCAGCAAATGATTGCTGTTCCCGAGGGGCCGGCGCCCCAGCCTGGCACCGTGGCTGGTGTGGTTATGGATACTGATGGCGCAGCCATTCCCGGGGCGAAGATTGCGGTCATTCGCAACGGCGCGACGGTTGATGGCATTTCTACTGTCTCAGGAGGCGACGGCGTCTTTTCGCTGCCCGGTGTGCCTTCGGCGACTGCTGTCGTGTTCAACGTGTCGGTCAATGGATTTGCTTCCTGGACTTCGGAGCCTGTGACGCTGGCACCAGGGCAGTATAGGGAACTGCCCGAGATCAAGCTTGCTATCGCAGCGATCAATACTGAAGTTACTGCGATCTTTCCGGAAGAGCTGGCGAAGGAGCAGGTTAAGGAAGAAGAAAAGCAGCGCGTACTGGGTGTGATCCCGAACTTCTACGTGGTCTATGACCACAATGCCGTTCCCATGACCAGTGCGCTGAAATTCCGCCTGGCGCTGAAGGCTTCTACCGACGTTGTTACCTTTGCCGGAGTTGGTTTTATCTCGGGCATCTATCAGGCAGCGGACCGCCCTGATTTTCGCCAGGGCGCCACGGGGTACGGCCAGCGTTATGGCGCTATTTATGCCGACGGTGTGAGCGACATCCTTATTGGCGGCGCTGTTCTGCCGTCGCTCCTGCATCAGGATCCCCGCTATTTTTACCAGGGAACCGGGACAAGGAAGTCTCGCGCACTGCATGCGCTCTCCAGCCCGTTCATCTGCAAGGGCGACAACGGGAAGTGGCAGTTCAACTACTCGTCTATCGGAGGTGATCTCGCCTCAGGTGCGCTTTCAAACCTCTACTATCCCGAGTCCAATCGCGGTGCGAACCTCGTCGTCAATACCGCATTGACGGCTGCAGGGGGTCGCATGCTCAACGCTCTCGCCCAGGAGTTCATCCTGAAGAAGCTCACCTCGGGGAATCACGCCAAGGAATAGCTCCCATCGTTTCGCATCGTCATCATCGCGAAGACATCCAATGGGTAACTCCGCAAAAAGGATGAGGAACGATGGACGAGCTCTATATAAAGGTTGTCATAGCTTCGTGGAAACAGGTTGTCAGCCGTGTGGACCAACGCTTTGCGCCACTTGATGACGAACAGCTTCAGAAGCAGGTTGCCCCGGACAGAAACCGTCTTTTTTATCTGCTCGGCCATCTCACGGCCGTTCATGACCGCATGCTGCCGCTCCTTGGCGTTGGGGAGAGACTTTACCCGGCGCTCGATGAGGTCTACATCACCAACCCTGATCGTTCAGTTGCCGATCCGCTCCCTGCGGCGGACCTGAAAAAGGCGTGGGGAGAGGTGAACACTGCGCTGATCTCCGCGGTCGAGAAGTTTTCGGCGGACGACTGGTTGAAGAAGCACAATGCGGTCACCGACGAAGACTTCGCCAAAGAACCAACACGGAACCGGCTCGCCGTCTTTCTCAGCCGCACCAACCACGTAGCGTTTCATGCAGGGCAAGTAATACTGGTGAAGTAGAGCTTTCGGAGAGTTTCTTGATATGGCGTAAATGACATCATCGATGTCGTTTACGCCTATACTTTTTCCTGCGTTTGGAGCGGTGAATAAGCTAACGGGATAGCTTTTCGAAATTGTAAGCAGAAATGACAAGAGCCTCCGGTGCGTAGACTGGAGGCTCTGGCAAACGTAAACGAATGTTACTGCTTCAACGTTCGC
>JABFXN010000123.1 GCA_013361705.1 Acidobacteriaceae bacterium
CAAGCCCATCATTCCGTTTATCGAGGGTGACGGTACCGGCCGCGATATCTGGAAGGCCTCGCAGCGTGTATTCGATGCGGCCGTAGAGAAGGCTTACGGCGGCAAGCGTCAGGTGAAGTGGTACGAGGTGCTGGCCGGTGAGAAGAGCTATCGCCAGACCAGCAACTGGCTGCCCGATGACACCGTGAAGGCAACCGTTGACTTCCGCGTCTCGATCAAGGGACCTCTGACCACTCCCGTAGGCGGTGGCATTCGCTCGCTGAACGTGGCACTGCGTCAGTTGATGGATCTGTATAGCTGCGTCCGTCCGGTGAAGTACTACGCCGGTGTGCCCAGCCCGGTGAAGCACCCCGAGAAGTGCAACATCGTGATCTTCCGTGAGAACACCGAGGACATCTACGCCGGCATCGAGTTCCGCGAGGGAACGCCCGAGGCCAAGAAGTTCGTCAGCTTTGTGAACGACGAGATGTTGAAGGGCGGCAAGAAGAAGGTTCGTCTGGATTCGGGCGTCGGCGTAAAGCCCATCTCCATCACCGGTTCTAAGCGCCTGGTGCGCGCGGCCATCAACTACGCCATCAAGAACGGCCTGAAGACGGTCACGCTGGTGCACAAGGGCAACATCCAGAAGTTCACCGAAGGCGCCTTCCGTGAGTGGGGCTACGAGGTCGCCACGCAGGAGTTCCGTGACCAGACTGTCACAGAGCGTGAGAGCTGGATCCTGGGCAACCTGGACGCCAATCCGAACCTTACACCCGAGGAGAATGCTGCGCTGGTCGAGCCGGGCATCGAGTTTGCTCCGAAGGAGTTTGGTGACAGCGTAGTCGCCGAGGTCAAGCAGGTGCTGGCCGAGATCGGCGCATCGCACGGCGGCGGCAAGTGGAAGTCGAAGATCATGGTGAACGATCGTATCGCCGACTCGATCTTCCAGCAGATCATCATCCGTCCCAGCGACTATCAAGTCCTCGCGACGACGAACCTGAACGGCGACTACATCTCCGACGCTGCCGCGGCGCAGGTCGGCGGTCTGGGCATCGCTCCGGGCGCCAACATCGGTGATGGCTACGCGGTCTTCGAGGCGACCCACGGTACGGCTCCGAAGTACGCGGACAAGGACGTCATCAATCCCGGCAGCGTGATGCTCTCTGGCGTGATGATGTTCGACTTCCTGGGTTGGACGGAAGCAGCTCGTCTGATCGAGAACTCCATGGAAGAGACCATCAAGCAGAAGTTCGTGACCTACGACTTCGAGCGTCAGATGGAGGGTGCGACCAAGGTGAAGACAAGCGAGTTCGCCACCCGCATGATCGAGAACATGGACAAGGTCGCCAGCAAGTAAGCTTGCACGTTCTCCGTTAGCTCTAACTGGCGCGCCTTGCAGCAAGCAGGGCGCGCCCTTGTCTTAAGGGATAGAAATGTCGATTGAAATTGCTCCGCGGGAGCGGGTAGACGTCGTGTTGATTGGCGCCGGTGTGATGTCGGCGACGCTGGGAACGCTGCTGCGCCAGGTTGATCCATCGCTGTCGATCGTGTGTTTTGAGAGCCTGGATCGCGTGGCGGCCGAGAGCAGCGATGCCTGGAACAACGCCGGCACAGGCCACTCCGCGTTTTGCGAGCTGAACTACACGCCGCAGAAGTCCGACGGCTCTGTAAGCATCTCCAAGGCCATCCAGATCAACCAGCAGTTTCAGGAATCGCTGCAGTTCTGGACGTATCTGGTTGAGCAGGGGAAGATTACCTGCCCGCATGAGTTCATCACCAAGGTGCCTCATCTTAGTTTCGTTACGACAGACAAGAGCGTCAGCTTCCTGCGCAAGCGGTATGAGGCGCTGAGCAGGAACCTGCTCTTCCGTGAGATGGAATACACCGAGGACAAGGCCAAGATCGCCGAGTGGATTCCGCTGATGATGGAGGGCCGCGACATGAGCCGCTCCATGGCTGCCACACGTGTGGATCATGGCACCGATGTCGACTTCGGTGCACTCACGCGCAAGCTCTTTGCCTATCTGCTGAAGGGCAAACAGTCGCGTCTCTTTCTCCGTCATCGTGTCACCGGCATCGGCAAGGGCAGGGACTGCCGTTGGCATGTGCACGTGAAGAATCTGCAGACCGGTCGCGCAGCCACCGTATGCGCACGCTTCGTATTCATCGGCGCCGGGGGCGGCGCTCTGCCCCTGCTGCAGGAGGCGGGCATCGACGAAGGCAGCGGTTATGGTGGCTTCCCGGTTAGCGGACAGTGGCTCCGCTGTGTGAATCCTGAGGTGATTGAGCAGCACTCGGCGAAGGTCTACGGCAAGGCATCGGTTGGGGCTCCGCCCATGTCCGTACCGCACCTTGACATGCGCATGACCGGTGGCAAGAAAGAGCTGCTCTTCGGGCCGTACGCTGGCTTTACAACGAAGTTTCTAAAGCATGGGTCGTACCTGGACATGATCAAGTCGGTGCGGCCCAGCAATCTCTATCCGATGATCAAGGCGGGGCTCGATAACGTCGACCTCACCAAGTACCTGGTGAAAGAGGTCATGCAGTCTCCGCAGGACCGCCTGAAGAGCCTCCGCAAGTTCGTTCCCAATGCCCGCCTGGAAGACTGGGAGCTGGCGATCGCGGGACAGCGCGTGCAGATCATCAAGTCGCATGCGGAGAAGGGCGGTGTGCTCGAGTTCGGCACTGAGGTCATTCGCGACAAGGAGGGATCCATTGCCGCATTGCTGGGTGCGTCGCCAGGGGCGTCGACAGCGGTCAGCATCATGCTGGGTATGCTGCAGAAAGGAATTACGGTCGTCAAACCGGAGCTGGCAAAGACAAGACTGGCGGAGCTGATTCCGTCCTTTGGCAGAAAGCTCGATCAGGAGCCGGCTCTGCTGGACCAGATCACAGCGCAGGCGCACACCGCGCTCCGCATCGGATAACAAACAGCAGCCCCTCTTGGACTTCACGGCTTGAGAATGGTAGGGTGTTGGCCGAGAGGACCGGAGGGGTTTCTGCGTGCGGAAAAAAATCACGATTGTTGGAGCGGGAAACGTAGGCGCAACGGCTGCAAACTGGATCGTAGGAAAAGAACTCGGTGATGTGGTGCTGCTCGATGTAAACGAAGGCATTCCACAGGGGAAGGCTTTGGACCTACTGGAGGCCATGCCGATCGAGAAACGGGACTGCTCCATCATCGGTACAAACGACTATGCCGAGACGGCGAACTCCGATGTCGTTGTCCTTACGGCGGGCAGTCCCCGCAAGCCGGGCATGAGCCGTGATGACCTGTTGC
>JABFXN010000346.1 GCA_013361705.1 Acidobacteriaceae bacterium
GAAGTCGCATACCCAATGTCGGTCAGCCGGGTTACGCCGGCTCCATCAGCGTCCATGATGTAGACCTGGGGAAGGCCGCTGCGCCCGCTGATCCAGGCGATCTGAGCGTTTGTCCGGGGATTCCATACCGGCGAGACATCCGGACCCCGGAAGGAGGTCAGACGATGCGCTCCGTTGCCATTGGCGTCCGTTTCCCAGATCTCCGGGTCACCCGTGCGGGAACTCGAAAAGGCAAGGCTGTTGCCTGTTGAAGCCCAAGCGGGGGAAAGATTTGTTCCGCCAAAGCTGGGGAAGTTCACCAGGCGTCCCAGAACCAGCGAATACATCCGAATGCCCCAGCCATCTTTGCCAAGAGAGGAGAAGGCGATACGGGTGCCGTCGGGCGAGATACGGGGCGACAGGGAGACCGTGCCTAGATGCGTGATCTGGTGCTGGTTTGCGCCGTCGTAATCCATCATCCAGATCTCTTTCGAACCGCCGGCCTGATGGACGTAAACGATCTTGGTCTCCGCGATCCCTGGGATGCCGCCGCCAAGACGGAAGATAATCTCGTCGGCGAAGCGATGAGCGATCTGCCTGGCCGAGTCATCGGTGGCATCTTCGCTGTACTGTTTGGCCAGGACCTGCGGATACTGGACGTTCTTGGTGTCAAAGAGCCATCCGTTGACGACCAGCTTGCCGGACTGCACGGTAGCTGACCCGAAGGCGACCATGGCGGCGCTGACAGGAGCGGGTGACCACTGCTGCACGTTCATCTCGCTGGGAGCTCCAGGCATTGCCTGAGGCAGCAGACTCTTCGACACCAGGTCGAAGATGCCGGCATTGGAGAGATCGGCATAGAGAACTGAATCGAAAGTGCGCTTCAGCGCAGCGGAATCGCCCGATCCCTGCTTGAAATCGGCAGCAGCGATACGAATTTTATCGACGCCGGTGCTGGTCTCAGTCTTGAACCAGTCCTGGGCGCGGGCGGGGACCACCGTTGTGACGACTACGGCCACGAACGCTAGAAGAACGTTGAACTTACGCGACGGACTTTGCATTCTCATCCTATGGTATGACGGAACTTAATCCGGTTTGATGCGGCAAACCTCAATGGGGCTGGTAATGAAAGGTGTACTCCACCGTAATGTGGTCGCCCGCGGGCAGAGGCCCGAAGCCGTCCACGCGTTCCAGGGCGTGCAAAGCTGAGGCGTCGAGCGACGGTGAACCCGAGCGTTGTCCCATGCGGACGTTAGCGGGGGTACCGTCCCGCAAGATATCGAAGATGATGGTGACGCTGCGCCCCACCGAAGTAACGGGATCAGCCTCTCGCGTGAACCAGTTCTGCGCAACAGTGCGGTTCACGACATTAACGTAATAGGCATAGCGCGCTCCGAATGCGGAATCCTGAACAGCGACAGAGGCCGTTCCATTGGTCACCTGCATCGTCGATTGCTGAATCCGGATGCCTGAAGTCTCGCCGGTCTGTGCCACATTCGGTTTTGGCGGCTGTATCGGCTGCGGATGCTTCGGTGGAGCAGGCGTCTCCTGCTGAGCGACCTTGGGCGGCTTGGGCGGCTGTTTTACCGGGATCGGAACTTCATCCGGCTTCGGTGGTGCAACGGTCTGCGGAGTCGGCTCTTTCGGCGCCGGACTGGGCGTTTCTGAGGTAAGCACCTGATCTTTATCAAAACGCTGTGTCGCGGGCAGAGGGATCGCCGTGACCATCGTTGCCTGAATCGCTCCCGCCTGAGCGGTGGCCGCGCCCCAGCTCGATCCGCGATGGACCAGGAAACCGGCAGCGACGACGCCTCCCAAAACAAGAGCATGCACGATCGCCGATCCGGCAAAATTGCCGCCAAGCGGGTCCGGCTCTGTCCATGTATGGTCGTTCGGCATGGTCTACTTCTCGATCGGTTGGGTCACGATGCTGATGTTGGTAATTCCGGCTTGTTTCACCGCGTCCATGACGGAAGCGAAAGCACCGAAGGGAACACGTTCATCCGCGCGCAGGTAGATGATCTTCTTGGATGGGTTGGCTGAGCCGGCCCGCAGCAACGTAGGCAATTCATGGATATTAACTACCTTGTCCTGTAAAAACACCTGCTGATCTTTGTTGATCGTTACGACCTGCCTCTCCTCAGTGACCTGGTTGACCGAGCGGGTCTTCGGCACGGCAACATCAATTCCAGACTGCAGTACGGGTGCGGTCAGCATGAAGATGAGCAGCAGCACCAGCACAACGTCGATCAACGGCGTCATGTTGATCTCTGCGAGGGAGGTTTGCGTTTTACCGCTGTTGGAGAAGGCCATATTGCTCTCTCCTCAGTACTGCCGCACCCGGCGCTCTTCCACCTGAGGAGCAGCGGGCTGAGACATGGCCGCGTTTTCGATCGCCGAGAGAAGCTCGCGGGCAAAATCATCCATGCGCGAACCGAACTCCCGCAGACGGGCAGTGAACTGGTTGTAGCCAATAACGGCTGGAATTGCGACGACCAGACCGGCAGCGGTCGTAATCAGCGCCTCAGAGATACCGGGCGCCACAGCGCGTAGTGTCGCTGCACCCTGAGTTCCAAGGCCGTGGAAGGCATCGATGATGCCCATCACAGTGCCGAACAGGCCGACGAAGGGAGCGATGGCAGCGATTGTTGCCAGCCATGTCAATCGCGATTCCATGCGGGTCAGCGCCTCAGAAGAAGCGGTCTGTGCCGCACGCTCCAGAGCCACAGGGTTCCGCGGAAGTCCACGGCCGCCAGTCTGGCGCTGGTACTCTTCGTTGATCTCGGTAAAGACAATCACGAGGGGCGAGGGCTTGAACTGTTCGGCTACCGTAGCGATCTCGCTAAGACGCTGAGATTTGCGAAAGGCGCGGACGAACCGTTGCGACTGTGTCTGCGCACGGCGGAAGCTAGACCACTTCGCGAAGATAATGGCCCAGGAAAAGACACTCGCGAAGGTGAGCAGCACCAGCACAGCCAAAGCGACCGGACCGGAGTTGTGGAGCATCTCGAGCAGCGCGGATCCGCCGGCTCCCGAGGGAGGAAGCGGTGCGGCCTGCTGATCGGCGGCGGTCTCCTGCATTCGCAGGAGAAAAGAGGCTAGGAGATGTACGTGGGTCATCGTCATCACAAAATGCTTATTCCCAGTGTAAACGCGCAAAATGGGCAGAAGTTGGGTGAGGTTCCCAGTTTGGTGCATGTGTTTGTTATGCTCAGGCTGCCATGCTGTTGGAATTACGACCCGAAAACTATGCCGAAATGGACCACG
>JABFXN010000241.1 GCA_013361705.1 Acidobacteriaceae bacterium
GCGGCACGCTCACGCGCCCGCAGCTCCGCCAGTCCCTGTCCGTAGGTCGAGGGGTGCCGCGTCCCGACCACCGCGAGTCCAGGCAGGTTCAGGATTGCCGGGTCGCCCCGCAACCACAGAACCGCGGGCGGGTCATAAATCTGCCGCAGACGCTCGGGATAAGCCTCATCCTCCGGAGTCAGAAAGGCTACTCCGGCCTCCTCGGCCTTCCGGGCCTCGTCCTCCGCGGCCGCCAGTGCCCGGCCATCGGCGACAAACTGTGCCGCCGCGGCGGGCAATCCCAGGCCTTCCAGTTCCGTCAGCGGCAGGGTTAATAGGCTCGCGGCGTCTCCCAGGCGCTGCATCGTACGCCAGCTGCGGATCGCCCCCATACCGGGGGAAAGGATTAGCGCCATCCATGCCAGACGCGCGTCATTGGTGCACGCATTCATTTTGCTGCTCGGCTCCTGCACTGCAGTTGATGATGTGTAGACACCTTACACCATGCCCAAGACACCAAGTCCAAACAGAGCCTCCGCTGGACAGCGATTGAGTAAACTCGAAAGAGTGGGACGTTTACGTATTTCGGCGATCGGTTTTCTGAACCCTGCACCTCTGCTCTACGACTTTGAGCACTCTGCCAAGCGCGAAGCTCTCGCGGAACGGTATGACATTCACTACACGCTGCCGTCGAACTGCGCCCATGAGCTGGCCGAGGGAGAAGCTGATCTGGGACTCATCCCCATTGCAGCGCTTGCGACCATCCCCGATCTTCTGATTGTTCCCGGGTGCACGATCGCCTCGCTGCGCCGCGTCCGCTCCATTCAAATCGTAAGCCGCGTTCCTCTGGATCAGATCCGGACGCTTGCGGCGGACACCTCGTCACGTTCCTCAGTGGCCTACGCAAAAGTGCTGTTCCGTCACTTCCTGGGAACCGACCCCGAGTTCCGACCGCATGCTCCGCTGGTGGACACCATGCTTGAGCACGCCGATGCTGCCCTGCTGATTGGCGATCCAGCGCTCATCGCCAGTGAATCGCATCCGGTCATCGAGATGCGCGCCGGCCAGCGTCTCCACTGGTACGACGTCGCCGAAGAATGGACGACGCGCACCGGCCTGCCCTGGGTGGCCGCCATCTGGGCTCTGCGCGCGGAGGCTCTGGCGCAGACCAACGCCGCACTGCTGATCGATGACCTGAACTCCTCCCGCGACGCTGGTCTGGCGCATATCGAAGATCTCGTAACCCATTGGAAGAAACGCATTGCTGTCTCTCCTCAGATCATCCGCACCTACCTCACTGAAAACATCCACTACGTCCTCGATGAGCGGTGTATCGCAGCGATGAAACTCTTCTTCGATCTCGCAGCGGCTACCGAAGCCATTCCACGGGCTCCGGAACTGCGGTTTGTCGAATAACAACTTTTCATCTGCCCAACCAGAACTTTGCAACACAACTCCGCGTCCTAGCAGGATATGAGGCTCCAGGCCGTCCATTCCCGCCGCGGATTAGTGCAACTTGTAACGGGCATGGGCATGGCGGGACTCTTTCTCCTGGCGGTTGTGGACTCATCGTTTATTCCGCTGCCCATTCCCGGCGCCACGGACATCCTGCTGGTCATTCTGGCGGCAAGACACCATGCATGGCTCTGGATAACAATTGTGGCAACAGCAGGCTCTCTGGTTGGCGGCAGCATGACCTACCACCTGGGCAAGGCGGGCGGCATGCATACGCTTGAAAAGCGTGTCCCGCCGCGCTACCTGAAACGCATCACCACCTGGACAGCCAAACATGGGCTTCTTGCAGTTGCCTTGCCCGCGATTCTTCCTCCTCCCGCGCCGTTGACGCCATTCCTTCTGGCTGCGGGCGTTCTCCAGGTTCCCCGCAAAAAGTTCTACGCCGCCTTTGGCATCAGCCGCCTGATACGTCATGGCGCAGCGGCTTGGCTGGGCTACCGCTATGGCCGCTCCATTCTGCGGGGATGGACACACTTCTCCAGCGAGTGGTCCACACCATTGCTGATTGTGCTGTGGGGAGCGCTGATCGTCGCCTGCGCATGGGGGATCTACCGGCTGGTAAAGCGAGAACGCGGAGAGACGCATAAGCACCTCTCCGCGTAAGTAACGATTTTCAGATCTACTTCCCTTTGAAAGGCTTCTTCAGGTATTTGCGGGCTTCATCAGCCTGGCTCTGGTCTCCGACCGGCGCCGAGGCCAACTGGTACTGACGCACGGCATCGTCACGCCGCCCAAGAAGATCAAGCATCTGGCCCGCATTCAGTTGCGCACGCTTCTTCACCCAGTCGCTTGCGGCAGGAGCCGATGCCGCGGCCAGGTAGTGATCGGCAGCGTCATGGATCAGGTTCTGTCCGCGTTCCGCTTCCGCCAGGCCATAGTAGGCCATATGCAACCGGGGCTCGATGAAGTATCCGTTCTTGTGCGCATCCGCAATGACCGCCCGATAGGAATCAACCGCGCGCATGCCGGTACCGCCGTCCTTCAAAAGATTCGCCTCTTCCAGGCGGAAGAGGTAATCATGCGGATATTGCGCCACCAGGGTCTGGGTTACGCTCAGGGCCTCACTGTATCGTCCATCGTGCCGCAGAAACAGGCTGAGGGCCGTACGAGACTCCACGCTGGTGACGGTTCCGCGGGCAGCACAGTCACGCAGCAGGACCAGCCCCTTTTCCTTATTGCCGCCAACACCGAAGATTCCGACCATGATGCGGACTAGCCTGGGAAGGCTAGCGACGGCGAACTGTTGAATTCCCATGGCCATCTTTGCGTCCACATAATCGGGATCGATCTTCAGCACTTCTTCCGAATCAGTACGGGAGGAGAGACCTTCCTTCGCGGCCTTCGAAAAAGAATGGTCCACCAGCGTGGCGAACGATGCATGCATGCCCTTGGCGTATCCGCGGGCGAACAACGCATCTTTGTCCTTTGGATCGACCCTCAGGCGACGCTCCGCAAGATCAACCGCTTTGTTGGTCAGTTCTTCGATCCGCTGGCGCGCCGCAGGACTGACATTCGTCTCGCGTTTGTTGAAGATAAAGCTGTCGTGGGCGTAGTAGGTGGTATCCAGCAGGTCCTGCCGGTAGAGTTCGCGATAGAGCGTGACCAGGAGCTGATACCCCACCGCCATCGGGTCCTCGGGATGGGCCGCCTCAACCCTGTCAAAACGCTGGAGTGCGCCGTCGTAATCCAGGTCGTAAAAACGCGCAAACCCTTCCCGGACGGTCGGATCCAAGTTCAGGGGATTGGTATGGTGTGCCTGTGCCCACACGGGCTGCGAGACGGTCAGAATCCCCGCCGCCACTACGCTCACTACAACGCTTCGTACCTTCATCAGACTCCATCTCACCATCAAATACGTCTTTTTGTCTTGACCACTTGCTTCGGGCAACCTAGCGTAAGGTCACTGCAGTATTTGTAATTGGACGCTTCTCCTGTCTTTATGACGCGGTACGAACTGTTGACTTTGCTTGTGGGAAAGGCCCATGCCAATGGCTTTCCCTTCCGGAAGTGGTACGTTAGCCGCCTTGGCCTGCCCTGGACCAGTGGCGAAGACGCTATAGCCACGCTCTGTGAGCAGCGCCGCTACTACGCCCTGCTTTTTTCTCACGAGTTTGCATACGCCTTCTGGAAGCCCGGTGAACCCATCACCTTCCAGGTTCCCTCTCAGAGCTTTCAACGACGCATGGCGGATGGCTCCATCGGCACCGTCATCCGCAAGCCGTATACGCGCCGTTCCGCACGCACAGATGCGTGGAAGTACCACCTCCGCGAGATGGCTTCAGCAGAGGAGCCGCTGCGCTACATGCGCCGCTATCTGAATATTGAAGAAGAGTTCGACGAGACCTAGGGCTACTTCAGCGAAGCCAGCGCCTTCTCGGCCGCCTTTTTGGTCTTTGGCTCGGCATCGGCCTTCAATACAGCCTCAAAATGCTGCCGTGCTTCATCTTTTTTGCCAAGCTTCAGCGCCATCTCCGCGGCTCCGAGGTGGGCATCCGGGTCGTCGGCAAACTGGTCCAGCGCATCGATATAACGGTTGTAAGCGCCCTGGATGTTTCCGTCTTTGCGGTAGAAATCGGCCACCCTCAGGTCTTCATCGAAACGCTGTTCGGGGGTCTGCTTCTTCGTAATCTCGCCTCGGCTGCCCAGATCCTTCAGCTTTACACCTGTGGGCGTCGCCGGACCAGCATCCTCATCCTCAGCCGCCTTCGACTCATCGCTGGGCTTGTCACCATTCGGCGATGAGGAGGAAGAACCGGAGGATGACGAGGAGGAAGAATTTCCCGCAGGGTCATTCGCTGGGGGCGCATCTTCCCCCGGAAACGGGAAGCTCTTCTTGGCATCGGCCGGCGTTACCGGCTTCTGAGCAGAGGGGGCATCGGCCTCAGACTTTGGCGCCCGGGGTGTGTTCTTTCCCTCGGCCGCATCGGCCTCGGGCTTGGGTTCCTGCGGCGTGTCCTTTCCTTCGGCTGCCTTACGTGACTCGTCTTCAGGAAACGGAAATGCCTGCTTTACCTGTTGCGGCGTCTGCGGATCGTCTTTCTTTGCTTTTGGATCATCGCAGGCCACGGTTTTACCCGCCGCATCCTGGCACGGCTTCGCGGGCTGCTGCTGTTGCGACCAGCAGAGACCACTCAACATCACAACCGAACTCAAAACCAGCCAACGCATATGTCGTATTAGACGCCGTGACCTGTGGCGCCGCCAACCCACGTCACCCCATTTGTTCACAGCCGTTCCGTGCTACTCTCTCCCCACAGGGATACACCCACACAGCTTATGCCAGCGACACTCGTCATCCGCTCCAGCGCCATCCACGCAGCCGGCTGCTATACCACTACGCCCATCCGTAAGGGCGCACGCATTGTTGAATATGACGGCCCGCGCATCACCAAGGATGTCGCCGACGAACGTTATGCTGACCGCTTCGTCACCTACCTTTTCGGCGTGGGCGATCGCAATACCGTGATCGACGGCTTCGGTGCGGCAATGTTCATCAATCACTCCTGCGACCCTAACTGCGAGACACAGGAGATCGATGAACGTGTCTTTGTTGTCGCTATCCGTAACATCGCCCCAGGCGAAGAACTAACCTACGAATACAACCTCTACGACTCGGACGAAGAAGATCAGCCCTGCTACTGCGGCGCTACAGTCTGCCGCGGCACGATGTTCAGCGAAGACGAGATCCGCCGGCGTAAACGCATTGCCGCACGTACCACAAAAGCTGGTCGGGCCTGAATTTTCATCCTCGTGGATGGCGGGATAATCGCGTACCCGCATCTCCACACCCCGCACGGCGATACAATCAACGCCAGTAACAATGGCCTATCAGGTTCTTGCCCGCAAGTATCGCCCTCTCCGTTTCGCCGACGTGGCCGGACAGGATCACGTCACCCGGACGCTCATCAATGCGCTGGAGCAGCAGCGCATCGCGCATGGCTACATCTTCTCGGGCCATCGCGGCATCGGCAAAACGACGATCGCCCGCATTCTTGCGTCGGCCCTGAACTGCCGCAATACCATCGGCTCGGCCGAACGGCCCACCGCTGAGCCCTGCCTGAAGTGCGACTCCTGCGTCGAAATCCGCCAGGGTAATGCCGTGGACGTCATCGAGATCGACGCCGCCACCAACCGTGGCATCGATGAGATTCGCGAGCTACGTGACGCCGCCCGCTATCGCCCGGCGCGCGATCGCTACAAGATCTATATCCTCGACGAGGCACATCAGATTACCGATGCCGCCTTCAATGCCCTGCTGAAGACTCTGGAGGAGCCACCCGACCACATCGTCTTCATGATGGCGACCACCGAGCCGGAGAACATTCCGCAGACCATCCGCTCGCGCTGCCAGCACTTCAGCTTTCATGCGGTGCGCCATGACGACATCCTGGCCGAGCTGCGTGGCATCGCCCAGCAGGAAGAGGTCGCCGCGGATGACGCTGCTCTCGCTCTTCTTGCGGAAGCGGGCGACGGTTCCATGCGCGACGCGCTTTCCATCATGGACCAGGCCATCGCCTCTGCTCCGGTGGTAGATGGCAAGGCACAACTCGTCGCTACCCAGATTCGCGATCTGATGGGCAGTGTGCCCAACACGGTCTTTGAAGAGATTCTCGAGGCTGTCAGCGCGAACCAGTCTGCCGTTGTTATTCAGACGGCAGCACGCCTGCTGGACGCCGGTAATTCCCCGACACAGATCTCCCGTCAGTTCGTGCGCTACCTGCGCAACTGCGTCGTCGCCAAAATCGCGAACCTGACCGAGGAGAACAATCAGAGCGACCTGCTGCAGATCTCGCAGGATGAGCGCCGTCGCGCTGCCCGCAGCTCGCAGCTCTTCACCGAAGAAGAGTTGACGCGTTTTCTACAGGTGATGCTGCGTACCTTCGATGATCTCGGTTTCCGCCAGGAGCCCCGTTTCCATCTGGAGCTCGGGCTGTTGAAGCTGGTTCACCTGCAGCGGCTACTGCCGGTGGAAGACCTGCTCAGCCAGCTCCCTGCACCGTCGGGGGCCAGCTCGCGCCCTGCCGCGGCAGCGCCGCCGGTACGGTCCGCAACGCCTGCGCCGGCACGTCCCTCCGGCGGGCAGCCTGCAAGCTCCGCCTCGGTAACCTCAGCCGCTCCGGCGAAACCTGCCTTCTCTCCCTTTGAGGCAGACCGTTCGCGCAAGACGGAGATGTCTTCGCGGCCGACGCTGAACAATGTCATTCCTATCGATCAGACAGCCGGCAACCTGGCACTGGCTCCTGAGCCTGTGCTTCCCGCCGCTTTGCCCTTGCCAGAGGTTGCGGCTCCAGTCGCGGTAGCTGAGCCCGTGATGGAGGAACCGCAGGAATCGACTTCTGCCGCTGAGCCGGAACCAGTAGCACCCTCCATCGCCGTATTCGCCGAGCCGGTTGCTACGCCGATTGCAGAGCCTGTAATGGCTCCGCCACCTGCTCCCGTCATGGCGCCGCCTGCGCCTGCAGTTGAGGTAGCGGTTCCAGCTCCCTCTCTTGTCGCTACGGCGGTCGCAACGCCAAGCCCCGCCGCGGGTCAAGCCTCAGGAGGCTATGACGTCGCTGCCCTGCAGAGCGCCATCGTCAATGAGCTCTCCGCCAGCAAGGGCCACAGCTCTGCTGCCGACCAGATGGATGAGTCCACCTTCACCATCGAAGGCAATGAGCTGCGCGTCCAGACGACACTCTCTGCCGGCATGTTGAAGCTGCTGATCAATGCGGAGGCGGAGAAGATCATCAAGGCATCGTTGCGGCTACATGGTGCCGGCGATTTGAAGCTGGTGCTGCTGCCCGGCTCGGCAGCCAACGCCGCGGCGAAAAAGGATAGGCCTGCCGCAGCGGGTTCCATCAAGGCTTCGGCCATGGAGCATCCCATCGTGCAGCAGGCGCAGAAGCTCTTCAACGCAGAGATTCGAACCGTCATCGACCTGCGCGAAAAATAGAATCCTCAACCGATCGGCGAACCGTCCAACAAACGTATGAATTTTTCCGACATCGCGAAGATGAGAGAGATGATGGGCCAGGCCCGTCAGATGCAGGAGCAGATGGAGCAGAAGCTCCGCCAGGCCGAAGTCGAAGCCTCCTCGGGCGGCGGCATGGTTACGGCCCGCATGAATGGCAAGAAGGAGCTACTCTCTCTCAAGATCGATCCCACGGCCTTTTCCTCAGGCATGGGCTCGCCTGCCGACATCGAGCTGCTCGAAGACCTGATCAAGGCCGCCATCAATGAGGCCGGCCGCAAAGCCGACGAGATCATGAAACAGGGAGTTCAGTCGGCCCTTGGCGGTCTCAACATTCCCGGGCTGACCTAATGGCGCGCTTCGCAGAACCCATGGCGCGGCTGATCGAAGAGCTGCGCAAGCTCCCCGGCATCGGTACAAAGTCGGCGCAGCGGCTCGCGTTTCACATCCTTCGCTCCAGCACGACGGACGCCGAAGCTCTCTCAAAAGCGATTCTTCAACTCAAGGCGAGCCTTCGTCTGTGCTCGCGCTGCAACAACATCACTGACGTCGATCCCTGCGCGATCTGCTCTAGCCCCACCCGCAACCAGCGCCTCGTCTGCGTTGTAGAAGAGCCCACCAACATCGGTGCGATCGAAAAGACGCGGACATGGAACGGAGTTTTCCACGTCCTTCATGGCACGCTCTCCCCCGTGAACGGCATAGGTCCTGAACAAATCAGAACGGCCAACCTTTTCAATCGCTTATCGGAAATAGAAGAAGTGATCCTCGCACTTTCTCCGACTGTTGAAGGCGAGGCGACAAGTCACTATTTAGCTCAGGAAATCCACAAGCTGGCTCCCAACCTTCCGGTCACACGTATCGCGACGGGAGTTCCAGCAGGAAGCGATATCGAGTACGCCGACGAGATCACGTTGAGCCGTGCTCTCGATAATCGCCGTCAGCTTTAACAAATCGCTTCTATATTCAGGAGAAGCCGGTCGTACTTTTCTTAAACCAAGGATGTAAGCCCCATTCCGCGAGAGCTTTGCTTGGGAGGGCTAAGGCGGGCCCATGTCCCTAAGGGGACATGGGCCCGCCCAGCGCACGGGTTGGTTAAATTTACAGCTATGCCCTAGTTCGTTGGAGGAAGCACCCGCAGGTCGCCTCCCGTCATCTCCTTGGGCTGCGGGATACCGAGGAGCCCGAGAATCGTCGGAGAGATGTCGCGCAGCGAGCCACCCTCCCGTACACCAATCTTCTTGCCTTGATCGGTCACCAGAATGAAGGGCACGGGGTTAGTGGTGTGGGCGGTGTGCGGACCTCCACTGACCGGATCGATCAGCATCTCGGCGTTACCGTGATCAGCGGTTACGATCATCGCGCCTTCACGGGCTCTGATCGCCTTGTACAGACGGCCTAGACAGTAATCGACCGTTTCTACCCCCTTGACCGTAGGTTCGATCTTGCCGGAGTGGCCCACCATATCCGCGTTCGCGAAGTTCACGACGATTACATCGAAGGCTGTATCGTTGACTGCCTTCTCGACAACTTCTGCAATTCCTTCGGCGCTCATCTCGGGAGCCAGATCGTACGTCGCCACCTTCTTTGAAGGCACCAGCTCGCGCTCTTCGCCGGCGAAGGGCTTCTCGATACCGCCGTTGAAGAAGTAGGTGACATGTGCGTACTTCTCGGTCTCAGCCACACGCAGATTGCGCAGTTCGGCGTTACCCATCACATTGGCAAGGAGATTATCCATGCTCTCCGGCAGCAGGTACATGGGCAACGAAAAGTTTTTGTCGTACTGCGTCATCGTCACGACGTGAAGGTTCTTCGGCACCGTATTGCGCGGAATTTCCAGGTCAAGTTCTTCGGCCTTGGGCAGCTCGCGGCCCTCGTTGGCCGTGAGATGAGAGTTGCGGGCCAGCACGCGAATGATCTGGCGAACGCGGTCTGCGCGGTAGTTGAAGCAGATCACCGCATCTTCATTTTGAATGGTTGCTACCGGCTTGCCATGTTCGGTGACAACAAAGGGAACGATGAACTCATCGGTGACGCCGTTGTTATAGCACTCCCGCACACGAGCGACAGCGTCATCATAGGCTCCGCCTTCGGCCTGCCCCTTTACCATCGCGTCGAAGGCCTTGGCCTCGCGCTCCCAGCGTAGATCGCGATCCATCGCGTAGTAACGTCCGCTGACAGATGCGAGCTTACCCACGCCATATTCGCGGAACTTCTGGAAGAGCTCCTCCAGGTAGCCTGCTCCGGAGCTCGGCAGCGTGTCGCGGCCGTCCATGAAGGCATGCACATAGACATCCTTGATCCCCTGCTGGGCCGCCATCTTCAGCAACGCATAGAGGTGCCGCTGGTGCGAGTGCACGCCGCCATCTGACACCAGGCCGATCAGGTGCAGCGAACGTCCATTGGCCGCAACCCGCATTGCCTTGAGGAGAGCAGGATCGGTAAAGAAGTCACCCTTTGTGACCGCCTCATCGATGCGGACGATATCCATGCGCACGATGCGCCCAGCGCCGATGTTCAGGTGACCGACCTCGGAGTTTCCCATCTGCCCATCGGGGAGACCGACGAAGTGATCGCTGGCACGAATCGTCGTATTCGGATACTCCGCCAGCAGACGGTCGTAGTTCGGCTTGCGGGCCAGAGCGATGGCATTGCCCTTGGTCTCGGTGCGGATACCCCATCCATCCAGGATGGTGAGGACGAGCGGCTTATTCTTTGACATTGCTGATTCACTTTCCGCGTTGGTGTGCTGCTTCGGCTGCCCGCGGCTCAGCCCCTATTGCAACAATGGGTGCGGCTGCCGGCAGCAGCGCACCCATCGTTGCAAAGGAAGTTGGAAGAGCCCCTCACGACTGCTACTCACCGCAGTTGATGGACTCAATACCGAGGAACTCTGCGCCCGGGCCCAGCTCTTCTTCGATACGGAGAAGCTGGTTGTACTTGGCGATACGATCCGTACGGCTGGCTGAACCGGTCTTGATCTGTCCAGCACCGGTAGCTACCGCGAGGTCGGCGATGAAGGTGTCTTCGGTCTCGCCCGAACGGTGCGAGATGATCGACGTGTATCCGTAGCGGCGGCCGAGAGCGATGGCTTCCAGAGTCTCCGAGACCGTACCGATCTGGTTCACCTTGATCAGGATGGAGTTGGCCACGCCCTGCTCAATACCCTGCTGCAGGCGGCGCGAGTTCGTGACGAAAAGATCGTCGCCGACAAGCTGCACGAAGTTGCCGATCTTATCGGTCAGCAGCTTCCAGCCGGCCCAGTCGTCTTCAGCCAGACCGTCTTCGATGGAGACGATCGGGTACTGGCGGCACCAGCTCTCCCAGAACGAAGCCATCTCTTCGCTGCTCAGCTCGCGCTTGTCGCTCTTCTTGAAGACATACTTACCCGTCTCCTTGTTGTAGAACTCAGATGAAGCGGGATCGAGCGCGATGGCGATCTGCTCACCGGCCTTGTATCCGGCCAGTTCGATCGCTTCAAGGATCACTTCGATGGCCTCAACGTTCGACTTCAGCGAAGGAGCGAAACCGCCCTCATCACCCACCGCCGTATTCAGGCCCTTCTTCTTGAGCACGCCCTTCAGCGTGTGGAAGACCTCAGTGCCCCAGCGCAGCGCGTCAGAGAAGCTCTCCGCACCGACGGGCATAACCATGAACTCCTGGAAGTCCACCGTGTTGTCGGCGTGCGCGCCGCCGTTGAGGATGTTCATCATCGGTGTGGGCAGAATGCAGGCATTCACGCCGCCGAGGTAGCGGTACAAGGGCAGCTTGAGCTGCGCAGCCGCAGCACGAGCGGTGGCCATGGAGACGGCCAGAATGGCGTTCGCGCCCAGCTTGCTCTTGTTCTCAGTGCCGTCGATGGCGATCATGGTCGCGTCGATCAGGCGCTGGTTGCTGGCGTCCATGCCGGCCAGCTCCGGAGCGAGGATGCTCTCGACGTTCTCGACTGCCTGCAGCACGCCCTTACCGAGATAAACCTCCTTGTCGCCGTCACGCAGTTCAACAGCCTCATGTTCACCGGTAGATGCGCCCGAGGGCACAGCGGCGCGGCCAAGCGCGCCACCGGCGAGCAGGACATCGGCCTCAACGGTCGGATTTCCACGCGAATCCAGGATCTCGCGGGCGTGAATGGAAACAATCTCGGTCATTTCTCTCCTCAAATCTGTAGACAGCACGCCCGAGGGGCGCACAATGCGATGGGCAAGGCGGTCGTTGAGCTTCGGACGGCGATCGACAGCGATAGCGCTGCCACCCACTCCGGCGATCATCTCGACAAGCTCTGCCATACGGAATAACTCTCGTTTCTAGAAAATTTTAGCAGCCGAAAAGCGCCCGGTGGACTGACCACGCCAGCTTTAACGGTGCCGTAGCAGTGTTTGCAACCGAGGTTCCCGGGTGATCACATCCGCAACCTATGGGGCTACGCTTGGTCTATAGAAGAATTGCGCTTCTTGCGCGCGCGAGGTTTTATGTCCGTCAAGCACTCTGTATCCACCGCTGCCCTGCTTCTGTCGATTGCGCCACTGTTTGCGCAGCAAAGCGGCGTGTCCGTGCCCCCCAATGAGGACTATACGCAGGATGCCGCCCCGCAGAAGCCCAGCGC
>JABFXN010000290.1 GCA_013361705.1 Acidobacteriaceae bacterium
GTATGGATCTCCAATGCGACGCGGCGTTAGCCGCTGAGGGCATAGCTTCGATACCTCAGCGGCTAAAGCCGCGTGTATTTCAGTGCGGGGACGGGACGGCTAAAGCCGTCCCCTTAAGCAAGACATTCGCGCCTGCGGTGCGAAGAGCGCTCGCTGAAACGCTAGAGCTCTTCATGATTTTTGTCACGAACTTTAGACTCACGGCACTAGAAACTGCGGCCTCTTCGTATCAATCCCAGACGAAAACTGCCGCCTCCTCAATTCCTTCTATGAAGTCGCGTGGCGGCTTGCTCCATCACATGCGGAGGAGTGTCTAGCGCAAGACTGGTGCAATGCCGCTCGATGTTTATTTTGATCTCACGATTATTCATGCAGTTCAGGAACGAGGAGGGAGCGAACAGCATGAATGCGCGGTAAGATGAATCACCAACTGAAGTAAGGTCCAGGACCTCTTCAGCCGGGACCGTACGCTGTTTCGAACCAGAACGAAAGCACGACCTCTCAGGAGCACTCGTCTTTATGTTGTGGAACGTCGCGAGATCGCGTTGTCTCTCATGTGCCACGCTGCTGGTGTGGCCGCATTGGCCGGGGAATATCTTTTCGACATCCTCAACACCGGCGCGCGAAGTTCATGGCCTTTCGATATTTATTCTCATCATCACCGGCGGCATCTTTATCGGCGTTGCAAGCTTGCTGGTGTTTGCACTGGTCCGCTTTCGACATCGCACCGGAGATATGACGGAGCCGCCGCAGGTGTTCGGAAGCATGCAGATCGAGCTTGCCTGGACGATTATTCCCATCCTGCTGATCATCGTTCTCTTCCTTGGAACCGCGCGTGTGATTTTCGCCGTGCAGGATGCGCCTAAACCGACATCCGCACTGGACGTGACCGTCGTCGGCCACCAGTTCTGGTGGGAGTTTCGCTATCCGAAGTACAACGTCGTCACTGCAAACGAACTTCACGTTCCGCTGAGTGATCCACAGTCGCCCACGCCTACGTTCCTCAAGCTCACCTCCGCGGACGTGATTCACAGCTTCTGGATTCCACGCCTCGCGGGCAAGACAGATCTGTTGCCGAACCGGGTGAATGAAATGTGGGTCGACCCGCATGAACCGGGCTTGTTCCTCGGCCAGTGCGCGCAGTTCTGTGGGACACAGCACGCCAAAATGTTGTTGCGCGTCTACGTCGATTCCCCACAGGATTTCCAGCGCTGGATCGCTCAGCAGCAACAGGCGCAGCAAAGTGGCACGCCTGATCCTGGTGACGTCGCAGCGAATCGGCCTGAATCGTCGGATGCCATCACGCCCGAACAAGGCAGGCGCGTCTTTGAAGAGCAGGCCTGCATGAACTGCCACACCATCAGCGGTACCGCAGCAAACGGCCGCTTCGGCCCCGATCTTACTCACCTCATGAGCCGAGCCACCATCGCTGCCGGTATCGTCCCCAATACTCCGGAAAACCTAAGGATCTGGATTACAGCCCCTGACGAGCTGAAGCCCGGTTCGTTGATGCCAGCCATGCATTTGAACGAGCTCCAGAACGCTCAACTGGTTGCTTACCTCACCACGTTGCGCTAGATGCGAAGGAGAGAAACACGATGGACGCACCGAGCACGCCTATCCCAGGCGGAATCGAAGGAGCTTTGGACGTAACCCCGCAGACGCGGTCTCGCGCAACGTATCTCGAAGTTCTGCACGACTGGGTCGTCACTGTCGATCACAAGAAGATCGGCCTGTTGTACATCGGTTTCGCCCTGATATTCCTGGTCGTCGCCGGCCTTGAGGCCATGGCCATCCGCATTCAACTCGCTGTGCCGCACAACACCTTCCTCGATGCCCGGTCCTATAACCGCATGTTCACCATGCATGGCACCACGATGGTGTTCCTCGTGGGCATGCCAATCCTCTTCGGCTTCGGCAATTACCTGGTACCGCTGATGATCGGCGCGCGTGATATGGCTTTCCCGCGTCTGAATGCCTTCAGCTTCTGGGTGAGCGCGTTCGCCGGTATCTTCCTCTACTTCAGCTTCATCGGCGGTCTTGGGCTGGCAGGCACAGGCACCGCTCCGGATGTCGCATGGTTCGCCTATGCGCCGCTGACTGAGCGGCCATTCTCGCCGGGACACAACGTCGACTACTGGGCGCTCGCTTTGTTCGCTAGCGGCGTCGGCAGCATCGGAACGGCGATCAACATCCTGGCAACGGTGTTTTGCATGCGCTGCCCGGGGATGACGCTCTCGCGTATTCCGCTGCTGGCATGGATCTATGCGACGGTCTCTTTTCTTGTGCTGGTGACGATTAGCCCTCTCACGGCCGCACAGGTCATGCTGCTGATCGACCGCTATCTCGGCGGACATTTCTTTGACACCCAGGCCGGCGGCTCGGCCATCCTGTGGGCGCACTTCTTCTGGATCTTCGGACACCCGGAGGTCTATGTGCTGGTACTACCCGCGTTCGGTTTTGCCAACGAAATCATCCCGGTCTTTTCCAGGAAAGCGATCTTCGGCTATCCGGCGATGGTGGCTGCCACGGTTGGTATTGCATTCATCAGCCTCGGCGTATGGGCGCATCACATGTTCACCATCGGTATGACGTCGCTCGGCAACACCTTTTTTACGTTGTCGACGATGCTGGTCTCGATTCCGACGGGCATTAAGACCTTCAACTGGCTGGCGACCATGTGGGGAGGTAAGCTGCGCTTCGCAACACCGATGCTCTTCTCTGTCGGCTTTCTCTTCCAGTGGGTGATCGCCGGATTGACCGGCATCATGCTTTCGGTCTCACCCTGGAACTGGCAGCTGCACAACTCCTATTTCGTGGTTGCCCACTTTCATTACGTGCTGGTCGGCGCCATTCTTTTCATGATCTTCGCCGCCTTCTATTACTGGTACCCGAAGATGACCGGGCGCATGCTTTCCGAGACGCTGGGCAAATGGCACTTCTGGCTCATGATCGTCGGCTTCCACCTGACCTTTGATGTCATGCATATCCCGGGATTACTGGGCATGCCGCGCCAGATCTACACCTACGAGCCTGACCGCGGCTGGACGCTGCTCAACCAGATCGTTACGTTCGGCGCGGTGATTCAGGCGGTCGCCATGGCGATCTTTGTCTATAACCTTGTGCACTCTTACTTCGCAGGCAAACTCGCCGGCCCCGATCCCTGGGATGCCTGGACACTCGAATGGTCCACTCCCTCGCCTCCTCCCACATACAACTTCCCCGTAGACCCCGTCGTCGCCAGCCGCCGTCCGCTGTGGGACCTCAAACATCCAGAAGATCCCGACTCCGCTTTCGAGTGAGCTCATGAGTACTGTTCCTCTTCAACACGAATCGCTTGCCGCCACATGGCGGCTGCCTTCGCGCGGCCGCGTCGGAATGGCCTCGCTCATCGTGGCCGAATGCGCGATCTTCACGATCTTTGTGGTCGCCTACATCTACTACATGGGCCGCGATGTCTCCGGACCGAAGCCGCACGATGTTCTCGAAGTACCCATCCTCGGCACGGTCTGCCTGCTTTCCAGCAGCTTCTTCATCTGGCTTGCGGAGCATGCTATCGCCCACGGCAACATGCGTTCCTTCCGCATCTGGTGGGCCGTCACTTTTCTGCTCGGAGCGATCTTCCTGGGCACGACGGCACAGGAGTGGCACAAGCTGATCACCGTCGACCATCTGACGATCAGCACCAACCTTTTCGGGACGACGTATTACTCGCTGGTCGGCTTGCACGCAACGCACGTGGTGGTCGGCTTGATCCTGTTGCTCACCGTTCTGCTCTTTGCGCTGGCCGGCAAAGTTCGGCCGCGGCACAGCGAACGCGTGCAGGTGCTTGCGCTCTACTGGCACTTCGTCGACGCCGTATGGGTGGTCGTCTTCACGCTCGTCTACCTGGTGGGCCGATGAACGACATGCATACACCGCCGCAGACTCACTCCCATGAAGTCCATACAGGGACGGTACATCTGCCTGCGCCCACGGCCTGGCCCATTCTGCTTGCTTTGGGCGTGATGTTGCTGGTCGGGTCGCTGGTGATGAGCGTATGGATTGGCGCTCTGGGAGCGTTCCTGTTAGTCGTCTCTGCTGTCGGCTGGTTTCGTGAAGTGCTGCCGCATGAAAAACACGTGGACGTGCCGGTGCAACATGAAATCGTCGAGATCGAGCCTTCGCGCGCAGGCGTTGCCCGCATCGAGGTTGATGAGACCCACCGCGCCCAGCTCCCCTTACAGACGTTCCCAATCTCCGCAGGCATCAAGGGAGGCATCGCCGGCGGCATCGTAATGCTGATTCCCGCGGAGATCTATGGCCTGCTTCGGTATCACAGCCTTTGGTACGTGGTGAACCTGCTGGGGGGCGCGGGCGTTGCCGGCTGGGCGAACCCCACGCCCGAACAACTCACGCACTTCCGCCTGGGCGCCTTCATTACTGCCAACATTATTCAGGGGGCAACCACACTGCTGGTGGGTTTGCTTTATGGAGCTCTGCTCCCCGTCTGGCCCCGGCGTCCTATTCTGCTTGGCGGCATCGTCGCTCCCGTGCTTTGGACCGGTTTGCTGCACAACGTGCTTGGCATCGTAAACCCCTATCTCCAGCAGAACATCGACTGGTGGTCATTTGCCGCATCGCAGGTGGTGTTTGGCCTGGTTGCAGGCTACGTGGTTTCGCGCTCCGGCAATCTCCAGCGGCTCCATCAGGCGCCGCTGGCAATTCGTCTGGGAGTCGAATCACCGGGCCTGGAGGGCCACAAAACCGAGGAGGACGACCGGCGATGAGGCGCTTCGGACTTGTACTGCTGGCGACCACCGCGCTCTCCGGCTGTCATATGCCTGGCCAGCCGCAACCTGGTCCGGAGGTTCCCCGGCCTGAAGCCGTCATGTCTTTCGCACAGCTCTATGGCGAGAACTGCTCTGGCTGCCATGGCGCTGACGGCCGTAACGGCTCGGCCATGGAGCTGGCCAACCCCCTCTACCTCGCCATCATTGACGATGCGGACTTACGAAACATCATCACGAACGGAGAAAAAGGTACGCTCATGCCCGGGTTCGGCAATGCTGTAGGCGGCAACCTTACTGACGAGCAGGTCAATGCTCTGGTAAGCGGCATGCGCGCGAAGTGGGCAAAGCCGAACGTGCTCTCCGGTGTTACAGCTCCGGCGTGGAAAGCATCGCAGCCAGGCGATGCCACGCGCGGCGCCGCCGTCTATGCCCAGGCGTGCGCCCGCTGCCACGGCAACACACCTCAAAAGCCAGGCCCAGCCGGAAGCATTCTCGACGGCTCGTTCCTCGCACTCGTCAACGACCAGACCATTCGCACGATTGTCATCGCCGGACGCGACGACATCGGCCAGCCCGACTGGCGTAACGTTATGCCCGGCCGCGCGCTCACGGACGCAGAGATTACCGACCTCTCCGCCTGGCTGATCGCACAAACACCACCGCACCCGGGACATCCCTATCCACTCGCACCCCACACGCGCTAAGCAGGAGATCGCCAATGGACGAAAAACTGCCACCACCATCACCCCAGGAGCAAGAACAGGAGCAGGAACAGCTGCTCGAGCGCGATCGCATCTCACGACGATCGTTTCTGATGAATGTCGGCCTAGCCATCAATGCCGCGGTGGGCGTGCTGCTTGCGGTGCCGGTCGTTGCCTACATCCTGGGCCCGGTCATGCGGCGTCGCGAGTACCTCACCTGGGTGGACCTTGGCGATGCGGCGAAGTTCAACCCGGGCGAGACAAAGCTGGTCAGCTTCCGCAATCCTTTTACCAACGAGTGGGATGGCGAAACCGCGAACATTCCCGCTTATGTCCGCACCGCGGCGCCCGGCCGCTACACGGTCTTCGCGGTGAATTGTGCACATCTCGGTTGCCCTGTTCGATGGTTTTCTGAATCGCAACTCTTCATGTGTCCTTGCCACGGAGGCGTGTACTACGCAGATGGGAGCCGCGCCTCAGGCCCGCCGGAACGTGGCCTCTTCGAATACCCGACAAAGATCGAAAACGGACATCTCCTCATCGAAGCGGGGCAGATGCCAACACTCTCCAATCGCGCCGCAGTCCGCCCCTGCCGTGAACAAAGCCAACCCACGCTCGTAAAGAGGATCGCTCCATGTCCTGGTACCGACGAACCTACGATTGGTTAGAGCGCCGTCTGCAGCTCGAAGGCCCGATCAAAGACGCCGTGCTGCATCCCGTGCCGAAAAGCACCGCGAGCTGGTGGTATGTCTTTGGCAGCGCCAGCGCAGTGTTGCTTGTGCTGCAGGTCGTCACCGGCATTCTGTTGGCGCTGGTCTATAGCCCGTCTGCCTCGCACGCCTGGAACATTCTGCAGGTACTCAATCATCAGGTACCGCTAGGCTGGTTCCTGCGCGCCATGCACGGCTGGGGATCGAATTTCATGGTTGCCGTTGTGGTCATCCACATGGCGCAGGTCTTCCTTTTTGGGGCATACAAATTTCCACGCGAGCTGACCTGGATCATCGGCGTCTTCCTTCTACTGCTCACATTGGGTATGGCCTTCACCGGCCAGGTGCTGCGCTTCGACCAGGATGCGTACTGGGGGCTGGCCATTGGCGCTTCTATCCTTGGCCGTGTGCCCTGGATCGGCGGACAACTTGTCCAACTGATGCTGGGCGGCCCAATCATTAACGGCGCCACGCTCACCCGCTTCTTCGCATTGCACGTCTTCATTCTTCCCGGCACACTGCTCGTGCTTACAGGCCTGCATGTCTGGATGGTGGTGAAGCTCGGCATTAACGAATGGCCCATGCCCGGCCGGCTTGTGCGCCGCGAAACGTATATCCAGGAGTACAACGAACTCGCTCATAAGGACGGCCTGCCATTCTTCCCCGGCGCGGCGTGGAAAGACGCCTACTTCGCCGCTGCGATCCTGCTGGCCGTCGCGATTTGCGCTGCCATCTTCGGTCCATACGGCCCAACCGGTACGCCCGACCCAACGATCATCAATACAGTCCCCAGGCCTGACCCGCCTTTTCTTTGGATCTATACCGTCCTTTCCTACCTGCCTCCAGAGATGGAGACGCCGTTCCTGCTCATCGTTCCACCGATAGTCATCGCGGTACTGCTTGGCTTGCCGTTTGTTGCAGGCGTTGGTGAGAAGAGCTGGTGGCGTCGTCCAGTCGCGGTCTTTACCGTGATGTTTCTTGCAGTCTGCTGGGCGTCTTTCACGCATCTCGCCACATCTACGCCGTGGAGCCCGAAGATGAACGCCTGGAGCGGTTCACCCATTCCCACAGCCTTCCTCGAACACCGCACGCCTCTCGAGCGCCAGGGCGCGAACGTCTTTCAGGAGAAGCAATGCCGCAACTGTCATTCCATCGGCGGGTCTGGAGGAGAGCGTGGCCCGGCACTCGACGACGTCGCCACCCGGCTCACCGAAGACCAGCTCATCCGCCAGGTGCTGCTCGGCGGAGGCAACATGCCTGCTTACGGCAGCACGTTGTCGCCGCCGGAAACCACTGCGCTCGTTCGCTTTCTCAACACGTTGCACCCCAACTACCAGCCGGCGGCTTCAGACGCTTCGCGCGCCGTTGCTGAGCAAGGCGGCGGTCCTCCCGCATCCACAGTGGAACCTGGCAACGGCCAGCATAAAACTCAGTGAGGGGAAACGTGCTCGCGACGGTTGAAGCAGGCGCTCTATGGCATGAATGGGATTGGGCTCCCATTCCACTCGTGAGCGCGCTTCTTTCAAGCGCTCTGTATCTGCGAGGCTGGATTAGCGTGCGTCAGACACGTGGGCGAGAGTTCCCAGTCTGGAGACTCATTTGCTTCCAGTCGGGCCTGCTTCTTGCCTGGCTCGCGGTCTCTTCTCCTATCGGCGCCTTCGATGATTACCTTCTCAGCGCCCACATGCTGCAGCATTTCGTCCTGATGTCAGCGGCGCCGCCATTGATCATCCTGGGAGCTCCCGTTGTTCCGTTCCTGCGAGGGGTTCCGCGATTCATCCTGCGTAGAGTCATGCGGCCATGGATGTGGTCAGGTCTACGGAAGGCAGGGCGGATACTGTTGCATCCTGCGTTTGTCTGGCTGCTAATGAACGTGACCTTTCTCGGCTGGCATGTCCCCGTCGCCTTCGAACTCACCTTCTCTTCTGAGCTGCTCCATAATCTGGAGCACGCGATGTTTCTCTTCACCTCGTGTGCGTTCTGGTGGGTCGTGCTCGCGCCATGGCCCGCAAAACGAGTGTGGCCGGCCTGGACGATGATTCCCTACCTGCTCAGCGCAGATGTCCTGAATACGATCCTCTGCGCTCTTCTGATGTTCTCCGGAAGAATCTTTTATCCCTCGTACGCCAGCGCGGATCGAATCACGACACTCACCCCCTTGCAGGACCAGGTCGCTGCCGGTGGAGAGATGTGGGTCTTAAACTCTGCAATCTTTCTTGGATTCGCCGCCTTCATCACCTTCAATCTGCTGGCAGGGAGCAGAACCCGCCTTCAGAAGAACGGAGTCAGCGCACCAGTGAACGCGGTTTGATGGCTAAGGCAAGCAGAGTTCCCTTGACACCTGCTCCAATATGTTGATATCAACATAAATTGTCGAGACAATTCCCCTTGGCGGCTTCAAATTTCCGGTACTCCCATAAAGGCGGTGAACCGGTGGTTGCGAAGTCTGGAAAATCGAGGATATGCATGTCATTCTTCCGCGATCTGAAAATTGCCGTGCGCTCGCTTTGGCGCGTCCGCACGCTGTGGTTTACCGTCGCCATCACGCTGGCGCTGGGAATCGGCGCCAATGCAGCCATCTTCAGCGTGGTGCGTGCGGTGCTGCTACGTCCGCTGGCGAATCGTGACGAAGATCGCCTGCTCTATGTTCGGCAGAGCGCGCCCGGCCTTGGCGAACAGAACACCAACTTTTCGATTCCTGAAATCGACGATCTTAGCAAAGACCTCAAGACCGTTACGGAGCTTGGCACCTTCTCCTCGGTGGACTTCACGCTCATCGGCCTGGGTACGCCACGCGAGATCCCTGCGGGCGTTGTGGACGGTCACTACTTTGAAGTGATGGGGCTGCGTCCGGTGCTGGGCCGCCTTCTGACGACATCGGATGATGGCCCGAACGCGGCGGGAGCTGTAGTGCTGACCTATCGCTTCTGGAAGGAATCGCTCCATGGCGATCCAGGCGTGCTTGGCAAGCAGGTCCATTTAGAGAGTTTCGGAGGGCCGCGCAACGCAACCATCGTCGGCGTACTCGAGCCCTCGGTGCCCTATCCCGTTGTCACCGAGATCATCGCCAACGTTGTCACCAGTCCGCACCATCTCTCCGCCACCATGGTCGCGGGCCGTGAGCATCGCATGACCGAGGTGTTCGCTCGCCTGGCGCCGGGCGCTACGCTGGATGCTGCGCGCTCGGAGCTCCGCGCACGCCATGCCGCCATTGTGGCTGCACATCCTGACGTATACAAACCTGACAATCATTATCAGATCGATGTGAAGCGCATGCACGACCAGATCAATGCACGCGCCAACACCGTTTTGTGGGTGCTGTTTGCCGCAGCGGGTCTGCTCTTTCTGATTGCGTGCTCCAACGTTGCGAACCTCGTATTAGCCCGCACGGTGCGCCGCGAATCTGAGCTCGCCGTTCGCGCTGCGCTAGGAGCCAGCACGGCATCGCTGCGCCGTTCGCTGTTGGCTGAAAGCCTGGTACTTTGCGGCAGTGGAGTGCTCGCAGCACTTCTTCTCGCATGGCCAACGGTTGCCGTTCTGGGCCGTTATGCCGCGCGTTTTTCAGTACGTGCCGACGGATTGACGCTCGACTTCAATCTGGTGTGGTTCGGTATTGCGCTCGCGCTGGTCGCAGCGGTCTTTCTTGCGTTTGTTCCTCGTCTGCCTTCAGCGGGCGGCCAACTTGGTACGAGCCTCACCAGCAGCGGATCGCGCGGCAGCACGGGAAGCAGCAGCCGTCGGCTGCGGATCTTTGCCGTCATGCAGATTACCGCTTCGTTTCTTCTGCTGACCGGAGCAGCCGTATTGATGCGCACGCTCTATACGCTTGAGAACACGCGCCCGCCCTTCGACACCTCGCACGTTCTTGCCGTGAATCTGCCGGTGTTGACGTACGGCAGAACTCCTGAGCAGGTCCAGAACTTTTATCACGACGTTGCGCGCCGCGTGAGCACTCTGCCCGGCGTGGACTATGTCTCCACCGGATTCAGTGTTCCCTGGCGTGACGATCAGGGCCTTAACATCAGCTTTACCTTTGCAGCGCAGGGCGCGACACGCAAGAATGGCGTGGATGACTGGCGGGCGAAGTTCCGGTCAGTCTCGCCGGCTTATTTCGAAACGCTAGGTGTGCCGTTCCTTGGAGGCCGCGATTTCAGAGATACGGACAAGGCCGGTTCGGAGCGCGTGGTCATCGTCAGTCAGAGTCTTGCGAAAGCACTCTTCCCCAATGGCGATGCGCTGAATCGCGAGCTGCACTGGACCGATGGCGTAATGAAGTTCGTTGGCATCGGTTATGAGCCGCGGCGCATCGTCGGCGTCGTGCCTGACATCGACGACGAGAACATCATTCCGTCGCCCGCCATGACCGTGTACCAGCCGACCGATCAGGAAGGCTGGCAGGGACGGCTCTTCGTTCGTACCCGGACCAATGATCCCTACGCGCTTGCACCTGCCATCACCCGTACGATTCATGAGATCTCAGCAGATCAACCGATCGAAAAAGCCAGCACACTGGATGACATCCGCGCCGAGGTGATGACACCGGACAAGCTCAACGCCCTCGTCTTCGGTGGATTTGCGGCCGTTGCCCTGCTGATTTCAATCGTAGGTGTTGCCGGTGTACTTGCCTTCTCGGTGAGCGGGCGTACGCGCGAGTTTGGCATCCGCATTGCATTGGGAGCAAAGCCGCAGAATATTCTTGCGGATGTTCTGCTGCAGGGGCTTGCGATCGCCGGTATCGGAGTCGGCGCCGGCATTATCTCCGGAGTTGCCTTCGCACATGGAATAGCCAGATACATTGCGGAAGTACGCCAGCCAGGGATTCTTGCGTTCATTCTGTCGGCCTTCGTCATACTGGCTGCAGCCGTGATCGCCTCTGCCGTGCCGGCCGCTCGTGCAGCGCGGGTTAACGCCGTAGAAGCGCTGCGCGCGGAGTAGCCGGCAACCGTTCAGGGTGATCGTCATTTCGGATGTGGATTCAGCCGAAGCACACGATCGAGATCAAAGAATTTCGGTCGATCGTCTTAAAACTTCATCGCAATCGCGCCACCGCGCGGGTTGGGCGGCCAGAAGTTACGCACGACGGCGCCCGCCTCGCCATCCGAGCCCTTCGATTTGATCGGCTCGTACCGCAGGAAGCGTGTGGTGTATCCGCTTCTGCCGCGTGCGCTGGAGCGCAGCACCTCCGCAGCGGGAATCGCTGCGCGAATCAGCAACCCATCGACCGTCTGAGAGATCGACTCGATACGCCCACGGCGCGCGTGAACGTCTTCCATCACCGACGACATAAAGGGTGTGGGTAAATCGATGGTAGCTTCCACCATCGGTTCCAGCACGACAGGTTTGGCGTGTTTCGCTGCCTCACGAAAGGCCATGGCGCCGGCGATCCTGAGGCTCATCTCGTGGCGGCCAATCTCATCGCAGTCGCTTGTGAGCAGTGTGACCTTCAGATCGACGAGTTCGCTGTCCTGCAGAATGCCGTCCTGTGCTGTCTGCCGCACACCGGCCTCAATCGCCTGAACGGACTGCCTGGCAATCGCCTCATTGTTTAGGTCATAAAGAAACTGCAACCCGCTCCCCTGCTGACCGGGCTCTACCCGAAGCCGGCAGTAACCATAGTTCCGTGCGCCGCCGGTCTCGCGGAGATACGAGTGTTCTGCTTCGGCAGAGCCAAGAACAGTCTCCAGGTAGTTAACCTTCAGATCACCCGGCTCGGCCAACTCTCGCTGAATGACCTTCAAGCGAAGCTCCAGGAGCTGCAATTCGTCCTCTCCACTGACGAAGAGCCTTTCGTGGTCGACGTGAACTTCGGCCCTTAATCTGGGGCTTTCCTGGACCAGATCTTCCAGTTTTTGCCGGACGGAGGCTCGCTCCTCCAACGGGATGGAATAGAACGCAAACGAAAGAATGCGATGAACGGCTCTGCCAGGCCTAATCATGGGCGTGCTCCTTCTCAACAAAAACGCGAAGCCCAATCAAAACGATGCCAACCATTGAGCCATAGGTGAGGAGCGAAAGCAACCGAAAGTTATCTCAGTGCACAACCCATCCAGCGCTAACAGCGGTGAGCACACTGCCAGGCTGCACTGAGTCACGACATCAGGAGAGCTTTCACGTGCTGCGGAAGAGCCCGGAACACGATGGCGATGGGGTAAGTTGTTGAGAGGCCAGCCCGCCAAAGCTACTTGCGTCTCCCTCTGATCATGCACACCCCGGCTGCTTATCCCGGTAAGCCAGGTAGAAGCCCGCCGGGACCAAAAAGATTGTCAAAACTACTGAAACGGCAAGACCACCAATCAGCGCCTGTGCCAGCGGGGCATAAGACTCACTTCCCTCGCCCAGCTTCAACGCCATCGGCAGCAGACCGATCAACGTAGCCAACGACGTCATAAGAATAGGCCGTAGACGAACGCGGCAGGAAAGTGTGATCGCTTCACGCACATTCTTTCCCTGCTTCAGCAGATGATGGGCGAACTCGACGATCAGAATACTGTTCGAGAGTGCGATGCCCGCGAGCATCACGACGCCCATCAGTGACATCACGTTCAGCGTGGTATTCCATGCGAGCAACGCCAGGATGACCCCCGTGATTCCCGGGGGCAATGCCAGCAGAATGATGAACGGATCGAGAAACGAGCGGAACTGCGCCACCAGGATCAGATACAGCAGCAGCACCGAGAGAATCAGACCAATGGCGAAGCTATGGAACGAAGCATTCATCGACGTAACACTTCCGGCCAGTGTTACCGAGATTCCCTTTGGAGGATTGGCATGGTCGACGATGGACTGGATCTGCTTTGTAATCGCGCCCAGATCTTCGTTCTGTGGGCGGACGTAGATATCGAGATTACGGCGGATCTGAGTATGATCCATCTCGGTGGGAGCATTGAACTGCTCGATTCTCGCCACCATGTCCAGTCGAGTAGGCTGGGTTATGTCTTTGCCGTGCAGTGGAATTGCTTTCAGATCCTCGATCGATCGAATCTGCCCTTCCTTAAACATGACAGTCAGGAAGTAGTTATTACCGCTATTCGGATCGATCCAGATTGACGGCGCGATCATCTGGTTGGAGGTCAAGGCCGTGATGATGTTCGATACAACCTCTTTTTCATTCAACCCCAACTGGCTGGCGCGGGTGCGATCAATCGAGATGCGTAGCGACGGATAGTCAATGTCCTGCGGTATATAGACATCGGCTACTCCATGGATGCCACGTATCTGTCCCGCGATCTTCTGAGCCAAGCCAAAGTCAGCAGTCACATCGTTGCCGGTGATACGCACATCGATAGGCGCCGGCGCGCCCATGTTCAATACTCCATCGACCAGACTGCCTGATGCGTAAAAGGTCTGCAGTTCCGGAATCTCTTTTGCAATGGCCGCTTTCACCTCATCGATATAGGCGAAGCTGCTGCGTTTGTGATCATGCTCCAGCGCCACCTGTGTGAAGCCGGTGTGCATCGCGGCATTCGGAGAGAACAGCGCTGAAAAGCCGGGATCAACACCAATGTTGGTAACCATGATGCCAAGATCGTGCTTGGACACAATGCGGCGGACGATCTGCTCGATGCGCTCGGCTTCCTGCTCCGTCGCCTCGAGCTTTGTTCCTGAAGGAGCTTTGAAGCTGATGACAAACTGTCCTGCATCTGTACGTGGAAAGAACGAAAGCCCCAACAGGGGGAACAGGAGAAGCGACAAGGCAAAGGCGACGCCGAAGCCTCCCAGCGTTTGCCACGGACGCTCCAGCACCCAGGCCACTGCTCTGTCGTAGCGGTGGAGCATGGAGTCAAAGGCCGCCGCGAACCTTGCATTGAAGCGCGTCCACAGCCCATGATGTGTACTGCGTGGATCGGCTGTAACTGCAGCTTCGTCCTCGGCCGATTCGTGCACCACATCCCCATGCCCGCTCTTAATGAACCGTGCACAGAAAAGAGGCACCACCGTCAGCGCGACGAAGTATGACGCAAAAAGCGAGATTACGACAGCAAGCGCAAGCGCCGAGAACAGGAACTTGCTGACGCCGAAGAGCATCGTTACCGGAAAGAAGACCACGACCGTGGTCAGGGTTCCGGCCAGTACCGGCAATGCAACCTCCTTGCCGCCAGTCTCCGCCGCATCTCTCGGTGACTCGCCCTCTTCCAGGTGGCGGAAGATATTCTCCAGAACCACAACCGAGTTATCGATCAGGCGCGACAGCGCCAACGCCAGGCCGCCAAGCACCATGCTGTTCAGCGAGCTGCCCGCCATTTTCAACACGAAGAAGGTGGTCAGCAACGATAACGGAATGGAGAAGAAGACGGCGACCGTCGCCCGCAGGCTTCCCAGGAAGATGAGGATCATGAGGCAGGTCAGGAAGAGCCCCACACCGCCTTCGTGCACCAGTGTCTCGATTGCGGTCTTCACAAAGCGCGACTGATCGAACTCTACCGTCGTCCTCAGTGATGCCGGAACATCGGTCAGATGCTGCAGCGTGTCGTGCACGCCATCAACGATGGCGATGGTGTTCGAGTCGCCGCCCTGCTTGAAGATCGGCAGGTAGACGCCGCGCTGGCCATTCACGCGCACGATGTTGTACTGCAGGCCGAAGGAGTCCTGTGGCGTAGCGACGTCGCCCACCCGCACGGGTGACTGCCCCACCATCTTCAGCGGGACCTGGGCGATGTCGTCAGAGCCCTTCAGCATGGAGTTGGTATAGATGTTGTAGTCGTAGCGCCCGATCTGCACATCGCCGGCAGGCAGAATGACGTTGGAGTCATTGACCGACCGCACTACGTCCATCGGACTAAGCTGGTTCGCCTCCAGCTTGTAAGGATCGGCATACAGCATGATCTGCCGCCAGCGTCCGCCGAAGGGCTGCGTTACCGAAGCGCCGGCGACACTGGCAAGCTGGTTGCGAACGAAGTTCTGGCCTACGTCCTTCAGCTTGCTCTCATTCAGTCCTGAGCCGCTCAGTGTCACCAGCGCGACCGGAATACTTGATGCGTCCTGCTTGAGGACGATTGGCGGATAGGTTCCAGGCGGCATGTCACGCAGGTCGCTGCTGGCCAGTGAAGAGATGGTTGCGGCATCGGCATCGGGATCGGTGCCGGCGCGGAAATACACCTTGATCAGGGAGACACCTGGCAGCGATCGCGACTCCATATGATCGATGCCGCTTGCCAGCGTGAACTGGCGCTCCAGATGGTAGGTAAGGTTGGCTTCAATCTGCTGCGGCGGCATGCCGGAGTAGAAGGTCGCCACGGCTACCACCGGCAAGTTGACCGGGGGAAACATATCGACCGGCATCTCGGTCACGCTGACCGTGCCCATGATCATGACCACAAGGCACAGCACTACCATCAGGTACGGATTACGGATCGAAAACCCGGACATTCGCGCGTCTTCCTTCTTATCGTTCGCTGGCGGTGTTGGCTTCGTACGCTGCTGGCTGGGCATCGACCTTCTGGCCGTCGTACATGCCTGTGTGCCGTCCCACAATGACTTTGTCGCCGGACTGCAGACCCGACAATATCTCCACACGCGAGGGTGTCTGCAAGCCTACTTTGACCGAAGCCAGATGAATGACTCCGTTATGCACGACATACGCCTGCTGTTGGCTGGTCCCCAGGCCGTCCACGGCGTCCAGCGGAACGCTCAGCACGTGAGGCCGGGCTGCCAGGTGCAGATGCACCTCCGCGTACATTCCCGGCACTAACGAGCCATCGGGGTTTGGCACATCAACCTCGGTGTCCATGGTGCGCGTCGCCATCTGCACAGAGTCTGCATAACGGGTGACCTTCCCCTGCAGCTTACGATTGACGCTGGCGACATCCACATCCACCAGTTGCCCGGTCTTCACACCGGCAACGTCTGTTACAGGCACTGGAAGTACAAGGCGCAACACATCGTTCTGTGCCAACTTCACCACCGGCATGGCCTGGGACTGCGAAGAGATGCCGGCCTGGATCATCGATCCGGTGTTGGCGTACCGCTTGGTAACAACACCATTGAACGGAGCGCGGATGGTTGCATATTGCATCATGGCCACTGCGCGCTGATACTCCGACTCCGCCTGCAGCTTCTTCTGTTCAGCGGCCTTCAGTGCCGCACTCACGCTTGCAAGCTGTGCATTCGCCTCCAGCTCACGCGAGCGCGCCACATCAATCTCCTGCCGAGGCACCAGGCCCCGGTCGCGCGTGGCAACATCCTGAATACGCTTGAATGAGAGTGAAGCAATCTCGGCGCCGGCGCGTGCCTTCTCGACCGCGGCCTGAGCGGTGACCATGTCGGCCTCCGCGGCGGCGACTCCCGCCTTTGCCTTGGCAACATCGTCCTGCACCTCAGGCACCTCCAGTGTCGCCAACACCGCGTTCTGCCGGACGTGGTCGCCGATGTCGACGCCAATTGACCTCACATAGCCCGCGATCTTTGCCATGACATCCACCTCCTGGTATGGGCGGAACTCGGCGGAAAGCGTTAGATCGTTGGCCAGGGTCGCTGGCACGGCGGTGGCCACCGGAACCGTCAGTACCGCAGCTTCAGCGACAGCCTTTTCTTTGCATCCGCTTACTCCGGCACAGATCACCGCCGAAGCTGCGGCCGCTGCCATCACCCACCATCGATTCGTCATGCGTGAAAGCCCTTTCAGTTCAAAAGTCCGGCAGCGAAGTCCAACTGTGCCCGCCGCGTGAGATAGGTGTAAGTCGCATCTGCCGAGGTGATCTCGGCAGATGTCTCGCTTAACTGCGCCTGGTTCAGCTCGACAATGCTGCCAAGCCCGGCGTCGTATCGGTTCTGCGCCAGGCGCAGCGCCTCTTTACTCTGCGCCACCAGGCGCGACGCGACCTCCAGGCTGCGGTAAGCCTCGTCAGCCCGATACCAGTTGCTGCGTACCTCTTCATTCACCTGCAAGCGAAGCTGGCGAACATCCTGCATACGGGCCTTGGCCTCCAGCTCGGCTTCGTTGCGTCGCGCCGTGAACAAACCACCGTTAAAGACTGGAATCGAGAGATTGAATCCTATGCCTGCGTAGTCATCGTGCAGGGTGTGATCGTGATACGGCAGTTGTCCAGCTGCTCCAAGAACGTTCAGCGTGGGATAACTCAACCGCTTCTCTGCCGTAGCGAAGCTTTGCGCGGCGTGTTGCTGTGCGGTTATAGCACTCAGGTCGGCGCGCTGTGCCACGGCCTGCTGTTGCAACTCCTCTGGAGATTTCGGTAACGCATCTGGCGCGGCCGCCGGCGCAACCAGGGACGACGTTATGGTCTGCTCCAGACCCATCGCTGTAGCCAGGGCCGCGCGCTGCTGGGCCACATCGCTCCGCGTGCGCACTACTGCCAGCTCGGCTTCGCTCTCCAGCACCTTGGCGAAGTTCAGGTCCAGGGTTGATCGCAGCTCACTTTGAGTCAGTGCATCGATCTGGCGAGAGATCAGCTTCCGGTTATCCAGCGCTGCCTCGGCCGCATGCAACACCGCCTCCGAGGCCAGCACCCGGTAGAACGCCGCCCGCACATTCAGGCGAACCTGGGCACGTGTCAGCGTTGCGACATCGGCCTGTGCCTCCGCCGTGGAGCGAGCAGCGCTCACCATTGCGGAAGTCCTGCCAAAGTCGGTGACAAGCTGCGTCAGGCTACCGCCGTAGGCAAATCGGCCTGAGATCGCCGAAGTCACCAGATTACCCGCGGCCACCGCTGTATTCGCATCGGCTACCTGGGTGCCGGTGACATTGAAGTTGACGGTGGGCATGTAACCGGCGCGGGCCTGCTTTGCCCGTTCCTCAAAGGCGCGGGCGCGCAGTTGCGCCGCCAGCATGCGTGGCTGATTTGACAGCGCCTGCGTCTCCGCCTGCGACAGCTCCAGAACAGGTTGGAACTCTGTCTGGCCATAAAGGGCAGGAATCGTGTGCCCAAGGAACACGACCGCCATGACGAAACGCTTCATCTGCAGGGCTTTCCTCGCCGGGTGCGATATCACCTGCAGTGGATCACTTTGCTCTCTTACATTGGCTTACATCTGCCTTACATTCTTTCCAGACAGCTTGCTCCCGCATCGTCCATCGGGAATCATAGCTATGGGAGTCACCAGACGTGCCGTCACAGCCGCGCATCCTGATCATCGAAGACGACAGAAAGATGTCGGAGGCCCTGGTCTCCGGTCTGGAAGACGCCGGCTATCACATAGAAACAGCCTCGTCCGGCGAAGAGGGCTTCTACCTCGTTCATAAGTTGCGACCCGATCTTCTGCTGCTCGACCTTACCCTGCCGCATCGCAATGGCCTGGAGATCCTGCGGCAACTCCGCCAGGATGGCATCGACCTGCGTGTGCTGATTCTTACCTCGCATAACACGGTGGAAGACCGCGTGGAGGGCCTGAACACAGGAGCTGATGATTACCTCGGCAAGCCATTTTCCTTCCCGGAGCTACTTGCCCGCATCGACGCGCTTCTGCGTCGTATGCTTCCGGCCTCCGAACCTGGCCCGCTGCGCATCGGTGACCTTACGCTCGATCTTCGCGCACAGACCGCTTTGCGCAACGGCCAGCCGCTTGAGCTGACGCAGCGCGAGTTCGACCTTCTGCTTTATCTCGCGCAGAACCGCGGCCGTATTGTCTCCCGCGAGATGCTCGCGCACGATGTCTGGCGAGAAACCTCTCGCTTTACACCTATTAATAATGTGATCGATGTTCAGATCGCGCGGTTGCGGCGGAAGATCGACGATCCATTCCCGATCAAGTTGCTGCAGACGGTTCGGGGTCTGGGTTTCTGCCTGAGGGAGCCCTGACCTTGAAGCTGCTGAAGCCGACCAATCTCCGCAGCCGCCTGACGCTCTGGTACGTCTCGGTCCTGGCTTTACTGCTCGTCGTCTACGCCACGATTGTCTTTGCCTTTCAGTACGCCGCCCTCACACGGCAGATGCTGCACGACGAGATCCAGGATGTCGTCACCGTCGAGGGATTGCTCTATTTCGATACCAGCGGCCAGTTACAGCTCCGGCAGGATTATTTCTCCCGGCCACAGTCACACCTTCTGCTCGATCGCTACATGGAGGTACGGGAGATCTCCGGCAAAGTTCTCTACCGCAGCCCCACACTGCAGGGCATGTCACTCGATGGCCCCATTCGGAACGGCGAAGGCGACCGCAGCTTCAATGAGCGCGTCGTTCGTCTGGAAAACGGCAATCACGCATTCATCATCAGCCACATTCACGGCATGGACGGACGTATCTTGCTTATTCGCCTGGGATACAGCCTGGTTCCGCTACGCGATCGCATGCTGCAGTTCCTTCTACTGCTTGTGATTGCGATTCCGCTCGCACTGGTACTGGCGGCCATGGCCGGACAGGCTATTGCCCGCCGCGCTCTTCGTCCTATTCAAGCACTGACAGAGCACGCCACGCAGATCAGCGCCAGCAATCTGCATGACCGCCTCGACGTCCGCAACCCCGAGGATGAACTGGGACGCATGGCGCTTGCCTTCAATCATCTGCTCGGCCGGCTCGACGCGGCCTTCCAACAGCTGCGGCGTTTCACTGCCGATGCAGCTCACGAGCTGCGTGCTCCGCTTGCCTCAATCCGGACCGTCGGTGAAGTCGCACTCGGTCAGGGAACAGAGGCCGGGTCGCGCAAAGCCATCGAAGACATTCTGGAAGAGACCTCGCGTCTCAACGAAACCGTCGACAGCTTGCTTCTTCTCTCGCGCGTCGAAGCAGCCGAGGCTCCCGGCCAGTTTGAGATCTTCCCATTACGTCCACTGGTGGAAGAGGTTTCCAGCCTGTTGAGCGTGATGATGGAGGACTCTGAGGTGAAAGTTATGTATGCGTTTGAAACCGATCAACCGGTCCAGGCGGATCGCAACCTGCTGCGGCTGGCGCTGGTGAATGTAATGCACAATGCCTGGAAGTTTGCGCCGCATCGCTCCACCATTCAGATTTGCTCTGTGATGCTGGGCGATATGGTGCAGATCTCTATTCAAGACGAAGGTCCGGGGATTCCGAAGGAAGAGCAGGAACACGTTTTCAACCGTTTTTATACCGGATCGAATCCGCCGGACAGTCGCCAGAAAGGAACAGGGCTTGGCCTTTCCATTGCGAAGCTGGTAGTGGAACGCTGCAGCGGCAGGATTGCTTTCGATTCCAGCATGACATCGGGTGCGCGCTGCGTCATTCAACTGCCTGCGGCTGATGCTATTCCGGGCAGCGAGCGATAAACCTCAAATGCTGCACCCATCACACGTTGCGATGGATGCGGGCACCTGGATCGAATACAGAGAGATTCGTCTAGAACAGCAGTCTCGCGCCGAGCTGGATACGGCGATTTGGGAAGTAGCTGCTGCTGCCTACGATCTTGCCGAAGTTCGCATTCGACATGGTTCCGTTTGGTTGGCCGAGGTTCGTAAGGTTGAAGACGTTGGTGACTTCAACACGAAGCTGCAGCTTTACCCGCTCGTAGAGGCCGACATCGCGGAGCAGCGAGGCATCCACATTTCGCACACCTGGACCATCCAACGAGTTATAGCGGAAGGTGCCATCCTGTCCTGCCTCTCCTGCTCCACGGCAGGTCGACGCGCCGTTGGTTGCTCCCGGGGTAAAGGCGCAGAAAGCGGTAGTGTCGAACCACTGATTCATCATTGCGACGCGTGAGCCGCCATTGTCGACCACCCGTGCGATCTTGCCCGCGATGACGTTCGGACGATCGGTCGTATTGCCGTCCGCGTTTGTGTCGGAGCCTGTGGTGATGTTGAACGGAGCCCCGGTTTGCAGCGTGACAATAGCCGAGACGCTCCATCCATTGAGTGCATTACGGGTAAAGCGGTTGTAGCGACCGAAGTAGTCAGGCTTCCACAGGATGGAGGTCACGCTGACGTGACGCTGGTCAGAGTCGGCCCGCTGACGTTCTAGCTGAGGATAGTTGAAATCCTCCAATGGATTCTGCAATGTATTGTTCGCCATGTAGGCACTCCACAGCGTCTTCGACCAGGTATAGAAGCTGCGCAGGCTGATGTTCTTCGTCATGCGCTGATCGAGCGTTACCTGAAGCCCGTTGTAGTTTGAGGTTTGTCCAGACTCGACGATGTAGACCGACTTCAGCGTCGGACTGCTGGCTGATCCGCCCGGCTGCAGCGGACGGCGGTTGTCCACGTTCGATGTGGTGTTCGCGCTTGGAGCGGCTGCGTTGTAGACGGGGTAATTGTGGTCGAAGAACAAGGGGAGCTTGCGGCTCAGGGAGGCGACGTAGCTCATCGACAGCGATGTGGAGCGTCCTATCTGCTGCTGAATGCCGAAGTTGATCTGATAGTTGTAAGGCCACTTGTAGTTGGGATCCATCACGACCAGGCCCGCAGGCCTGGTAAAGCGAGGCGACTTCGGATCGAAGGTATATGGATAGGGAGAGACGCCGCCGGGAAACTCCGCCGTGTCTGTCGCGTAAGGATTCGCCAGCGAAACTACCTTGTTGTACTGTTGGCGGATCGCATACGGCTGGTTGTTCGACGAATACTGCCACTCATTGCCGCCGATGGTGCCGAAAAACAGGCCCGCCGCTCCACGGATCACGGTCTTGCCGTTACCCAGTGCATCCCACGCAAAGCCAAGACGCGGAGAGACGTGGTTGTAGGGCGTGTATGCTCCGGTATCGGGAACACCGGGATCGCCTGGGAACAACAGGCCAGTCGGCGCCGATGGCACCACGATGCTCTGCATACCAGGGCGGAAGTTCGACTGACGGCGCAGTGAGTCAGTAGGGGCGGTCTGGACGTCATACCGCAGGCCGAGATTCAACGTGAGACGCGGAATCAGTCTCCAGTCATCCTGCACGAAGACGCCATAGTTCCAGTAGTTCGCGTTGGCATAGACGGTCGAGTCCTGGTTCATCGTATTCGGCCGCCCCAGATAGAAATCCGAGAGCGAAATACCGGTGCGTGCGCTTGCTGTGCTGGTAAAGCTGAAGACGCCGTAGTTGTTCAACAGCGTCTGCAGCATGTCTTTCTCTAAGGACACCTCCCCGCCTGCAGCCAGCGTGTGCTTACCCTTGGTGGTGCTGATGACATCACGCAACTGATAGACATTCGCACCCGCCAATGGGCCGGAGATGGACTGACCCAGCGTGAACCAGTTCGCCACGGCAAGCTGCGGGAGCTGCTTCGGACCCTGGATCTGGAAGGTTGAGCCAAGATCTCCGAGACTGATCGCCGGTGTGTTGACGCGGCCCGCGATCTGTCGCGTGTAACCCAGCCAAAGCTGGTTCACCGTGCTCGGTGAGATGATCCAGGTGTCACTGATGTTCGCGTTCTGCTGCCGCCAGTTGAAGTTCTGCGTCGACCAGCCCACCAGCGTGGAGCTGGGATTCTGCTGGCTGTTGCCTGCCGTATGGAAGTAGCTGGCCGTAATGCGATGGGACTCAAACGGCTGATAGTCGCCCTTGATCAGAAACTCGTCGGTGATGTAACCGAGCTTCAAAGGGTCGGTGCGCGTATTGACGGTATCGGTCGATCGGCCCACGGGATTCGGCAGTGGAATGTACTTATTCAGAATGTTTCTGGCGACTGGGTCAAAGTCAGTCAACGGAATGATGTTGCCCGTATATGGGCCACTGCGGTCGGGCTTGCAGAGCACGAACTGGTTAGCGTTCACCACGCGGCAGGTTGTCGTGCTGCCTGAGGTTGGCAGGTTGGCGCTGAAGTCTCCGTTGCGCTGTGCCGCTGTAGGCACAAGAGCACTCAGGGTGCTGGTCGTGCTCTGACGCAGGCCCCCGTAACTTCCAAAGAGGAAGAGCTTGTCCTTGATGACTGGACCACCCAGCGTGGCTCCGAACTGGTTGCGATGGTAAGGCGTCTGGCTCTTGGGAATACCGTTGTGCGTCGTGGCAATGAGCGAGGTGTTGCGTACGAACTCGAAGATCGAGCCATGTACCTGATTGGTGCCGCTCTTGGTGATGACGCTGACGAAGCCGGCAGACGAACGTCCATACTGCGCACTGAAGTTGCTGGTCTGCACCGTGAACTCACGGATGGCATCCGGGTTGGGCAGGATATTGCCGGTGTTGCGCAGACCGGTCATATTGGTGCCGCCGTCCAGGTAATAACTGATCTGGCCTACGGTTCCATCGGTCGATCCGTTGATCAGCGTGTGCTGCTCCGGAAAGCCGGTATTGTTGACATTCGTGGTGAGCTGCACGCCGGGTGTAAGCGTCAGTAATTGGTAGACATCTCTGCCCACCAGCGGGAGGTTATCGACCTCGCGATTGTCGATGGTGCGACCGAGTGTCGCGTTGGTGGTATTCACTACCGGCAGGTCACCGGTCACGTTCACAACCTCATTCACCTCGCCGATGGTCAGTTGAGCGTCGAGCGTGGCTGTATCAAGGATGCGCAGCATGATGCCCTCACGCTGGAATTCCTTGAAGCCGGGCGCACTCACCTTCATCGTGTACGGACCTACCGGAAGAAACTCGGCGCGGAAGGCGCCGTCTTCCTTGGTCGTCACTGTGCGTGTGAAGTTAGTGTCGGTTTGTGTGAGCACAACGGTCGCGCCCGGCACGACGTCCCCACCTGCCGTCGTCACCGTACCTACCACGGTCGTTGTGCTCACCTGGCCAAATATCGCCGTTCCGGCGAATCCTAAAACCATCAGGAGAAGAATTGTACTGATCCGTTGCAACATCATCCGACCTCCACCGACTCGTCTCCGCTGAGCTCGCGCCCTTGCGTCTTTTATGTCCTGCCTAAAGCTGAAGCGTCCAATCGAACGTGGTACCGCTCGCGGGCTGCGTCGTGGTTGCTTCCACACGCTCGCCGCGTTTTTCCAGCTCACCCTTGTCGACCGATCCTGGGATTCCAGGTCCCATCACGATGTTGGGTTTCACCTGCGCATCGATCACCGCTGGGACAACAATGGTTGCCGTGAGTGACACGGACTGCGGCAACACGGGATGCAGCACAAAGCGGTTCTTCGCCACCGCATCGATGTTGCCATCGGCGTGCAACATCTCGGTATAGATGTGGGCGCCCTCAGCAGTGATCTCGTCGTGCACCGTTGCCGTACCTGCCGCCTTCAATGCAAAGGTGCGTCGATAACGCGTGAGACCCAGCGACGGTGCGTAGGCTGCCGCTCCCTCACCAATGACGATAAAACCGGTCTTCGTAAAGTTTGCCGATACGATATGCACCTGGTTCAGTCGGTCATAGTCATACTTCGCCCAGGCGTCATGACCGACGCCATCGGTTCCCTGCCCGTGCCCGTCAATCAGCAACGTATTGTGATCGATGGTCTTGGGCACACCGGAGTATCCGGAGTCTCCCGTCAGATACGCTCCATGCGCCCAGATGATGAAGCTATTCACATCGGGATGGGCATGGCCCTGTTCGAAGTGCCAGTCCGGGAGCTGTTTCTTCAACGCTGCTGCAGCATGGCCCTCCGCCGGCCCGCTCTTGAAAGCGGCTGCTGTGGCATTCTTTCCCCAGTCACTGCGCCAAAAGACGACATCGTGGTCGCGGAACCAGTGCGAGGCCGACACCTGCTCCATTGGCTCCGGCTTCAACGTGGAATCGCGCCAGGCCAGAGTCCACCACTCCTCCTGGCTTGTATGACCTTGCGACTTCATCCAATCGGCAACGCCCTGAATCTCTGCGCTGTGAAAGCGCGCTGCAAGATCATAGAGAAGGTTGTAGTTGCTCTCGAAGTGTCCTCCGGGATGGCTGCGTTCGTAGTCATCTCCCCGGCGCGAGCGTGTAACACCGCCTTCGAAGACATCGCCGAAGTCGAACATCATCTCGCCGCCCGGAGTCAGGCTGTGGGCGGCATAGAGATGTGTCTCGCGAAGTCCTGGCTGATCGAAGAGATCTTCTCCCGTGGCATGACGTAATGCGTCGAGATAGTGAATGATCCACGGTGTTGCGAAGATCCAGTACTCGAAGCCCTCGAAGTAATATCCATCCTTCGAATAGGTCTTCAGCACACGGTCATAGATGGCACGCGATAGCGCAGCCCACTGCTGCGCCTCTGGCGTCTCACCATAAAGAGCATAGGAAGCAACCGCCAGCCCTGCGATGGGAATGAAGGTGTGGTTCTGGCTGTAACTCCACGTGCGTCCCGGCTTCGGAGCGAAATAATCGTAGAGCAGCCGTGCATGCCGCGTGATGCAGGCGCGGTACATTTCGCGCTCCTGCGGCGTCAGGTCGTTGTAGAGGAGGTCGTAGGCGATCCCCATGCCGTAGAGCAGATGTCCGGCAGCGAGGTCGACATTCGGCTTGCTCCAGCTATAGCCCCAGATCTGATAGCTGACCGCGGCATCCATGTAGCGGCGCAGTCCAGCAAGTACCTTCGGATCGCGATCGATCGAATACACAAACGCCGCCTCCGCAATCGCAAGGGCGACGTCATTCTGCGCACGGCGCTTCTCTGCCGGAGGAGGAGGTGGATCACCCTTGAAGATGCGGAGGCTTGCCAGCCGCTCCTGCCAGAATTGCTTCTGCGGACCATGCGCCTTATGGCGCAGCGCCGCCAACTCAGCAGCAGTAAAGTACACACGCGGGTGCACGTTGGCGAGTTCCGGCTTTATGGCAGAGTGCAGAGACTTCATCTCATCGGCGAGGTAGATCTTCCTGCCGCCGGTGTCTTTCGGTCCCAGAGATTCCTCGGCGCTTTGGGCATGAAGGCCGCGAACTCCAAAGCCGGCAACCATCACACAAAGAAGCGTTATCTGCCGCGTCATCAACCTGCTTGCCTTCGCGCCGGAACAATGTGTTATCGTTATCACCCGAAGCACACTACATCACTCCGTGTGCCGAAGACAAGTCCAAATTGTTTTGCATCGAGGTCCGCCGCGAAGATGCCTTCACAATCGACACATTCGACAACGGTACTCGCCGTGCGGCCTCTTCATGGACTTCGCTGGTATCTCATCGGCCTGATCTTTATTGCCACCTGCATCAACTACATCGACCGCAGCAGCATTGGCCTGCTCTTCACGCGGTTCGGCGCGGAGATACACGTCTCCCGCGAATCCTATAGCTGGGTAGGGGCCATGCTACTGCTCGCCTACACTGTCAGCCAAAGCGTCTCCGGGCGTGTCTATGACCGTTATGGCGCGCGCCTTGGCTTCACGCTCTCCATCGTGATCTGGTGCGTGGCGGCCATGGCGCACTCACTCATCACCGGCTTTGCCGGCTTCGCGGCAGCTTCGTTCTTCCTTGGTCTGGGCGAGGCAGGCAACTGGCCAGGCGCAGCCAAGGTCGTGGCCGAATGGTTTCCGCAACGCGAGCGCGCCGTCGGCATGGCGATCTTCAACGGCGGAGCCTCCATGGGCGCCGTCATCGGCCCGCCGCTGGTCGCCGCTTTTCTGGAACCCGCCTTCGGATGGCGCGTCACCTTCGTCATTCTCGGCTCACTTGGTTTCTTCTGGCTCATCGCATGGCTGGCGATGTATCGCCCGCTGAACAGCCATCCACGTCTCTCGGAAGAAGAGCGCACCCTGATCTTCGACGGACAGCCTGCGAAGGCAGCACAGGCTTCCCCTTCCCTCGCGCAGATCCTGCGCCATCGCCAGACCTGGGGCATCCTGATGGCTCGCCTGCTGGTCGATCCCATCTGGTGGCTCTACATTCTGTGGCTACCTACGTATCTGAAAGATGTGCATCATCTTTCTCTGAAAGATATTGGAGCCTTCCAGTGGTTTCCGTATCTGTGTGCCGCCGCGGGCTCGCTCTTTGGCGGATGGCTCGCTGGCCGGTTGATCACACGCGGACGCAGCGTGAACTCTTCCCGCAAGCTTGTGATCGGCGCGGCAGCCTGCCTGATGCCTTTCGGCATCTTTGCCGCACACGCGCACAGCACCGGCACGGCGCTGGCCTGTATCGCAGTGGTGCTCTTCGGCTTCCAGATGTGGATCTCGAATGTGCAGACGCTGCCCAGCGATTTCTTTTCCAGCGCTGCTGTCGGCTCCGTCGCCGGTATGGGCGGTACCGCTGCCGGGCTGAGCAGCCTGTTCTTCAATCTCTGCACCGGCTGGTTGGTAACGCATCTCGGCTATAGTTTCGTGCTCACGCTCGCCGGTGTGCTCGGCCCTATCGGCGCAATCGTTCTCTTTCTCCTCGTCGGCCCAATCCAGCGGCTGCAACACCAATAACGCAACTCATTCACAAAGGGGACCCTCTTCATGGCGGCATCACTCGACAATCAACTGGCAATCGTCTTCGGTGGAGGCCGTGACATCGGCGCGGCTATCGCACTTGAGCTCGCATCGCGCGGCGCGGACGTCGCCCTGAGCTACAACAGTTCCGAGCCTTCGCAGGTCGTCGCAGCCATCGAGTCGAAGCAGCGCAAGTGCAAAGCCTACAAAGTCGACGCTCTGGACACGGCGGCGATTCGCAGCTTCGTCAGCTCATCGGCAAAAGACTTCGGTAAACCCGTCAACATCCTGGTCAATGTTGTCGGCGGCCTGGTCGCCCGCAAGAAGATGGAAGAGATGGACGATGCCTTCTGGGACTACGTGCTTGCATTGAATGTCCGCTCTGTCTTTGCCGCGACCCAGGCCACGCTGCCTGTCATGACCGACGGTGGCGCCGTCGTGAACGTCGCCTCGCAGGCCGGACGTGACGGTGGCGGTCCCGGCGGCATCGCCTACGGAGCCTCAAAGGGCGCACTGATGTCGATGACGCGCGGCCTGGCCAAGGAGCTTGGGCCGCGCCGTATCCGCGTCAACGCCGTCTGCCCAGGCATGATCGCCACCAAGTTTCATGACGACTTCACCACGCCCGAGGTTCGCCAGCGTGTCGCCGGCATGACGCCGCTTGGCCGTGAAGGCAAGGCCGAAGAGGTTGCCACCCTGGTCGCCTTCCTCGCCGGCAACGATGCCGCCTTCGTCAACGGAGCGAACGTCGACATTAACGGCGGAATCCTCTTCAGCTAAGGAGCCTGCCATGCGCTCTTTCTTGTCGCTGGCCATTGGCCTTGTGGCTTCAACCCTCGTCGCACCGGCGCAGATGCCGCAGCCCGGTCTGCAGCATCCGCCGGTGACGACGGAGTTCATTGCCCTTCCTGACACCGCCACCCGCGTTACGCCGATCGAGCACAAGAACATCACCTACCTGCATGCCAGCGGTGTTGATCTTCAGCTCGATGTCTATCAGCAGCCCGGCGATAAACCCGCGCCTGTCATCGTGTACTTTCACGGCGGCGCCTGGTGGAAGAATGGGCGGCCCAGATCCGCCGCCGGCTTTCACTCCCTGCTGTCAATGGGCTTCTCGCTCGTCATGGTGGAGTACCGCCTGACCGGCGTTGCACCTGCCCCGGCAGCAATTCAGGATTCACGCTGTGCTCTCTCCTGGGTGAAGAAGAACGCCTCTGCATATAACTTCGACACCAACGAGATCATCGCCTTCGGCACTTCCTCCGGCGGGCACCAGGCACTGATGGCAGGCATGCTGCCCGCATCCAACGATGTCGACCTGCCGCAGTGTAAGAATCAACCAAAGACCGCCGCCATTCTGGACTTTTACGGCATCAGTGATGTCTCGGAGCTACTGCATGACGGCTTCACCCTGAAACAGAGCGCATCACGCTGGATTGGTGACGGCCCCAACGCGATTGCACTGGCCAAGGCCATGTCGCCGCTCACCTACATCCGCGCCGGCCTGCCACCCATCTTCATCGTGCATGGAGACAGCGACCCTGTGGTCCCCTATGAGCAATCGCAGCGTCTGCTCGGGGGGCTTCACGCCGTTCAAGTACCGGCAACGCTTTTCACCGTTCCCGGCGGGGAACATGGCAAGTTCACGCAGCAACAGTCCCTTGAGATCGGGGAGGCCCTACGCCGCTTTCTGGCTGAGAATCACCTGCTGCTGGCGCGATGACTGCCTGCAGCGAGCGTCTTCTCGATGGCCTTTTCGACCAGAGGCTCCATCAGAACGTAGCCTTCCGCCGTGGGATGAAGACCGTCTTTCGTAATCTCCGGACGCAGCCGATCTTTCCCATCGGATACAGCGTTGTAGAAGTCCACGTACTCATAGCCGCGCTGCGCTGCCTGCTCTTTCAACCACGCATTCAGTTGCAGGATCTGGTCCGGCGGCCTGGCTTCTGAGCGCTTCTGATAGACATCATTAATCGGAAGGATCGAACACACCACCACGGGAATCTTATTCGCCTGCGCCAGCTCAAAGACGCTGAGGAAGTTGCCCTCGATAAAACCCAGCAGATCCGGCACCTTGAAAGTAGCGAGATCATTTGTTCCGGCAAAGATCACCATTGCCGCCGGCTTCAGCGCAATGACGTCAGGCCGCATGCGGATCAGCATCTGCGGGACATTCTGTCCTCCGATACCGCGGTTAATGGGAATGAACTTATCGTGATCGTGCTGGAAATAGCTGCTGACCTTCGGTCCGCCCCAGTTGTGCGTGATGGAATCGCCGAGGAACACAACTCGCGGCTTTATATCAGATCGCTGCATCACCCTGGCATCATCCTCCGCGTACCAGGAGATCGCTGCCCAGTCCGGCAGACGCTGCTTCAACCGCTGTACGTCGGCGGCGACTCGCTGCACCTCCTGCTCCATACGTTGCACCTCTCCCACACCGGTTGCGGTTGGAGGAGCGTCATTCGGAACAGGCGCGGGAACAGTCTGCGTCCAGGCGGACGAGGTCACAAGCCCCAGCAGAAGGAGAGAAAGAGCACGCATGAAGTCACCTTTCAGTTAGCGTTACCACGCTATGGTTCCGGTGTGATATTGTCAACGGCATCTATCTCCGCAGTGCACGCATGAAACCTTCTTCCCCTGCCCTGAAACGTCCCGCCACCCTGAGCGATATTGCACGGCTCGCCGAAGTCTCTACAATGACGGCGTCGCGCGCTATCAATGAAAGCGGATATGTCAGCGACGAGGTCCGGCGGCGCGTGATGAAGGCCGCCAACAAGCTGGGCTACCGGCCGAACATGCTGGCGCGCCAGCTTAAGGGGAAGAAGCTGAATGCTATCGGCATCCTTCTGCCAGACATCGCGAATCCCTTCGCCTCGGCGCTGGTCAACGGCATCAAGCAGGTCTGCGACGAGCAGACCTTCACTACCTTCATTGCCACCAGCGACCGCTCCGTTGAAGAAGAACAGACGAGCCTGCAATCGTTCATCGACCACCGCGTCGATGGTCTGATCGTCGCTACTCACGGTACTCCCAGGAGCGATAAGGTCCTGCAGAAGATCGCGCAGCAGAAGGTACCTATGGTGACGATCGGACATCCGGTCAACTCGCCGGGGATCGACTCCGTTACAGCCAATCACTACCGGGGAGCCTTCGACGCCGTACAGCATCTGATCAAAGCCGGCCATCGCCGCATCGGGTTCCTCGGCATCGCTCCCGGCGAAGGCGCTTCGCTCCGCCGCTACCAGGGCTATCTGGCGGCGTTGGAAGAGGCAGGCATTAAGCCACTTGAGGAATACACTGCCGGGCCAACGGAGAGCCTTGCCTTCTCTACCCAGCAGGATGGTTACGAGGCGTTGCTGCAGCTCGCAAAGCTGCGCCGCCCCCCAACAGCCTACTTCGCCCGTAACGATTACACGGCACTCGGCGCCATGCATGCGGCGCGCACACTCGGTCTGCGCATTCCCGACGATATCGCCATTGCCGGCTTTGACGACATTCCACTGGCTGCCTTTGCCGCGCCTCCGTTAACTACCGTCTCGCAGCCGATCGATGCGCAGGGGCAGCAGGCGGCCCGCTTCCTTCTGGAGCGCATTCAAAACCCTGCCCTCGCACCGCGAAGCGCCATGATGGAGTGCCGCCTGGTCGTCCGCAAGTCAAGTGTCGCTGGGCGATAGATCACCATATCGGCACGCATTCAGATCAGGATCCGTTCCGCCAACCGAACCATTTGCTCCACCGCATCTTCCGCTGCCAATCCCTCGGCGACAAAGGTGTCGAAGAATTCGAATGAGGTGAAGGTGTAGAGGGCTGCGGCGGCTTCGCTGGGCGGCAGCGCCATTGCGCGTGCAAAGCGATTGGCGAGAACCTCCGCCGCGCCACGGCGGCGAGCATAGCGGGATGAGACGGCCTGACCGAAGGCAAGGTCCAGGGCGGCGATGCCGTGAATGCGGCGGATCAGCACGCGTTCGTTGCTCCAGAACCGCGTAAACACACGCACAAATCCACGCACAGCAATGCGTGCGTCGGTTCCATGCATCACCTCTCGCATCTGCTCCATACCGGCGCCGAGGGCGATTTGATCGAAGAGCGCGGCGATGATGCCTTCCTTGTTGCCAAAGAGGTTGTTCAGTGTCTGCCGCGAGATACCGCTCTTCGCCGAGACCTTCTCCATGGTGAACTCGGCCGCGCCACCCTTCTTCAGCAACTTTCGCGCTGTTCGCAGTACCCGCTCCCGGGTGGCGTCAGACTGCACCGCGCGCTGCCCAAGCGTGTATGGACGTTTGGCAGGCGGCGGTCGTCGGGGCGGCATGGGGGTATTCTAGAACCGAAGTTTTAACTGGACAATATGTCTATTTAAATTCTAGAGTGCTAGCCATGTCGACCGTGCCCTTGTCTTCGCCCACAACACGGTTTCCACGATGGCTGCGGATCTTCTTCTGGTTCTGCATTGTTATCGCTGTCGCCGTGGTGACGCGTCGCGTCGTCTCCTTCCTGGTGCCGGCTCGCAACGCGCCACCCATGATGGTGAGCGTGGAAGAGGCATTCATGAGCCGCAAGGCACTCACGCTGGCGCACATTCTGCCCGCAGGAGCGCTGGTGCTGCTGCTCCCGTTTGTTCTGCGGCGCGGACCCGGAACAAGGCGCGGTCTTGAAGGTGCAGTCTATGCGCTGGGGTTTATCCTCGGCATCACTGCCTATGCGATGAGCGGGCATCCGGTCGGCGGGATCATCGAACGTTCGGCGGTACTGTTCTTCAACACTCTCTATCTCTTCTGCCTGACACGGTCGTTTCTTCTATGGAGTTCCAGAGCGTTTCCGTTGGCGGGACGATGGCTGCTGCGCGCCATGGGTATCCTGTTGGGGATTGCGACGACGCGGCCCGTCATGGGTGTCTTCTTCGCGACCAGCACACTTACACATATGACACCGCAGCAGTTCTTCGGCATTGCTTTCTGGATCGGCTTTTCCATCAATACGATTGTGATTGAGCTGTGGCTGAGAAGGCATCCTCTTCCCCAAGTTAGTGCGTAACGACAAAATTTAGAAGCAGTAGATTCTCGTTGCCCCATTCTTTGCGCAGCAAAGGGTGGGGTATCGCGCTGTGCGCGACCGCATTTCGATAAGCCCTAATGTTGATTCAGAAGAGATTGATGACAGTGCTTAGGAAAATGAAGGCCGGGCCCATGTCCCCGAGGGACACCACCCCAACAAACAAGTTCGTTGGGGACCCCGGACATGGGGCACCCGGTGCATGGGCTATCTCAGATGTGTCGGTACATCTTGCAGCCATGTCCGAAATTGCTGTATTTGTGTCGTGGCATCTATTGTCTGACTGCTCTAGGTTTGAGAGCAGGAGGCAGCAGACCATGACCACTGGCACCTTGCCCGCCATCTCCGGAATCACCATCCCTGACAGCAAGCTCGCACGGGAGATCACCACCTTCATTCGGGACACCGAGA
>JABFXN010000261.1 GCA_013361705.1 Acidobacteriaceae bacterium
TCGCGAATGGAGTCGGCGTAAATCCTACGACTGAACTCACATTCAGAATGCGTCCCCGGCCGCGGGCCATCATGCTGGGTGCGATCATGCGCGTCAGCTCCATCAGCGCCATGATATTGACCTGCACGATCGCATGTAGTCGCTCGACTGAAACTTGTGTTACCGGTCCGTGGTGACTGAAGCCCGCATTGTTCACCAGCACATCGATCTCTGCTTCACGCGCCTCGAGTTCCGCTTTGATCTGTGCGGCTGCTCCCGGTTGCGAGAGATCGATCGCTGATATCTGTGTCGCGGCGCCCTGCTTATGTGTCAGCACCTCGGCCAGTTGCTGGAGCCGTTCTTCCCGCCGCGCCACCAGCACCAGATCGTAGCCGTGCGCGGCCAGCACCTGTGCCAGCTCCCATCCAATGCCGCTGCTCGCACCGGTAACCAGCGCTAACGGCCTCTTTTGTTTGTTAGAAGACATCGTTCCCTCAGGCTCCAATCTTCGGCAGGCTCCATCCCCGCCATACGCTCAACATGCGCAGAACGAAGCAGGAGATGCCGCCGGCCAGCGCCGCCAGGCTGGGATGCAGCCGCAGTGCCCGCACCGAGATCACCATCACCGCTGCGCCGAGAAGCGCTGCAGATGCATAGATATCCGTTCGCAGTATTCCCGGAATCGTATTCAGGAAGATGTCGCGGATCGTTCCCCCACCTCAGCCGGTAATTGTTCCCAGTAAAACCGCCATCATCGGATGCATGCCGAATTCCAAAGCCTTGGTCGCTCCAGCGATGGCAAACAACGAGAGCCCAGCCGCATCCAAAGCTGTGATCAGGACCGAGCTGGCCTGCTGCGCCACTGTTCCATGAAAGAGAAATGCCAGCATGCCGCCGGTAAAAGCGATGGCTCCATATCGCCAGTCTTTGATCGATGCGGGCGGCGTAGCCCCGATCAGCAGGTCGCGGACGATGCCTCCACCAACAGCAGTAGTAAAGGCCAGCACCAAAATGCCGAAAAGGTCCATAGCACCGCGAATACCCGCGAGGGCGCCCTCCATGGCAAACAGGAGCGTACCGGCAAAGTCAGCGGTCAACAACACGAGGTCAAGGCCGCGGCGTAGTTTGGGTGTATCCATCTCTCTTCCCCCAAAGGTAACGGTACCTTGGGCACGTACACGCGTAAATTGCTATCAAGTTCCCCTGAGTGGGGCCGATGAGCGGATTGAGCCATCATTATGACTACTCTCGCCTTCGCCTATTTCGCTGTGAATACGCTGCTCGCTCTGGGCATGCACGCCACCACGATGCGCTCCACGCTGGAGCGCCCACGCGTTCTTGAGTTTCTTGCCTTCTTCGTTTTCTTCCTTATCGCTGGTCTGCCGCTGATGCTCGGCGCCATCGTTATCGGAGCAATCAGCTACAAGCGCGCCGGCCGCCGCCCCTCGATGCCATCCGGCATTCCGCAGCTCCGCATCGTCCGCTAAGCCGTACTCACAGGCCGAAGGCGGGAATGATCTCGTTATCCCACGCTTCACCTTCGGTGAGCGTGGGGTATACGTATTCTTCAATTCTTCAATTCTTCGATTATTCAATTGCTACTTTGTGAACGCCCGCGCCACCAACGCTGCGCCCCACGAGATGATGATGCCGCGCAGAATCAGCCATGCATCCCATTGCCAGCCGAGTAGAAGGAAACTGGCCGCAACTCCAAGGAAGTAGATCTCGCCTAGAATCGCCTGCCCCCATGCAGGTTGTACCCCACCAGCAGGAACACGAGGCTGCAGGCTGGGAAACAGCCGCGGCACAGTTGCCCTGTAGCTCACGTACGCTGCGCGCCGCTGTTCTTCGAGGAACGCCTCCTCACGCAGAATCAGGCGGAACTGAAACACCGTAACCAGCACCACCGCCAGCAATGCCGCCAGCGGCTGCATCAGCACGGCAACCCCCAACGTATGCAGAATGCTGCCCAGGTACAGCGGATTGCGCGTATAGCGATACGGGCCATCGGCGATGACACGTTCGCCGTGCATGCCAGAGTCCTCGACGACTCCAGCACCGATGTAGGCTGTGCCCCAGATCCGCAGCCAGGCTCCCGCGCAGGCCAGTAGCGCGGCCAGCACCAGCACAGTCTCAGTTGCCGTAGCGAAGCCGAGGCCGGCGCCTTTCATCAGACCACCGGAGAGCTCGACCCACATCGACTGGCGGCCGACATTCATCCAGCCCTTATTCCACGGGGCAGTAAAGCCGACGATGAAGATAACAGCGTGAATCAGGTACCGCAGGCGATACTCAAGCGCGGTCGCGCGCAGCCACTTCATGCCAGCGCCTCGAGCAGACGGTCGAAGTCGTCGACATTGGCATACTCGATGACGACCCGGCCCTTGCCATTCTTGTCCTCGATCCGTACCTTCAAGCCAAGCGTCCGCTGCAGCTTGGTCTGGGCTTCCTTCACATTGGGATCGATTGGCGGCTCTTCCACTTTCTCGACCTTGCCCAGCTTGCGCTCTGGATTGAGCTGGTTCTGCACAAACGTCTCAGTCGCGCGGACGGACATGCCCATCTGCACAACTTTAAGTGCCGCCTTTTCAATAAGTTGCGCGTCTTCAAGGGCCAGCAGCGAACGCGCATGCCCGAAGGTGATCTCTCCCACTTCTACCCGGGCCTGGACCGATTCCGGTAACTTCAACAAACGAAGGAAGTTAGCAACGCTGGCGCGATCCTTGCCGGTGCGCTTGGCCATCTGTTCCTGGGTCAGGCCGAACTCGCTCGACAGCCGATGATAGGCCTTGGCCTGTTCCATCGGGTTCAGATCGGCGCGCTGCAGGTTCTCGACGATGGTGATCTCCATCGCCTGTTCGTTGGAGACCTCTTTGATGATGGCGGGAACGGTCGTCTTACCTGCGCGCTGCGAAGCCAGCCAGCGGCGCTCGCCGGCGATGAGCTGAAACTTGCCGCCAGGGAGCGGACGCACCAGGATAGGCTGAGCCACGCCCAGTTCCGCAATCGATGCACTCAACTCCGCCAGCGCCGTTTCATCGAACCGGCTGCGCGTCTGGTAGGGGTTGCGTTCGATCGCCTCGACTGGAATCTCTTTCGGTTTGCCCTCGATGATGGTGACGGAGGGGGCGGTGGGCGGTGGGGCGACGGGTTCGGCAGCCGGCTTCTTGGAGGGAAGCAGGGCTTCCAGACCTTTCCCCAGTGCGGCGCGTTTGGCTCCAGTGCTCATGGTTGAACGACTCCTGAGATGAGAAAACAGAGATCAGAGAAAAACTTCATCGGCCGGCCTACGGCTCATTGTGTAAGGACTACCCGACCCATCCTGCAAAATTACTACTTGTTGTAGGGCCAGAATTTGAACTCCTGCCCCGTTTTCGCTGCCTTGGCGCGTTCTTTCGCTTTCGGGCTTTCGATCTTGTTGCGCTTCAACAGTTCCAGCGCCAGGTCGCGGTAGGCATCGGACCCACGTGACCGAGGATCGTAGACCATCACCGGCTTTCCATGGCTGGGAGCCTCCGCCAGACGTACATTGCGGGGAATGGTGGTCTTCAGCAGCTTGTCCCCAAAGAACTCCTGAAGATTCGCCGTAACCTGCTGCGCTAGATTGGTGCGCTCGTCATACATGGTCATCAGCACTCCTTCGAGCGCCAGGCCAGGATTGAAAGCCTGGGAGACCCGGTCCAGCGTACTCATCAGTTCGCTGATGCCTTCCAGGGCGAAGTACTCGGCTTGCATTGGAACGAGTAGACCGTCGGAGGCGACCAGCGCATTCAGGGTCAGAAGATCCAGGGCGGGCGGGCAGTCCAGCAGGATGAAGGGAAAACGCTCCCGCAGCGGCGCCAGGGCATCCCGCAGCCGGAACTCTCGGCGATCCTGTTGGATAAGCTCAATGGTGGCGCCGATCAGGTTCTTGCTCGAAGGGATCAACTTCAAGGTCCCGATCTCGGTCGTGAGCATGGCGGCGTCCGGCGTGACGGCGGTCATTAGAACGTCGTAGGTCGATGCTCGCTCGTCATCCCGACCGAAACCGAGGCCGCCGGTGGAGTTTGCCTGGGGATCGATATCGATCAACAGGGTATCCAGGCCTTCCAAGGCAATGGCGGCAGAGAGGTTGATGGCAGTCGTCGTCTTACCGACGCCGCCCTTCTGATTCACTATGGCGAGAACCTTGCTCATGGGAACAGACTTGAGCGTACGGGAGGGGCGATACGAGGTTCAATATGCAGGCCTCGGATACCTGTGGAACGAAGGTGGAAAAGTGTTGTTCCACGTGGAACACCTGTGACGAAAACCCGCGCCAGTGCTCTTCGAGAGGCATTCCGGGAGTTTTCCACCGGGAAAGAATGGGAAGTTGGAAAAGGTTGAAAGTTGCAAGCGGAAAGTGGAAGAGGCGAGGCATAGGCTGAGCAGCCGATTTTGCTCCCGAAACGCCGGATGTTCCACGTGGAACGCCCGGATCGCTCCGAATCCGCACGGACCGGGTGCCCTAGGTCCCGCTCTTGGGACCGGGGAGTTCGAGCGAAGCTCGAACCGGTTTTCTGTTCTTCAGCATGTCGGCCGGATGGCGTCGCAGCGGTTGAACCGCTCAGTAGACAACTCAATGTTCCACGTGGAACAGATCTCTTGGTTGCCATCTGAACGACCTAGCTGCTTCTCTCTTCCTCTGCCCCGGGCAAAAACTACAGTTCGAGCTTCGCTCGAATGCCCAGGTCCCAGAATCGGGACCCGGGGCACCCGGATTATGGACGTGCGGAAGATTGTTCAAGCGGGGATGACTTAGGCATGTTCCACGTGGAACAAAGCTACTACCCCATCCACCGACCCGGGCAACGGCGAAACGAACTTCGCGGCCCGGCCTAACGCTTCAACCTGGACACTGGTCGTCAGCAGCATCAAGCCCCCTCCCGACCGAACCAGTCCCTCCGCCACCGGAATCATCTCCTGCATCTTGTCCACGGCCCGCATCGCGACGACATCGAAACTCCTGGCTCGTTTTTCCCTCTCAGCGAGCTTTTCCGCCCGGTCTGCCCAAACCTCTGTCTTCAGCCCCAGAGTCCGTACCGCTTCCCGCAGAAACGCCGCCTTCTTTCCTTGGGACTCCGCCAGCGTTACTTCAATCTCAGGCCGCAAGATCTGAATCGGAATCCCGGGAAATCCACCCCCGGACCCCAGATCGAGCATTGTCTCCGCCCCCTCCGGTACCAAGCCCCCGGCGAAGAGGCTCTCCCCAAAGTGCCGGCGCACCATCTCCTCCGGCTGCCGGATCGCTGTCAGATTTGTCCGGGCATTCCACTTCAGCAGCAGGTCTAAGTACTCCGACAATTTCTCCGCAACACCGGCGGGCACACCGGCAGGCAGATACGGTTGCAGTAAAGACTCCAGGGTTTCCAGCGAAAGCGTAGCCATCGCCAAGAAGTCTATCGCCCGCAGCTAAATTCGGCCGAATTCAAAGGTTTGTGGATAAACCAAACGATTAACTGTGTCATTTTTGCCACATCCCCACTTCTTTGAATCGGGGCTACTCTGACTCTCGTCACAAGTTTGGGACGGTGATTGGAACGAGTGTCAGGTAAGCCCCATTACGAACGCACCATCGCCTCGGAGATCAGCTTCTCCGGTATTGGCCTTCACTCCGGAGCCCCTGTCGCCCTGCGCCTTATCCCTGCCCCCGCAGGGTCAGGCATCGTGTTTCGCCGCACCGATCTGGACGGCTTCGAGATTCCCGCCAACAACCGCAACGTCGCCAAGGTCAGCTACGCCACCAGCCTGATGCGCCAGGGCGTACTCATCTCTACAACCGAGCATCTGCTCTCTGCCCTTATTGGTTACGGCATCGACAACGTCATCGTCGAGATTGACAATCTCGAGCTCCCGATCCTCGATGGCTCTGCCGGACCGTACGTGACGGAGTTCGAACGCGTCGGCGGCCGGCAGCAGCGCCGCAAACGGGAGTACATCCGCATCCTCAAAGAGGTCGAGGTTCGCGAGGGCGATAAGTTCATCGGGGTCTATCCCGGCACCGGTTACCAGATCGACTACCTCATCGACTTCCCCTCCCCCATCGGCCGGGAACGTTTCCTCGGCGACCTTGAGACCGGAGCCTACACTGACCTCATCGCTCCTGCTCGCACCTTCGGTTGGAAGGAAGATGAGGCTAAGCTTCGCGACATGGGTCTCATCCGCGGAGTCTCCGAACAGTCGGCCATCATCCTGACCCGCGTCGGCGTCCAGAATGGCCCCCTTCGTTTCCCAGACGAGTTCGTCCGCCACAAGGTGCTCGACCTTATCGGCGACCTCGCCCTTGCAGGCCGCCGCATCCAGGGCCGCGTCGTGGCCGAGCGCGCCGGGCACGCCATGCACACCGCCCTCGTGTCCCAGCTCATGAAAGACCGCTCCACCTGGGAGCTGGCCTACGTCTACGACGAGGAGGCCGCCGAATCCGACGCCTTCGCAGGCCTGCAGCCCGTCCATGCCTAAAGCTGCCATCGCTCTTGGCTCCAATCTAGGTGACCGGCAAGAGCACTTATCCACGGCAATTCAGCAACTTAGCGGACTTGGCCGGATGATTGCTGTCTCCACCTTCCGCGAAACCGCCCCGGTCGGCTATGTCGACCAGCCTCATTTTCTCAATGGAGCCTGCCTGCTTGAGACGGAGTTAACTCCTTTGGTTCTCCTGCGGGAAATGCTCGAAATCGAGCGCAAAATGGGTCGAAATCGCGCCCTCGTGCCGCAAAAAGGCCCTCGTGTGCTGGATCTCGATCTCCTGCTCTACGACGATCTCGTCCTCCATGAATCTGGACTTACGCTCCCCCACCCGGCGATGCATGAGCGCCTGTTTGTACTGGAGCCGTTAGCGGAGATCGCACCGGAGTGGGTCCATCCGGTTCTCGGACAGAGTGTCCGAGAGATTCTTCATAGCCAATCCGGTACTCCCATGTAAGCTCGCCAAGTGAACTTCAAGAGCATCCGATTCTCTATCCTGTTCCCGATTGCAGACCTATTGCTCTGGTGTTTTGTTTTTCTCACTCCAACGACACTGCTATATCTCTCATTGCGGCTAGCCATGGGAGGGAGAGAGCAAGCAGTATTACGAAATGAAACTCAACGTGGAACGATCGAAGGTCAATTCCACAAATCGGAATTGCTGATCTTTGCTTTGAATGCGGTGGGCCTTTCTCGGGAAAAGACGCTGGTGTCCCTGGATTTCCCTGGCGTCATTGGGGAGATTCTGATCTCTCTGCCAACAACGTGGCCTGCAACCTATCATCCATCACACCTCATGATGGACACCTGGAGAGATCTCACCTATCCGATCTTCTCGTTACCGTTCTGGTGGTTCGCCGGTACCGGATGGGATACCTTGTTCTACAGGCGGCGGATTCGCTGGCCATTTCTTCTTCTTGGCACGCTGCTTTCCGTCCTATTCATCGTCGCCTATTTCGGTCTCAAGTCGGCAATGGATCCATCTGAACAGGAAGGGATGGGTTTTCATCTATGGGCAGTGATGCTCTGGGGATTTCTCTTTCTGTCGATGCCCATTGCATGGTTCCGGCAGTGGCGTCGGCCTGCGAAGGCCGAACCGGCTCCGTAAAATAAATCTGTGTCACTTAGCTTTGAACTCCTGAAAGAATCCGGCCCTGGGCGCCGGGCTACCCTAACCCTGCCCCATGGCAAGGTAGAAACCCCGGTCTTCATGCCGGTCGGAACGGCTGCTTCCGTGAAAGCCGTCCCGCAGGACGTGATGGAGACCAACGGAGCCGAGGGCAAGGGTGCGGCCATTATTCTGGCCAATACGTATCACCTCTATCTCCGTCCTGGACACGAGTTGATCCGCCGCGCCGGCGGAGTCCATAAGTTCATGAGCTGGAACCGATCCATGCTCACCGATTCCGGCGGCTTCCAGGTCTTCAGCCTGAGTGAGCTGCGCAAAGTCACTCCCGATGGCGTCGAATTCCGGTCGCATCTCGATGGGTCAAAGCACTTCTTCTCGCCCGAGCACTCCATGGAGGTCCAAATCGCCCTCGGCGCCGACATCATGATGGCCTTCGATGAGTGTGTCGAAACTCCCGCCACATGGGAGCGGACCAAGGATTCAATGGGACTGACGCATGCCTGGGCGCAGCGCTCGCTCGACTACTGGAAAGAACATCGTCATGAAGTGCCCTGGCACAACGAGCTTGATGAAAGTCACCAGGCGCTCTTCGGCATCGTGCAGGGAGGCATGTATAAGGACCTCCGTGCGGAATCAGCCGAGCGGCTCGTTGAGATGGACTTCCCCGGTTACGCCATCGGCGGCCTCGCCGTCGGCGAACCGCGTGAGGTTACGCGGGAGATGATCGCGCATACGCTCGAATATCTCCCCAAAGACAAGCCGCGTTATGTGATGGGCGTAGGTTATCCCGATGAGATCGTCGAGTACGCCCGCATGGGCGTAGACATGATGGACTGCGTGCTGCCCACGCGCGCCGGCCGGCACGGCCTTCTATTCACCAGCCAGGGACGCCTGAATATCAAAAACAGGCAGTACGCGGAAGATCAGAACCCTCCGGACCCGGCTTGCAACTGCATGGTCTGCCGGCGCTATACGCGCGCCTATCTGCGCCACCTGATGCACAGCGGTGAGCCGCTGGCGCTCACCTTGGCGAGTGAACATAATCTCGCCTTTTATCTCGATCAGATGCAGGCACTGCGGAACGAATTCGATCAAGCGGAATGATCGTTTCGCCGGCGAAACGGCCAGAGCATTTTTCCTGTAGGTGTAGTGCAGGGTAGCTAGGCAGGAACTATGTTGCCCGGAAATGCAATTGTGCGATGAGTAGGTTCCGTGACACAGTTGAGGCATACAAGACGGGCCCGAAGCGCGCATTTCAGAGCAGTAAGTACGGTAACGGCCAGCAAGAAGGATTGCTCCATGAAGCGATTTGCCTGTGGTCGTGTGGTCTCTGGCCCCTCGACTCTATTTGCCGCGCACTATCTGGATGGAACTCTGGCAGGGCCAACGAAGTGTGCTCCCGTGGAGTACGGCCCCACTGCACCTCCGGTGATTGCACCTTCGGTGAACGGATAACCGCGGGCCGGCTATGCACATCAACCTCGCCAAGCGCGAGCAACAGCGCCGCACGATCTCAGACTTGCTCGAAGGCGATATTCCCTTCGGCTTCCACTATCAGCCGATCGTCGACCTTGAACGTGGTCTTGTGGCCGGTTACGAAGCGCTCGCGCGTTTTCCCGCCGAGATCGCCTCGTCTCCGGACCAGGTCTTTCGGGTAGCCGGCGATCTAGGCAGACGTGCGGATCTGGAGAGCGTGGTTCTGCGTAGTGCTTTCTGGGAGCGGTCGAAGCTTCCGCCGAAATGCTTTCTCACCATCAATGCAGGCCCGTCTCTTCTGCTTTCGCGGCAGTGGCAGCAGTTACTAAAGGAGATCGGACATTTCGGTGGAACCGTCTTTGAGGTCACGGAAGACGAACCCATTCATGATTACTCCATCCTCCGCTCCCGTCTCGATCAGATCCGTGAAGCCGGCGGCCACATTGCGGTTGACGACACTGGCGCCGGATACGCCAGCCTGAAGCACGTCATGGAGCTGCGTCCCAACTTCATCAAGCTCGACCGGTTCTTTGTCGGCGGTTGTCACAAAGAGCCGGCCCGTTCTTCGCTGATCGAGATGATGGGCACCATGGCCAGCCGCATCGATGCCACGATCATCGCCGAAGGTGTGGAGAGCGAGAGCGAGCTGGAAGAACTTATCCACCTCGGTGTTTCGCTGGCGCAGGGTTACTACCTCGGCAAACCCTCCGAGGAGATGCAGCCTCTGCCGGTCGCGCAGGCCGAAGCCATTCGCTCGCGGGCGGAGGCCAGGCAGCAAGGCAACCTATGGGGCGTGATCGACAGTTGCTTCGCCTGCTCCGACGCGGACACAGCCGCAACCTACCTTGACGCGAACGAAGAGGCGCATGTCGTTCTGCTGGTGGACGAGGGGAACCGTCCCTTCGGCATCATTGAGCGGCACTCCCTGATCGGCATCCGCCACCTGGCCCAGCCGATGAAGATTCAGCGCGAGAGCGATCTGCGGGCGGTGCTCCAACTGTGCCTCAGCAGACCCCCGGCTCACCGTTTCGACCCGATCGTCGTCGTTGGAGCCGACGGAAGGATGGCCGGTGTGGCCACCGTGGACCGGATGGTGAAGTTCGTTTTGGAAAACGGTCCCCTGCTCGATATGCGTGCGGCGGAGGTGCGGGCGCTCATGGGGCCGGGAGACAGAGAGATGAAGGCAGGTACCTCCGGGTGTTTACAATGTGTGTGCCGTCAGGCGATTCCTTGACATGTCGGAGCGGCCTCAGCGATGCTGGAGCCTAGCACCCTTCCATCCGGGCAGGCAGACCTGCGTCCGTTTACGGACGTAGCCCATCGCCCGGCGTGACGCGGGCAGCGTCCATCCAGGACGGGCCCGACTTCTAAAAGGACATCGGGTGATCATTTTCGATCCGGTTGGTTCGCGTCCCCAAGGCCGCGCCCCGCCGGTGTGTTGAAGGACGCTCGCGTTGACCGTATCCGCACCTGTCTCAGCCGTGATTCTGCAGATTGCCCAGGGATCTTCTCTGGTTACGATGCTGCCTATCGTTCTCATGATTGCTGTCTTCTACTTCCTGCTGATTCTTCCGAACCAGCGCAAGCAGAAGAAGTGGCAGCAGATGCTGGGTGACCTCAAGGCCGGCGACCGCGTTACAACCTCCGGCGGCATCAAGGGCGTCATCCTGTCGGTAAAAGACGATTCGCTAATCCTGCGCGTCGCTCCCGACAACCTGAAGCTCGAGTTTGCCAAGAGCGCCATTGCCAGCGTTACGACCGGCGAGGAAGAAAAGTAGCCATGCAGAAGAAGCTCGCCGGTCGGACCGGCATTATTGTTGCGACTCTGGTCATCTTTACCTATTTCATCTTCTTCGGCTCCGGCCTGCCGAAGAAGGGCAGCGTGAAGCAACTGCTGACCAACAGCATCCACCTGGGCCTCGATCTCAAGGGCGGCACCCACCTCGTGCTGCAGGTGCATGTGGCTGAAGCCGTAGCGGCGCAGACCGACTCCGATGTCGCTCGCCTCCAGACTGACCTGGCCAAGGCTGGAGTCACAGGTGCGCAGGTCGCCAAGCTCGATCCCACCAAGGTCGACATTATTAATGTTGCGAATGTCACCTCCGCCGACACCTCCAAAGCTCGCGGCGTTCTGAACGGCACCTCCTATTCCTCGACCTACGATGTGGCGTCGGTGCCGAACGGCTACACGCTGACCATGAAGCAGCAGTCGCGCAAGGAGATGGAGAGCACGGTTCTCCAGACCTCGATTGAGACCATCCGGCAGCGCGTCGACAGCCTCGGCGTCGCTGAGCCCGTCATCCAGCAGTACGGCCTGGGTGACAACCAGATCCTCATCGAGCTGCCCGGCATCTCCAACGCCGACGAGGTGCACAACGCCATCCAGTCGACCGCTCGCCTCGAAATCCATGAAGTGGTCGGCGGACCGGCGGCTACTGAGGCCGAAGCTCTGCAGACCCTCGGCGGCTCGCTTCCTCCAGACGACATGGTCGTGAAGGGTGCAAGCTCGGTCACGGCTGCCGGTAACAGCGACATGTTCTATGTGCTCAAGCGCGTGGCCATCGTCTCCGGTACCGACTTCCGCGGAGCCCAGCCAGTTCGCGACCCCAACACCGGTCAGTCGCAGACCAGCTTCAACCTGACCAGCGGCGCCGGCGAACGCTTCTATGAGTTCACCAGCGCAAACGTCGGCAAGGGCATCGCCGTGGTTCTCGAAAACCGCGTTCGCAGTGTGGCCAGCATCAAGAGCGCCATCCATGACTCGGGCGTGATCGAAGGTCTCTCCGAGGATGAGGCCAAGAACCTCTCGCTCATGCTCCGCACTGGTTCCCTGCCTGCTTCCATCTCGTATCTCGACACGCTGACCGTCGGTCCGTCCCTGGGCGCCGCTTCGATTACGCACGGCGTCTATGCCGCCGTCGCCGGCATGCTCGCGGTGATGTTCTTCATGCTCCTCTATTACCGCGGAGCCGGCATCAACGCTGACCTGGCGCTGGTTCTGAACCTGGTCATCCTGCTCGGCTTCATGGGCCTGACCGGATCGACGCTGACCCTGCCGGGTATCGCCGGTGTGATTCTGACCATCGGTATGGGTGTCGACTCCAACGTTCTGATCTTCGAACGTATCCGTGAAGAACTGCACCTGGGCCGCACGCCCAGTGCCGCGGTACAGAACGGTTTCGCGCACGCGTGGATCACGATCATCGATACCCACGTGACGACCATCGTCTCGGCGGCCATCCTCTTCCTCTTTGGTACTGGTCCGGTCCGTGGATTCGCCGTGACCCTGACCTTCGGTCTGTTGGCCAACATCTTTACCGCGGTCTTCGTCTCGCGCACCATCTTTGACGCGATCCTGAACCGCAAGCAGCGCGGCGAAGCGCTCTCCATCTAATACGGAATTTTCGGAGCAACAACAGTGGAACTGTTTCGCGATATCAATATCGACTGGCTGGGCAAGAAGTGGTATCTGCTCGCCTTCTCTCTCGTCTTTTCAGTGGCAGGCATCTTCAGCATGCTCTTCTGGCACAAGATTCCGTACGGCGTGGACTTTAAGGGCGGCACTCAGGTGCATGTCAGCTTCGACCGTACGCCCAGCGAAGACCGTATCCGCTCCGCCTTCGACGCGGCTGGAATTAAGGATGCGAAGATCCAGGCTGTCAGGGGCGACCAGGCTGCCCGGCCCGAGGTCCTGATCTCGCTGCCGGAGAAGAGCGATGCCACCGGCTTCGATGCCCGCGCCGCTGTGCTCAGCGCCCTGCAGTCGAACTATCACGACGGCGGCTTCAAGGTGGAGAGCTCCCAGACCATCGGGCCGACGGCCGGCGAACAGCTCCGTCACCAGGCGCTGTTTGCGACCCTGTACTCGTTGCTCGGCATGCTGGTCTATCTCTGGTTCCGCTTCGAGCTCATCTATGGTGTAGCGGCCGTGGTTGCTGTTTTCCATGACACGCTGATCACCATCGGCGCGTTCAGCCTTACCAACCAGGAAATTACGCTCACCGTGGTGGCGGCAATCCTGACGCTGGTCGGTTACTCCATGAACGATACGATCGTGGTCTTCGACCGTATCCGCGAGAACCTGGCGTCGTCTCGCCGCGAGACGCTGTCGACCGTGGTGAACCGCAGCCTTAACCAGACCCTGAGCCGGACCATCCTGACCTCGGGTCTGACCTTCCTTACCGTTCTCTCGCTATATCTCTTCGGCGGAGAGGTGCTGCACGGCTTCAGCTTCGCGCTGGTGGTCGGCATCCTGATCGGTACCTATTCGTCGATCGCGGTCGCGGCTCCGATGCTGGTGGCGTACCAGGATTGGCGTATCGCGAAGGGTAAGGCGGCATCGCTTCCCGGCGGCAAGCGGGCGTAATTAGGCTGGGTTGCACTGTCCTCAGTGCAACCCAGAAACTTTTTCAATTTTTTGGGGAACGCCTCCCTATTCCGGGAACAAAATCAGAATCCGCGGTGTCTGTAGCACGTAGGCTCACCTCCAATTTGAGGGTTGCAACTATGTTTGAAGACTCGTTGATGGAATCCGGCGGCAAGATCAAGTCCAAGTCCAAGTACTGGATGATCGCTACCTTTAGTTTCAACGGGATCATCATTGCATTGATGATCCTGATTCCGCTGCTGTATCCCGAAGCGCTGCCTAAGACGGCGATGACGGCGATGCTCAGCGCGCCCCCGCCGCCGCCTCCGCCTCCGCCACCCCCGCCGCCGGCGCAGGTGGTGAAGCCGATCAAGGTCATCAGCGAGCTGGATCAGGGCCTGCACGCTCCGACCAAGATCCCCAAAGACATCAAGATGGTTAAGGAAGATGCTGCGCCTCCGCCGCAGGTCGCCGGTGTTGCCGGTATGGCGGGCATGGGTGGCGGTTCCGGTTCCGGCATCGCTGGTGGCGTCCTTGGTGGTATCGGTACGGCTCCGGCCCCGGTCGTGAAGGTGGCTCCGCCCAAAGGACCGACCCGTGTTTCGGCCGGTGTGATGGCTGGACAGATCCTGGTGAAGACCAACCCGGTCTATCCTCCGATCGCCCGCGCCGCTCACGTACAGGGTTCGGTTGTGCTGCATGCCGTGATCTCGAAGACCGGCGCCATCCAGAACCTGACGGTCATCAGCGGACCTGAGATGCTGCGTAACTCGGCCGTCGAGGCTGTGCAGCAGTGGAAGTACAAGCCCTACCTGCTCAATGGTGAACCCACCGAAGTGGATACCACCATCACCGTAAACTTTACGATGGGAGGCTAAGTCTCAAGACTTAGCAGCAGGTTTCGATATTGCGGGGGCTGTGGCCCGGCTGGCACAGCTCAAACAATTAACGTTTTGCATCACACGTAGTACCGGAAGTCCTAATCAGGAGGAAAGAATCAAGTGATTCTCGCTCATCTCGCAACTTTCGCCCCCCACAGCATCGGCATGTTTCTCCAGGAGGGCCAGGTAAGCTTCTCGCTCATGGGTCTGTGGACGAACATGGGCTGGCTGGCTCGTATCGTCGCCATCATCCTGTTCATCATGTCGATCTGGTCGCTGGCTGTGATCATCGATCGCGCCCTGTATTTCTCCGCTGCCCGTAAGCAGTCCCGTGAGTTTGCTCCCAAGGTTGCCGGCGCTCTGAAGGACGGCCGTCTGGATGAGGCGATCAAGATCGCCGACCGTTCCAAGAAGTCGCACCTGGCCGAGGTTGTTACCGCCGGCCTGCAGGAGTTCCGTTCGTTCGGTTCCGGCGGTTCCATCACCGAGGACCAGATCGAGTCTGCCAAGCGCGCTCTGGAGCGCTCCGAAGCTATCGTTCACGCCAAGCTGAAGCGCGGCCTGGGCGGTCTGGCCACCATCGGTTCCACCGCTCCCTTTATCGGTCTGTTCGGTACGGTAGTCGGTATTCTTAACGCCTTCCAGCAGATCGCTACCCAGAAGACCTCCGGTATCGGCGCTGTCGCCGGCGGTATCTCGGAAGCTCTGGTAACGACCGCGTTCGGTCTGCTCGTGGCTATCCCGGCCGTTATGTGCTTCAACTTCTTCACCGGCAAGGTTGAGTCCTTCGACGTGGAGATGGACAACAGCTCCTCGGAGCTGGTGGACTACTTCATCAAGCAGTCGCACCGCTAAACAGCCCAAGCGAGAATCTCCGCCTCGCACCCCGGTCAGCCGCCGCGAAACGGCATGACCGGGGTCCGGGCGGCCTGAAACTCTCGCAGTACGAAAAGACTCGCTTAAGGAGCAACTCCGATGGGAATGGCATCTCGGAACCTCGAGGGTGCGGTAAATTCCAACATCAACGTCACACCGATGGTGGACGTGATGCTGGTGCTGCTGATCATCTTCATGGTCATTACCCCCATGTTGAACAACAAGGTGAACGTCGAACTGCCCAAGGCTAACGCCGCGGTGATCATGGAAGACGCCAATAAAGAAGATTCCGTCGTCGTTGCTGTGACCCGCGACGGCAAGGTCTTCCTGGGCGGTGACCAGGTGACTGTTGACGATATGGGCGCTAAAATCTCGGCCAAGCTGGAGAACAAGACCGAGAAGCACGTCTACCTTCGTGGCGACGCCCGCGCGAACTACGGCAAGGTAATGGACGCTGTCGACGGTATCCGTTCGGCTGGCGTAAGCCAGCTCGGTCTGCTGACCGAGAAGACTGAAGATCAGTAAGTAAGCTCAAGATTCGCCGCCCAAGCGCGGCAACGAAGGAGATTCAGCTATGGGAATGAGTGCCGGTGGTGGTGGCGGCGTCTCTTCTGACATCAATGTGACGCCCATGATCGACATTCTGCTGGTGCTGCTGATCATCTTCATGGTCATCCAGCCCACGGCAGTTCATGGACTGGACACCCTGGTGCCTCAGCCGCCGAAGGACAAGAACCAGCAGGAGAACCCCAACGACCGCACCATCGTGGTGCAGGTGCTGTCCAACAATGGGCGTCCTGCGTACAAGATCAACGACACGGACTTCGCGAAGGATGGCCTGACGCCCAAGCTGCAGGAGATCTACGCGACCCGCGCCGAAAAGGTCATGTTCGTCAAGGGTGACAAGGACCTCGACTTCCAGTACGTCGCTGAGGTGATCGACTTCGGACACGCCGCCGGCGTGGACAACATCGGTCTGATTACACCTCGCGTCGAGGCTGGACAGTAAGCATACGGTGAGCTTCTGCCGCGCTTGGGCTCCCTGCTCATGCGTGTCCGGATACGCACGAGGATACGCGCCCAGAAGCACGTCGACCTATACCTTACGCGGGCGGTGGCACAGAGCTGCCGCCCGCGGTGTCTTTAAGACTGTGCTCGCCCGCGACTTCCTTAACGAGGTCTTTATGGCATTCACAGCAGCAACCCGCGGCATCGCCTCTGAGATCAACGTCACGCCTCTGATCGACGTTCTTCTCGTTCTGCTCATTATCTTTATGGTCATTGCTCCCAGACCCAGTCATGGCATCGGCGCGGCTCTTCCCCAACCGGCAACGCATTCGGCTCCGGAACCGGTCTCTGTTCCGTTAGTAGTGCAGTTGTCCTATGGCGATCGTGGCGTTCCCGCCTATGCTTTGAACCGTCAGGAGATGGCTCCTGATGAGGTGGGCAGCCGTCTTGCAATGGCAATGAACCAGAGGCAGGACCACACCGTCTTTTTACAGGCGGATGGACGTTTTGACTTGCAGGAGATCGCCGGCGCGATCAATACTATCCGCCGCGCGGGGGCCTCGGAAATTGGTTTGTTAACCAGAAAAGACTGCAACCAGATGAACTGCTGAACCGTCTTCGGAGGAGGGTTACCACCTGATCGGTACCGATCAGGTGGGCCAATCTCCTTTTCACCTTCAACTACTGGCCATGCGTCATGCTATGCCTTTACAATCATCGTGCAAGACTGTCGCGCTTCTCGCACGCAATCCGGCAAAATCACTACATCGCGAATTCTCAAGGAGACCCTTCGTCCAATGAAATTCCAGCTACGTGTTCCGGCAATGGCCGCACTTCTCCTGGTTACGCTTCTCTCGGCCACCGGATGCAACCGTCTGAAGGCCCGCGACCAGCTCACGAAGGGCATCGCATCCTTCAAGGCCGCGAAGTACGAAGACGCTATCAATCATTTCCAGCAGGCTCTCGATTACGATCCGAGCTATGATGTGGCCCGTCTTTATCTCGCCACCACGCTGGCATCGCAGGTAGTGCCTAACCTTGAGACGCCTGAGAACCTGAAAACGGCACAACGCGCGATGGATGGTTTTCAGCAGATCCTTACGAAGGACCCCAAGGACAAGACGGCACTGCAGCAGATGGCTTCCATCAGCTTCAACCTGAAGAAGTTTGATGATGCGAAGAACTGGCAGAAGAAGGTGATCGAGGTCGATCCCGCTGCCTCTGAGGCTTATTACACCATCGGCGTTATCGACTGGATGCAGTCGTATAAGAATGCCACCACCATCCTTGCTGCCGACGGCCTGACCGACGGAGGCGACGGCAACCCCAAGAAGAGCAAGGACGCATGCGCCAAGCTGCAGGCCCAGAACACCAACCTGGTGAACGAAGGTCTGGAGTATCTGCAGAAGGCCGTCGATAACAACGCGACCTATGAGGAAGCCATGACCTACCTCAACCTCACCTATCGCCGTAAGGCTGACCTCGAGTGCGGCAACGACCCCGCTCGCAAGGCCGACCTGGACAAGGCGCAGGAGTGGAGCGACAAGGCCATGGGCGCACGTAAGGAAAACGAGCGCAAGAAGGAAGAGAAGAACAAGGGCGGCGTCACGATGTAGTCTTCGCCCATGCGACGAGAAGCGCAAAGGCCTCCCGCAAGGGAGGCCTTCTTCTTTGCCTCTCTTTGATTACGGTGGCCCACTTTGAATGACGTTGAAGGGCCTCGTTGAAAGTTAAAAGTTGAAGGTTGAAGAGGTACGGCATGGGCAATCGAGGCCGCCTGAACCGCCCAAACACCGGGTGCCCCGGGTCCCTCCGGTCCCTCGGGGACCTGGGCATTCGCGCTGTGCGCGAACCGTCTTTATGATTGGCAGAACGGGTCAAGCTTCGCTCGATCGTCACCCCGATAATCCCACATAAACTTCGCGTATGTGGGGCATCCCACCAGACTCACCCATGCAGTACGTTTCCAACTTTCAACCTTCAACTTTCAACTCGGCGCGCACTCGACACCATTCCTCTTCGACGTCTAACTTCTAACAAGCGCCGATGCCCCTCTCCTCCTCCCAACTCCGTCGCGAACTCTCCGCCCGCGGACTCGCGCTTGAGCGCGAGCACGAAACGACCTACGGCCGCGACGACCTGCACACGCCATCGGTCCTCTTCCAGGAAGATGAACTCGGCCAACACGGCAACTTCCATCCATCCAGCTATCGCCGCATCCTCGCCAACCCCGCCTGGGCTGCGCGGCTCACAAAGGCATACACGGCGAGCAGCCGGGTGGCGTACGCCGCGGCGCGCCGGCGTAAGGAGCTCGACTGCGCCAACTCCTCTGATGCCCTGCTGATGAACATCGTCTGCTATCCGGGCCTGCTGGCGCGCCCGCAGGTCTGTGCCCTGCTCGGCATCGCTCCCGGTCTTACACCTGAGTTCGGAGTGCGCATGAAGGCGCCCCAGCACGGCACTCGCTCTGACCGCTCGGAGGTCGATCTCGTCCTCGGGCACCTGCTGAACGAAGCCAAGCTCACTGAGACTGGTTTTCAGACCGCCCGTCCAGCATTGATAGAGCGCTACCGTGACCTCGAAGAGGTCTTCTTCCTCGAAGATCTGCCCCGCAACTCCCGCGGTGACTATCTCCACTACCAGCTCCTCCGCGGAGCACTGGCAGCCCACCACTCAGGCAAGATCTACCTGGTGCTATGCGATGCCCGCCGCTCCGACCTGCGGGAAGCCTGGTTCCAGATCATCCGCTGCGTCCGCACGGCAGACCTCCGCAGCCGCCTGGCGCTGCTCACCTGGCAGGAACTAGCCGCCACGGTACCCAAAGGGCTGGCGGCGTTTCTGGAAAGGAAATATCGACTTCACGGCGCGCCGTGAATTCCGGTTGCCAGTGACCAGTTTCCAGTTGCCAGTTGAAAAGCAGCAGGCATGAGATGGATGGGCTGCGCCAGGCAACATCTCCGAAGATCTGCCGAAACTCTTCGCAACGTGCAACGTCCGATCACTGGCAACTGGCAACTGGCAACTGGCAACTGGCAACTGGCAACTGGCAACCAGTAACCAGTAACCAGCAACCAGCAACTAGAATCAGTCCATGGACCGCCTCTGGACGCCATGGCGTTACGCGTATATCACCAAGTCTGGGCCTTCGCAGCGCAAAGGTATCCCTGAGCCTCTGAATGCCTATCCTGACGACCAGGGATGCGTCTTCTGTAATCTCATTGCTTCGGTCGACTACGCCATTGAGCATGGCATGTCAGTGGATGAAGCAGAACGCCACGGACACATCGTCACACGCGGAAAATTCCACTACGTCGCTCTGAATGCATTTCCCTATACCAGTGGTCATGTAATGGTGGTACCGTATCTGCACACGGACGCGCTCGCGAAGCTCGACGTGGAATCAGCGCATGAGCTGATCACCATGGCCCAGCAGACGGAGCGGGCTATCCGTGCAACCTACCGGCCGGATGGGCTGAACTTTGGCCTGAACCTTGGAGAAGCTGCCGGGGCCGGCGTTGCGGCACACTTGCATCTCCACGGGCTGCCGCGATGGGTGGGGGATAATAACTTCATGCCTGTGCTGGCTGAGACTCGTATTCTGCCGGAAGATCTGGATGTCACCTGGCAGCGCCTGCGACAGGCCTTTCAGTCGCTGTAAAACCGTACGTAGCGCCAAATCGGGAATGAAAACGTCGAAAATGTGACGGTAATCACAGCTACCGGCACAAAATTGGTTCATTATGATGCAACATACGCAGTCGCTGTAAGCAACAGGGCCTGACGTCAGTCGCATCTATCCTATTCCGTTAGAACGAACAGCTAGTACTTGCATGGATCCAAAACCCCATTTGGATGTTCCACGCCTTTTCTCGCATGGAATGTCTCCCGGCCCCCGGAGGTGTACGATGCAAAGCTCGCTCAAGGTACTACCCATCACCCCGACCATTGCCGCTGCCTCATTGATCGAACCTGAGGACGCGCGCATTACCGGCCAGACGCGGTCACTGCCGCGCCGGCTACTTGCCTTGAATATGCCCCTGAACAATGTACGCAAACCGGCCCTGAGTAGTACTCCCGTGTTGACGCCGCAAACGCGCATTGCCTAGGGGACCCACCCCATAATAGCAAGGCCCAGAGAAATTCTCCGGGCCTTTCGCATTTAACGTTAACGATTACTTGTTATCGGCAATCTTATCGGGTTCCGGCCGCATACGGGTCGCTTCAAAGTTCACGACCTTCCATCCCCCGTTCTGCTGGCGGGCATAGACGCGGGTGTAGAGATATTTCCCGTGCAGCGGACGCCCATCCATCTCGCCGTCCACATCGACCTGAGAGGTCACGACGGCAGTGCTTCCATTGATGATCTTTACCTTCAGCTCGTCGACATCCATGCGGGTGATGTTGATCTTGCGGTTCGTCACGCGCTCGACCATCTGTTGCTTGGTCTGCACCATGCCATTGGCGGAGATACCGATGTAATCGTCGGCCATCATCTTCGACATCGTGTCGGTATCGGCCTTCAGTTGCGCCTGGCGCCACTGCTCTTCCAACGCCTCAATCTGCCGGTGCGAATGGGGCTTGTTTCCCGCCGCAATTTTGCGTACGCCATTCACCGGGGCCATGCCAACCTGGCGAAAAACCTGCGCGTGAATGGCGATTGGAGCCACCACGGCCAAGGCCAGCATAGCGAATTTGACTACGTACTTCATCGGTAAGGTGTACGGAGTGTAGCCCCGTTTTCTCCGCAAAGTCAAAAGAACTTTTAGTAACCAACTACCACTTTCGCTGCACACTCTGATGCCGCGAGTTCGTAACGGGAAGCCCGTTACTACTGCACGATTTGTGGCGTCAGTGGCCATCCCGAAAGCATGCTCACCGCGTCGGAAAGATGGCGAGAGAAAGGTTGAAGATGCGGCACGACTGTGCTCGCATGGGCCCGGCTTACAGCGGTTCGGTGTCTTAATATCTGACATCGCGCACCTCCGCTTCTAATAGTTAGAACGCAGTAGTGAGGGGGAAGGTTATCCAGTGCTTGAGGCTGGATCGTCTTTCGTTTGTCATTTCGCAAGAAGCGATTCCATGCAGGACCATCCTGTGGCGATCATGAGGAGCACCACCAGTCGTAGCGCCAAAAGCGCAGCCAGTTCGCACTTCAGGTGCGAATGCCTTGTCGACACACTTTCCGTCGTGCTTGAAGAGAGTCCAAGCCGGCCAGCGTTCTCAGCCTTCCCCACGCCGTACGTCTTCAACCTTCAACTTGCAACTTTCAGCCATTTCTTCGAAACCCCAAAAGCAAAAAGCCCGCGCGAACGCGGGCTTTTCTCCATCCCAAATAACTACCCAATAACGCTGGCGGCAAACTCCGGCAAAACCATCGTCTGTTCGCGATCCGGGCCGGTCGAAACCATACCGATCTTCGCTCCGGTCTCCTTCTCCAGGAACTTCAGATACTCCTGCGCTTTCTTCGGCAGCTTGTCGAACTCGGTGATGCCCTCGGTCGACTCAGCCCAGCCGGGCAGCGTGGTGTAGACCGGCTCCAGAGCCTCCAGGCCGCGAACGTCTGCCGGAATGCTCTCCGTCACCTTGCCGTCGAGCTTATAGGCGGTGCAGACCGGAATCTCCTTCAGGGAGTCCAGCACGTCCATCTTGGTCACGACCAGCCACTCCGTGCCGTTGATCATGTTGCTGTACCGCAGGATCGGCAGGTCCATCCAGCCGCAACGGCGCGGGCGTCCGGTAGAGGCGCCGTACTCATTGCCGCGCTTGCGCAGTTCCTCGCCCATCTCGCCATGGATCTCGGTCGGGAATGGACCCTCGCCCACGCGGGTGACATAAGCCTTGGTCACGCCGATCACAGTGCCGATGGCCGTTGGACCGACGCCAGTGCCGATCACGGCTCCGCCGGCCGTAGCCGAAGAGCTGGTGACAAAGGGATAGGTTCCGTGGTCGATGTCCAGCAACGCACCTTGTGCGCCCTCGAACATAATCCGCTTGCCTGCCTTCAGGCTGTCATTCATCAGGGTCGCGGTGTCGGTCACGTAGGGAGCCACCTGCTCAGCGTAGCGGGCGTACTCCTCGTAGATCTTGGCCGGGTTCAGAGGTTCAGTGCCCCACAGAGCGTGCGCGATGGAGTTCTTCTCATGGCAGGCGTTGGTGATGTGGGTGCGCAGCAGCGCCGGGTTCAGCAGGTCGATCACGCGCAGGCCGTTGCGGTGCATCTTGTCTTCGTAGGCAGGCCCAATGCCACGGCTGGTGGTGCCGATCTTCGTACGTCCGGGGGCGTTCTCGGCGGCCAGCTCGATCATGCGGTGGTAGGGCAGAATCACCTGGGCGCGATCGCTGACAAAGAGCTGTCCGTCGACTGGCAGACCGGCCTCCTTCAGCATCTTCACCTCGGTCAGAAAGGCGGCAGGATCCATCACAACGCCATTGCCGATCACGCTGAGGCAGTCCGGCCGCAGCACGCCGCAGGGAATCAGATGCAGGACGTACTTCTTCCCCTTGATGATGACGGTGTGCCCGGCATTGTGCCCACCGGCATACCGCGCGACCACCTGAAACTTCTCTGAGAGGACATCGACAATCTTGCCCTTGCCCTCATCGCCCCACTGGGCGCCCAGTACTACTGCCGATTGCTTGACAGATGCCACAGGTACTCCAAAAAAGGAATCGGGCGATTGGGTCGCCCGATTCCTAATTTTATATCCCTGCAACCCAATTAGCCGGATATTGGGATGAGTGTTATCGAACAAAACAAGCGAGAAAGCGTCTCCCAGGCGCGATTCAGTCACAAGTTAGAAGTTATTTCGGCGCAAACTGCACCCTTCGTTGTGCATGCTCCACTAAAGACTTTTCAATCTCCGGCCACCGCGGGTTGCCACGTCCACCGGGCATCAGGTCTTCTGCTGTAAATCCGGTCTCCTTCAGATCCTCCGCGTAGATCACCATCAGCTCCCGCCGCTTGGTCTCATCGGTCAGGTGGACCAGGCGGACGTTCATCATGCCTGCGGGCTCGGTGTAGTCGTGGGCGTGCAGCATGGTCTGTACCTTTGCGGCGTCGCTGCCCTCTTTTGCCGGCTGTGATGAGCCGAAGCGTGGTCTTACGTCGAAGCGCATGCCGCCCAGCTCCAGCGTGCGCTCGAACTTGTAGCCGTAGGTTGCGTTGGGAGTGCTCGGCAGATATCCCTCGAACTGGATCCAGTACAGCCGCTTCACCACCCGCTGCGCATCGGCTTCGACGAAGAGATGGATTTCACAATCCGCCACGCCGTAGAGGACGAAGCGCTGCGCGCCGAGATAGACCGCCTCTTTCGGAAGTGCGATCCGCACCACCGGGTCGTGCTGCGAGACGACTACGTTGCCGGTGACGGTTCGCTCAGGCGGTGGGGTTTGTGCCGGAGCTATTCCGCAGAGCATTACTAGGGTTGCGACGATCAGGAGTCTCTTCAATGCGATCTCCTCCGTATGGAAGGTTACGAAGAGCAGCGTGCGGTGGTTTCCTCAGCCAACGTTATTTGGTTCCTTCTCCTCCCCGGCTGAGGCAATCCCGTCAGAAGCCGCAAGGACTCACTTCATGTTGAAATTCATTCTCCACCTGATCGGTCGTCTGATCGCAAAAGTGGCGATCGATTCCTCCGCTTACCAAAGAAGAGGAAGACGCAGAAAACCAGACGTTTACTTTCTGACGGAGTCTGACACCCGGCTACACTGTCCCTTCCATGCGTTTTCAGCTCGAAATTAAGGACGCGCCCGATGGTCTTACAGTGCGAGCTGTATATCCGCCGAACCGGCAAACGGCGTTTCTATGTCTCGCACCGGCGGCGCTGACATTCCTGGTTCTTCGGCTCTTCAGCAAACCGAATGACCGTTCGGTCTGCCTTATTGCACTTATTCCGCTCGGCTTAGGCCTGTGTCCGGCGTGGCGCCGCTGGTTTGGCGTCGATGCCATGTTCCGCATCTCCGGCGACCGCCTCATCTGCCGCCAGCCCTATGCCGATTCCCGAGAAATGTCCTACAGTCTCGCCAATATCAGCGACATCTCATACTGGCGGCCGTGGAGGCGTTACGGAATCGCAGGGCTCTACGCCTTCGAGAGAGGCACCAATCCCCTGCGTGCGCGCATCTGCCTCATTCCTCATCTGAACTTCTCCCAGAGCATGCAGATCACCGTTGCCACACGCCGATGCCTCTTCAACAGGCGCCAGAAACTCCTACGATCGAGAAAGAAGTTGAAGCAAACAATGGAAGGGTGAGACAAGAGCCTTCGATGGGGCCAATCTCCTCTTCCTGTCCCAGCGTTAACGTTTCAACCTTTAACTTGCAACTTTTAACTCCTGCCAGGAGCATCCAAGTCAGCATGGCAAACCTGCAGACTATCCCGCTGGAGACCATCACCAACCAGCCCACCACCCTGGCTGAGTACGTCGGTAAAGTACTGCTGATCGTCAACGTCGCCTCCAAGTGCGGACTCACGCCGCAGTACACCGGCCTGGAGTCCCTCTTCGAGCGCTTCCAGGACCGTGGCCTGGTGGTTCTCGGCTTTCCGGCTAACGACTTCGGAGGGCAGGAGCCCGGCAGCAATCAGGAGATTGCCCAGTTCTGCTCGTTGACGTACGACGTCAGCTTCCCCATGTTCGCCAAGATCGACGTCACCGGACCGGGGAAACATCCGCTCTATCAGGAACTTACGACGGCGCTGCCACAGGCAATCTCGACCACCGGCTTCGATTTTGCCGGCGATCTGCGCAACTACGGCACCGAGCCGAATCAGCCGCCGGAGCTGCTCTGGAACTTCGAAAAGTTCCTCATCAGCCGTACCGGAGAGCCGGTCGCCCGGTTTGCCCCGGACACCACCCCCGACGACCCGACCCTGATCGCCGCGATTGAGGCGGAGTTGGAGAAATAGCTGGGTCCTATAGAGCGGCCCTTCAGGCCTTGTTTCGCTATATTGCTCGGAAACCTGGGGCGTTGCCCCAGGCTGATATAGGGCGCGCCTTCAGCGCTCCGAGCCATGGCACCCAGGGGCAAACCCAAAACTGGCGGAATAGGGTGAGTGGGCGCTCCCCCGCGCTAGCGGCCACCATTCAACTATCCCACCATTCAACATTTACTCCCTTTTTGCACAACTGCTTTCTTTCTGCAATCCTCGCTACAATCAAGCTGTTCCACGTGTGTTGACGAACTGGTACAGTGTTGCCAAACGCACGTCAAGGTTTCACCATCGGGAGACACTTCTGCCATGACGACCACCGCAACCCCGCTTCAAGCTGCAGCATCCGCGGCTCCCTCCGGCAATCTCGAAATCTCTATCTCGCGCGCCGACTTACTGCGTGAGCTGACGGCCGCACAGTCGGTGGTGGAACGTAAGACGACGATCCCCATTCTGTCGAACTTCCTCTTCGAGGCCGACGATGACCGCCTGACCATTACGGCCACCGATCTCGACCAATCCCTGCGCACCTCCACCACGGCCAAGGTGAAGAAGCCCGGCGCCTGCACTATCCCCGCGCGCAAGCTGTACGACTACATCAAGCTGCTGCCCGAAGGTGAGATCAGCATCAAGCTGATGGATAACCACTGGGTGCAGATCCGTGCCGGCCGCTCCAACACCAAAATGGTGGGCATGGCCCGGGCCAACTTCCCCACCGTTCCTGAGTTTCCTGAGACCGGCGCCCTGAAGGTCAACGTCGCTGCCCTGCGCAGCATGATCTCCAAGACCATCTTCGCCATCTCCAACGAGGAGTCGCGCTACACCCTCAATGGAGCTCTGCTGGTCCTCAAGTCCGAGTCCATGGCCATGGTCGCCACCGACGGACACCGCCTGGCTCACATTGAGCGCTTCGGTGAGACCATCTCCGGAGTCTCCGGCGAGAAGAAGACCCTCATCCCGCGCAAGTGCCTGGGCGAGCTGTCCTCCCTCCTGGCGAACACTGAAGATGACACGCTCGAGTTCGCCGACGACGAGCAGACCCTCTACTTCCGCATCGGCGGACGCGTGCTGACCAGCCGCAAGCTGACCGGCCAGTTCCCCAACTACGAGGCCGTTCTGCCGCGCGACAACAACAAGTTCGTCATCGTCCGCAGCGAAGACCTGATGGGAGCCATCCAGCGCGTTGCCCAGTTTGCCGACGAGCGCTCCGGCGCCATCAAGATCCGCATGGAGCAGAACGAGCTGAAGATCTCTTCCTCGTCCACCGACTCCGGCGAGTCGGAAGACACGATCGAGACTCCTTACAGCTACGATCCGCTGGTCGTCGGCTTCAACTCCGCCTACCTGCTGGACTTCCTCAAAGCCATCGGCAACACCGGCGAGGTCCGCCTCGAATTCAAGGACGCCCAGTCCGCCGGCCAGATGCGCCCCGAAGAAAGCGGCGAAGACTCCAAGTACCGCTACATCCTAATGCCCATGCGCATCTGAGGAGGACTAGCCGGGACTCGCCGTCCAGGCAAAGGCGCTTCGCGCAAGGGCCCGGCCACAGCCGGGCCTTTGTCTTTCCTAAGCCCCTCGCAAACCTTTGTCATTCTGAGCGCAGCGAAGAACCCGTTTCCGTGCAGTCACAAGACCGGGTGCCCCAGGTCCCTCTGGGACCTGGGTATTCGCGCAACGCGCGAACCGTTTTTCACCATACGGGTAAGCTCTGTCCTCAACCTTGCCCGTACCATACGTCTTCAACGTTCAACTTTTAACTTTAAACGTGCTGCCCCTCAAGAAACAGCCTTCGAAGCTTCTCAATCTGCTCCGTCCTCAACAGCTTCCGCTCCCGCTCAAGCAACACCACCCATCCATCCTCGGCGCGCATCTCGATCTCCCGCGGTATCGACCAGATCACTCCGGTCGCGGCGTCATGCCGGGCGGCCATCAAGGTCAGCGGATGTCTCTCACGTCCGAAGCCAATCTCGGCATCCATCACGATGACGTAGCTGTCGCTCTGCCGCCAGAAGATACAGTGACGGCCCTGGCCCCAGTTCAGGTCGTCGGTCATGGAGAAGGGGAAGTCCTGCGGAATCTCGTCGTCGGGAAAGTCTCCGCCGGTCTGCTGTGCATACCGCAGCATCTGGCCGCGTCGCCCACCGCCAATCTGGAGCCTGGGCAGCATGAGGGTAGCCAGCAGCAGGACAGAAACCAGGACAAAAAAAGCAAGCATTCCGCTGTGATTGTCGCACCAAGAGAGTCAACGGGGGCATCTGGAACGATACTTTCACCCGGGTGCAGGCTTGGCTAAGCTGCCAGCATGGTTATGAATCCACAATCCGTAATTGCTGCTGTGGTGGAAGCGCACGACGCCTGGTTTGACGCCAACGTCCTCGCCGCCCTCGAAGACAGCAACTCCGCGGAACCCATCCGCGAAGAAGAACTGGTCGAGACCTACTAGTCTTTTTGGCAGCACTAGTGGGTCGTGGTGTCCAAGAGGGACTCGTGTGTAAGCGCCGATTGGATAATCAAATGATTGAATCATTGAATGATGAAAGCCCTTGGGACATCGTTTAGCACTGCCCCTAGACGCTGAAAAGGGGCGACTTCGCATACGCGAAACCCACCCCTTTCAATCAAGCAAGAAAATCATTCAATCATTCAATTCTTCAATCATTCATTACCTCGCTGAGGGCAGCTCCATCAGCATCTGCCCGTTGCCGGTCTGCACGCTGGGCAACTGACCGTTCCAGCGTTCGATCAGGGCACGCTGGTTTTCCAGCTTGCGAAGCTCCAGCAGTTGCGGCGTGATCGAGGTCTGACGGATGCGGTTGGCCTCCGCCTCACCCTGAGCGCGCGTCACGCTGGACTTGGCTTCACCCTCGGCCGCGGCAATCTGCTTGGCGGCTTCGGCCTGTGTCTCGGCCAGCTCATTGCGCGCACGCTCAGCGCTCTGGATAGCCTGCGCCTTCGCGGTGATGGCTGACGCAATCACGCTGGGAACGCGCGGAGCACCGATGAAGCCGAACTGCTGAATGCCCACGCCGACAGGATCCATCTTTTGCTGGATGAGGGCCTGCACCTTGGTCAGGAACTCAGCTTTGCGCTCACCGTAGATCTCCTCCACCGTATAGGTGCTGGCCACCTCATTCAGCGAGTTGCGGACCACGTCGCGCAGAATGCCGTGCGTAAAGCGTGTCAGGTCGTTAAGCCGGTACTTCACGTAGAAGTCAGGCACGCGCCGCGGATCGATGGCGTAGCTCAGCGATACATCGGCATAGATCTCCATACCCTCCTTCGAGTTGAAGCTCATCTGTTCGTTCGTCGGCGAACCTTCATGGGCATCCTGCGTCCACTTCACCGTCTGCACAAAGGTCGGAAACTCGATGATCTGCGACTTCAGCGGGCTGTAGAAGACCCATCCTGTACGGATCGGAATCTCCTGTGCACCACGCTGCGAGCCGGAGAGCGAGATCTCCACGCCCTCATACCCGGCGCCGATGCGCGTGATACTGACGATGTAGCCAAAGAACAGATTCAGCGCAATGATCGCGATGACGATGACCACGCCCCACTTCAGGGCAAAACGCAGCATGCGTTTGCCAGGATCGTCGTCACCGCCGTTACCGCGGCCGGTCACCTCAAGAAAATTACCAAGTACGCTCATAAACGCCTCCAGAGAAACCAGGTTGCACAGCACACCACCACCGCATCGCAGACGAGCAGCACCATGCCGCCGTAAACGGCCTTATCGCTCGGTTGATTCAGGAGGTGGAACGCGGTGGTCATCAACTCAAAGCCGAGGACGGCCACCAGAAAGAAGAGCAGCAAACGGATTGTTATTCGTCGCACATGTCGCCCGGCCCCTTATCCTTGCGGGCCATCCAGCGATTAAGAATCGTAGAGCGGAAACACGCCCGCGACTATTGAACGGAAGTGCTATTGCTATTTAGTTCGTGCTTGATACAATATCCGGTAGAGCCTCTACTTTTGGGTGGTGTGGCTTTGGATTCTCGGCTGCCAATTGAATAATGGAATGATTGAATCATTGAATGATGAAAGCCCGGTGGCACACCATTCAGCATTTCCCCTGGACGCTAAAAGGGGCGAGCCTCGCATAAGCGAAACCCACCCCCCTCTCAATCAACCACGAAGAATTATTCAATCCTTCAATAATTCCATCATTCAATTTCTAGGCGAGCGCCTGCTCGCGTAAGAACCCGTACAGCGGATACTTCTCTGCCAACTCGCCGACCTGGCCTTTGATCTTCGCGAGCTTGTCTGCATCGTTGCGGTGCTCGAGAGCTTCGGCGATCCACTTGGCGATGATGCGCATGTCGTCTTCCTTCATGCCGCGAGTCGTCAGTGCCGGTGTGCCCACGCGGATGCCCGAGGGCTTCAGCGGCGGATTGGTGTCGTACGGAATCGCGTTCTTGTTCACGGTGATGCCGGCTTCACCTAAGGCGTTCTCGGCTTCGCTGCCCAGGATGCCCTTGGCAAAGACGTCGACCAGCATGAGGTGCGTGTCGGTGCCACCGGAGATGATGCGGAAGCCTTCCCCCTGCAGCGCCTCGGCCAGCGCCTTGGCGTTGGCAACGATCTGCGCGGCATAGAGCTTGAACTCAGGCTGCAGAGCTTCCTTGAAGGCAACAGCTTTGGCAGCGACGATATGCACCAGCGGTCCGCCCTGCTGGCCGGGGAAGACAGAGCGGTCGAGGCCCTGTGCGAACTCTTGCGTGCACAGGACCATGCCGCCACGCGGTCCGCGCAGCGTCTTGTGGGTGGTGGTGGTGACGAAGTGTGCGTGCGGCACCGGCGAAGGATGCACCCCGCCTGCCACCAGGCCGGCAAAGTGGGCCATATCGACCATGAAGTAGGCGCCGACCTTATCCGCAATGGCGCGCATGCGGGCGAAGTCGAAGATGCGGGGATATGCCGATCCGCCGCCGACGATGACCTTCGGCTTCTCACGCAGGGCTGTCGCTTCGAGCTCGTCGTAGTCCACGACCTCGGTGTCTTTGCGCACCTGGTAGCCGACCACGCGATACAGCTTGCCGGAGAAGTTCAACTTGTGGCCGTGGGTGAGGTGGCCGCCGTGCGCCAGGTCCAGACCCAGGATGGTGTCGCCAGGCTGCAGGATGGTCATGTAAGCCGACGCATTGGCCTGCGAGCCGGAGTGTGGCTGCACATTGGCGTGGTCGGCGCCGAAGATCTGCTTGGCGCGATCACGCGCAAGATTCTCAACGACGTCGGCAAACTCGCAACCGCCGTAGTAACGCTTCGCCGGATACCCCTCGGCATACTTGTTGGTGAAGACCGTTCCAGCGGCCTCCAGCACAGCGCGCGAGACGAAGTTCTCACTGGCGATCATCTCCAGACCTTCGTGCTGGCGGATGACCTCCTTTTCGACCATCGTTGCGATTTCGGGGTCAGAGGCGGCGAGTGAGGCGTTGAAGTCGATCGGCATACGGATATTTTAACCGCGTCGCCAAAAGTCTGGCTCGGACCCCAGTCCTAGACCGCCCGAGAACGCCCATTGAGTTGGGCTTGGGAACAACAGCGGAGGATATCGACTGTTAGCCCACGCACTGGGTGCCCCGGGTCCCTCGGGGACCTGGGCATCGCGCTACGCGCGACCTTCTTTCGTCGTGAGTAGGGAATGAACTCATTTGACTCCGAGATTTGAGACCAAGATAGTGAAGGCCGGGGCACCCAGTGCGGTGGCTAGAGCGAATGTAGGGCCACCCCTAGCAACCAGCAACTAGAACCTGCCTTCAAGGCCGCCTTCAATTCGGGTAGGTCATAGCAGTTGATTAGTCTCTTGATTCAATTTTTCAATCAAGGCGCTTCGAGCCGAAGAGGGCGCTGTGACGGGACGCGCCCCTGCCACCAAAGTCGCATCACGTTCCCCCGCAAAGGCGATATCGCCCGATTCTGAAGCGAGCGATCCTCCCAAAAGAGGAACCGAATCCAAGTTCGGAGGGTCATTCTGAATGCATGATTTCCTTCTAGCCCTATGTTGCGTCACTATGGTGTGGGCGCCGTGGTATGTATCGTTTTCGGACACCAAGGTAGACGCGGTCGAAGAAGAATGCATCACAAAAGTTGTCCGCTGCACTAAAGCAACGGGGGACGGTCGCCGATGGATACGTTGACCAATATGATGGACCTTCTCTTAGGTTGCAGTTTGGTTGCTGTAGTTGTGCTCCCTTGCCTCTTTGCTTCGCACTTCGGCAGGGCGCATCGCCACACCAAGAAGACTGCTTGAACAATTCGTTCCCGGGTTAGAGCCAGCAACAGGAAAATGCTCTTAGCTCGCTGTACGCAGGCGCTTGAACGCTCGATAGACGAACGTGCCGAGGTACCAGCCGTCCAGCCATGCGTATGGCTTCTCACCCACCACGTAGTGCCCGCAAGGCAGCACTTTCGGCGTGTGCGGAATTCCACGCTGTTCAAAGTTCCGCAGTACTTCCAGCGAAAACTCCAGAGGAAACGTCAGATCGTAGGTCGCATAAACGACCAGCGTCTGCCGGTCTTTCACACGCGCGAACTGCTCCATGTAATTCTTCGGGCTGATCGCCTCGAAGCAGGCCCGCACATCCTCCCGCGACATGCCGGCTTCTTCAAACGCCGCGCGCACATGACGCGTGCTCTGCCCCTGCCACACCACATCGCCGAAGCTGGTCGATGCGTGATTGAAGGCGCAGACTTTTAACCGTTCGTCGAAAGCCGCGGAGAGAAACGCATACTCCGACCCCAGGCTTGTTCCCAGTACGCCAAAATGTGTGTATCCCTGTGACTGCAGCCAGTCGACGCAGCTCCGCACATCGACAACGGCCTGCCGCACCGCCTCGATGGTGCGGCCGATGTTCGAGCTTACGGCGTAGTCCGATCGTTCGAGCTCGGCCGGTCTGCGGATGTCGTGATACGGCTTCGAGAGCCGCAGCGCGGAGACGCCGAACTTGTTGAACAAATCGCAGAGAACGTTATGGCTGAAGGCATCGGCATTCCACTGCGGCATGACGATGATCGCCTGCTTCGGCCGTTTGGGATCCTGATGTGGCGGGGCGGGATACCAGCGTGCGTTTACCTGGTCATTCTCCGGATACTTGGTGCGTACGGCGGAGGTAAAGCGCAGGAACTCGGCCTCTTCAATCAGGCCCTCTTCGGCATTGGCCTTCCACAATGCATCCTTCGCCAGCGTCTCCGGACGCACGTTGGTGGGAAAGAGCTGGGGGTGCCGCTTCTCCAGACGGAAGTCGGTCGGCGTCTGATAGCTGAAGAAATCCGCGGCATTGGCGACGATGTGGCCGTTGATGGCCTTCATCGATCCAAGCGGGTCTTCTTCCACATGCGTCCCCCACTCGGCCAGCCAATCAAAGCCCCATTCGAGCGGACGCACAATGCGGTTGGTGTCTGCCGTGGTGAGCCGCGTCTCCCACGCGTACATCCAGTCTGCGTACAGCTTTCTAAACATTCTCCTTTAGTTTACCGGGGAGGATGTAGCGGTGAAGCCAGTTGCCAGTTGCCAGTTGCCAGTTGCCAGTTGCCAGTTGCCAGTTGCCAGTTGCCAGTTGCCAGTTGCCAGTTGCCAGTTG
>JABFXN010000398.1 GCA_013361705.1 Acidobacteriaceae bacterium
AGATGGCGTATTCCCGGCCAAAGGGAGAGTGGAAGAACAGCGCTTCCGGAGGCATCTGTCAGGCCAGTTCGGGTTGGTTCGTCTCCTCTGCTACCGTTCGGGAAGGCGTAGAGATGCAGACCGGCAGGTGCCGGCGAACCATCCGGCAGGATTACATTTACTCTGACGGTCCGTGTGGAACGCAGGCGGGCAAGCACGAAGTCTACCCGATCCACAGTCGCTGCGGGCCCAAGAGCAATCGTCCGTGCTTCCGGCCTCGATGAATGAGGATAGTAGATTGTCGAAGCACCGTCTTCTGTTAGATATCCCGGGTTTCGTGCGGCGACGAGATAGTCGCCGGGCGACAGGTGCTGAAATTCATAGCCGCCATTCAGGTCTGTCGTTGCGATGTGACTTGAGTTCATCCGGGCTCCGCTGGCGTACTGAAGTTCCATATGCATGTCCTCAACAGGTCTACCGTCAGCATCGACGACGTTGCCTCGGATTCGGCCTTCATAAGTGACAGGCCAGTTCACCTCGGCGCATCCTTTGTCCGCGACCGTGATCTTTGTGGGCTTGCTGGTTGCAAACCCTTCGGGCACCAGCGCTGCAACAGAATATTCGCCAGCTTTGAGATTCCCGAAAACATACCTGCCTTCGCCGTCTGCCGTAACAGTTCGACTGTCGGGTCCTGAGAGTTGAACTGTCGCGGGTACAGCCGTGATGTTACTGTCGAGCGGCAATCGCAATGAGCCGGAGATCTCCGAGCCAAGCGGGGCGGTCTTATAGGCGCGCATCCAGGTCACCGCCGCGTTCTCAACACCCGGGTCCAACAGCACTGTTCGGGAACAACGAGAGGTCCACAACTGCGCCTCGCTTACGTAGGTAAAGACGACGTACTCACGTCCGACCTGAAACGGAAATCCGCAGGCCGAGCCCTGCTGCGACGTATATATGATCTGTTCGGCTTTGGGCTCTCCACTGAACGTCTCCGCTACGGATAATCGGACCTTGACGGTGCCGTTGCCGGCGAGTTGCATTTCTGTGCCGTCCGGACGCTTGACCGTCGTGATGTTCGGAATCAGCGTGCTCTCCACTACGGTCCCGCGGAAAATTATTGACGAGCCCATTTGGATGGAGCATACGGGCCCCGGACCACCGCAGAAGCATGCGTGCGCATTGCTTCCCATCCCAAAAAGCAGCGTGAATCCAGACAGAAATCACAGCAGTCGGCGCATAGATGCTCCTATGTCCTGTGACTACTTCTCAGACGCTTCGCTCCTGATTATGTCTCATCCAACGGCTTTCGACACGTAAAACAAGCCACTTCCCAAAAGAGAGAAGGTTTTCCAGTACGAGGCCGAAGTGCCCAGTGCTGGCAGCCCTGCACGCGCCAGTGCTCGCTAGGCTCACACTCAGGAAACTCATAATCCCTTGGCTGCAGGTTCGAATCCTGCCGGGCCCACCACACTGAAATGCCTTCGAAATAAAAATTGAAAGACGGACCGGTACGGTTCTCTGAACTCATGTCGTTAAAATGAGCTCTCACTTGCGAGAGTGTCCCCTTGACAACACGGTGTTCGGGATCCTGCTGCGTAAGGTTGACTTCCAGAACGACAATTCAGAATCAGCCGCGCCTAGCAGGAGGAGTTGGGGCGAATCGCGGTGCCGGATTCCTGGGTGGGAAGGCTTTGCGGATTGGGGATCGGGTAGGGTGTGGTGCCGGTGAGGGCGGAGATGCAGCCGTTGATGAGAGTGGTGTCGGCGGCATTAAGCGTCGGGAGCACGGGCACGGAAACGTCGGGTTTGGAGAAGTTGAAGGCGGAGGTCATGTCGCCCACGGTGGCCCGACGCCACGCGGAGAGATTAGGAACTTCGGCGCCGAAGCGAGTTTCGAGAAAGCGCAGCACCGAGGTGTGGTCGAAGGTGTCGGATGAGATGAAGCCACCGCGTGTGAATGGCGAAATCACAAGCATAGGCACACGAAAGCCGAGTCCGATCGGCCCGCTTATGCCGCCGAGGACTGATGGGTCTGGAACAGGTGCGACGGTGATGTATTCGCCAGCCGTGCCCGGAGGCGCTGTAGGCGGCGCAACATGGTCGAAGAAGCCACCGTTTTCGTCGTAGGTCACGAAGAGAACGGTCTTGGCCCACTGCGCAGAATTGGCAGTGAGAGCGTTGATGATGGTCGCAAGCGTGAGTTCACCCAAAAGAGATGGTGAAGGTGGATGGTCTGACTCGACCACAGAGGGAATGATCCAGGAAACCTGCGGCAGATTGCCGGAGGCGGCGTCAGCGACGAAGTCTGTGGGGAACTGTGGGCCAAAAGCGTTCTTATACAGCGTGGTTGTGGAGTCCTGATAGTTCTTGAAAAAGGGAAGAACGTTGTCGGACGATAGAAGGCCATTGCCGATACTGCTGTCGGCTGAGCTGTAGATCTTCCACGAAATCCCGCGCGACTGGAGCTGCTCCGGCATGGTCGTGTAAGTGAGCTTGCCGTACATGCTGCTCTGATTTGTGATGAGGGTCTGGATGAGTGGACCACCATTCTTCCCATCGGGGTCGATCGAGGCGGCCATCGTGTAAAGGCGATTGGGATGGGTGGGGCCGATCACGGAACAGTAGTAGTTATCGCAGAGCGTGAAGGCGTCAGCCAAGGCGTAGTAGTAGGGCAGGTCAATGCGTGTGTAATAGCCCATGGTGAGGATTGCGTCGTTCTCGTTGATGGGAATATGCGAGGTGACGAAACCATCGTTGGCGCCGTTGTTCCAACTCTGGTGCTGCGCGAGCCAGCTGTGGTCGATGTCGTGGGTGCAGGCCGCGTTCCACTTCGAGGTGTCGAGGTGGAAGGGATAGAGCAGGCCGGCGGGAGTGGCGGTGGCATTGCCGGGAAAGGGCTGTTTGTATGCGTTGGAAATTTCGGAGAAGCCGCGTGCGCCTTTATAACTGCCGAAGTAGTGGTCGAAGGAGCGATTCTCCTGGATGACGATGACGACATGCTCGATATCGGTAAGCTTGGCGCAGGTTGACCCGCCGATTCCTCCGCCAGACACGGTGGAAGCAGCTTTGTTGACCGCGCCACAGCCCGGGATGAGTGAGGACACGCCGGCAGCAGCAGCAATTTTCAGGAGGTCACGGCGGGAGATGTACTTTGGGGCCATCTTCGACACCTCCCAACTTCTTAGATGCGCGATCTGCACGAAACATTGCGGTCTAGGCCCCACGAAAC
>JABFXN010000003.1 GCA_013361705.1 Acidobacteriaceae bacterium
AGCATGACATGGTCTTTATCCTCGCCTTCGCGGCGTTCGTGCATGGGCAGATGCCGTGTCTTGTTCTGGTAGCTAATCGCCGCTTCGGCCTCGGCCTCGTGCTCCACCGGCATGAGCTCGAGCCACCAACGCATCACCTTGTCGCTCTTTGAAAAAAAGCGGTGACCACCGATGTCCATCCGGTTGCCGTTATAACGCACGGTGCGCGAGATGCCGCCAACACAGTCTCCGGCTTCGAGAACGATGGGTTGGATATCCGACTGCCGTACCAGTTCCAGAGCGGCAGTCAGACCAGCAGGGCCTGCGCCCAGGATCACGGCTTTCTTTCTCATTCCACTTCTATCCTACGGATGATTCAGAAACTCTGTCGATTTGTTGTACCTGTGACGCCGCGGCCGCAGAAAAGGACGCACCCACCGAACTTTGTTTCCGCGCGGAGACCGTCTAGGATGCCCGCGCAGACCGTCTAAAATAGGCATAGACATGCACACCCTGGTCACCGGCGCCTCCGGATTCTTTGGCGGCGTTCTCAAGCGCAGACTTCTTCGTGAAGGCCATACCGTCGTCAATATTGACCTGGAACGCGACGAGGATACCTTGCCTGGACTGACCTCCATCCAGGGTGATCTTCGCGATAAGGCATTGATGCAACCTGTCTTTGCCGAGCATCGCTTCGACGCTATCTTTCATGTCGCGGCACAGTTGGCCCATGGCGCCCGGATCGACGAGCATCTCCTGTGGACCTCGAACGTCGACGCCACCCGGCTGCTCGCCGACCTGGCCGTCGAGCATGGCGTAAAACCGTTCGTCTTTACCTCCACGAACTGTCTGTGGGCCGCCAATATGGGCCGTCCCATCAAAGAAGAAGACACACCTGCGCCGGTGGAGATCTATGGCCGCTCCAAATGGGAAGCGGAGAGGATTCTCTTGGGCTACACCGATCGCCTGAATGTGGTGACACTGCGCTGCCCCACCATTATGGATTCCGGCCGGCTGGGCCTTCATGCCATCCTGTACGAGTTCATTGACGATCACAAAACGGTCTGGGTCGTCGGTCCCGGGAATAATACGTACCAGTTCATCTACGCTGACGATCTCGCGACGGCATGCATCCAGGCGGCCGGTTACAACGGCAGCAATACCTTCAATGTCGGCTCAGACGACGTGAAGTCGATGCGTGCTGTCTATGAGTCCGTCATCGCCGCCGCCGGATCGCGCAGCAAGGTGCGCTCTCTGCCGCAGGGTCCGACGATTGCCGCCATGATTGCGGCGCACAAACTCAAGCTCTCGCCCCTTGGGCCGTATCACTACAAGATGATTGCCGAGAGCTTTCTGTTCGACACCACACGCATTAAGCGCGAGCTCGGCTGGCGGCCCACGCTCACCAATGAGGAGATGCTACTGCGCGCCTACAGCTACTACTCACAGAATCGCAAGGAGATCGCGGCCCGCACCGATGTCTCCGCGCACCGCAAACCGGCGAGCATGGGTATTATTCGCCTGTTAAAGTGGCTGAGTTAGAGCATTTTTCCTGTAGGTGTAGTGTAGGGCTTCTACATCTATGGGCGTTTTCCGCGATGAAAACGCCGCTGCACGCCCCTTTCGGGGTACCCAGCAACAAGAAAAATGCTCTAGACCTCCCGCGATACAACCTCTCCCAGCAACACTCCATCCCACGTCCCTAACGGGCCGGCCTGCACGACTTTCTGCAATGGGATTTCAGTTGTTCGGAGGAAAGTTTGCGTGGGCACCTGGGTTACGACGAGACCTCTCGTCCATGTCCCGACAACTCTGCGGATCGCGGCCAGCCGGGCACAGGCGTGGATTGACACCCATCCGGCCATAGCCTTCACAGGGCTTAGCCTTTTCTACCTCATCATCACCGCGCTAGTCTCTTCGATGAAGCTGCTGTGGCTCGACGAACTGATCACGTATCACATTGCGAGCCTGGGTTCAGCCCACGCAATCTGGCACGCCCTCAGCCAGGGCGCCGATCCGAATCCGCCACTGTCTCACCTCGCGGTTCTGGGTGTGATGCGTCTCTTTGGCGATCACGAACTCGCGTTGCGCTTTCCGGCCATCGCCGGTTACTGGTTGGGATTGTTGTCACTCTATCTCTTCCTGCGGCGGCGGATCTCACCCACATGGGCACTCGCGGGAACCCTCGTGTCCATGGCGACCGGAGCCTTCGAATACTCCTACGAAAGCCGCAGCTACGGCATCTTTTATGGTTTCGCGATGCTGGCCGTACTGTGCTGGTCGCGAACCATCGAGCTGGAGAAACGCAACCGTGAAGCCCTTGCCCTAATCGGCATGATCATCGCACTAGCGCTCGGCATCTCCACCAACTACTTCGCAGTGCTCGCGTTTTTTCCCGTGGCAGCGGGTGAGGCGACTCTAACCGTGCAACGGTTGCGCGCAGAACGGTGGCGTACGCCAGATCTTCGTTATGTCATTCGTCTCCGAATCTGGACAGGACTGCTACTGGCTGCTACACCTCTCGTCTTCTATCGAGGCCTGATTCGGGCAGGAATTGCAACCTATGCTCCGCATGCATGGAATAAGGTCGCGATCGATCAGGCCTTCGATTCGTACACCGAGATGGTGGAAGCAGTGCTGTATCCTCTGCTCGCACTGTTTCTGCTTACCGGCATCATCCGTGTCTGCTCTCGCTTCTGTACCACCTGCCGCGCCGAGCTGCGTCCCAGAGTCCTGGGCGATCTGGCATCGGAGTACCGCCGGCGACATGTGAGACAGGCCTTTCCAACCCACGAACTAGTCGCAGCATTCTTCTTCATGCTGTATCCGTTTCTCGGTTACGGAGTTGCTTCTATCAAGGGGGGCATGCTCTCGCCACGTTTTGTCATTCCGGTATGTTTTGGCTTTGCCATTGCAGGAGTCGCGGCGGCGCATCGGCTCTTCGGGCACATGCGCTATGCAGCGATCACTTTCCTTATCCTCTTTGTGGCGTGGGTGACAACCCGCGAGTCCATCATCGGCTACTGGTACACAGAACAGAGGCAGAGCTTCTATAAGGTAGTAGGCCATCTTTCGACCATCGCTGACGGCCAGCAGATCGCAATTCCCGATCCGCTCATGGTGCTTACCTTCCAGCACTATGCACCGCCAGCGCTTGCCTCTCGCATGGTCTTCCCCGTCGACTTCGACGCGATCC
>JABFXN010000235.1 GCA_013361705.1 Acidobacteriaceae bacterium
AATGCACTCAACGCCTTGCGCGCCCGCTGAAACTTCGACCCCATGCTTCCGCTCATATCGAAGATGATCCCGATGGTTACCGGAGCGTCATCCAGCGAGAAAGTGCGGATCTCCTGCGGCTGGTTGTTCTCATAGACCCAGAAGTTCTCCCGCTCCAAGCCGGTCACCAGGCGGTTCATTGGGTCGGTTACCGTCATCGGTACCAGTACAAGGTTGACCGAGACACGGATGCTGGCGCCCCGCGGCGCGGAAGCCGCCTCACGGGCGACATTCTCTCCACCCTCAATCACTTTTTTCGGCTCAACCGGCGGCTTTGGTGGCGGAGGCACCGCGGTATTCACGTCTCCCAGGGGATTCTCCTGTGCCCACGCACTCCCGCCCAGCGCTATACCCATCACGAGCAGCACTGCCAGGCGGCGCCATATGCGCTGCCCACGCTCCAGCCGACCCTTGAGACCCAGACCCGCCACCGTTAGCCTCGTTCCGGAGATCATCTCCGGGAAGTACGAGTGTAATCCACCGTTTTTCTGTTTGACGCATCCCCCGGTGAAATCGCAGCCTCTCATTCCATGATCGGGAAAACCGGCCGCCGCACTGTCAACAAAATGTCATTCCAGCCCAAATATCCGCTGCAAACCGCCTTCAACCACTCAACTATTCAACGATTCAACTACCCAACCCGGCCGCAGGCCCGCATGCCCGCCAAGTACAATCTCTACTAGAACCTAAAGATTGGAGTGTCGCCTTCCGCACGCATGGCTCGCATTTATCCGTTCCGCGCCTTCCGTTATAACCCCGCCAAGGTCAAGCTGGAGGATGTCGTCACCCAGCCTTATGACAAGATCACCCCGGAGATGCAGGACCGCTACTACGCGAGGCACCCGCTGAATCTCATCCGCGTGATCCTGGGTAAACACTTCCCCGGCGATACCGAAGAGGGAGAGAACGTCTACACCCGTGCCGCCGACACCCTCAACGCCTGGCGCACGGATCAGGTGCTGGTCGAAGAGGCAGAACCGGCCATCTACGGCTACTCGCAGGTCTATACCGTCCCTGGCACTACTGAAACGCGTGAGCGCCGCGGCTTTATCGCCCTCGGCCACCTGTACGATTACGCCGATCAGGTGGTTTATCGCCACGAACAGACCTTCCCCAAACACAAGTCTGATCGTCTGGCCCTGTTCAAAGCGACCCGTGCCTACTGCGAGCAGATTTACATGCTCTACAACGACCCTGGTTTCAGCGTGGAACGCCTTCTCTTTGAGAACGGCCCAGCTCCCGATCAGGCCGTTGTTGACGACTATGGTGTCCTCCACAAGCTCTGGAAGATCACCGATCCGTCCCTGATCCGCATCATCGTGGGGGCCATGCAGGATAAGAAGCTCATCATCGCTGACGGGCATCATCGCTACGAGACCTCAGTCGCTTACTCCAAGGAGCGCGCCGCCGAGCTCGGTCTGCCTTTCAATCCGGCTCCAGGCTCTGAGACCGCAGGCGCCGATGAGGCAGAAAAGCTGCATGTCACCGCCACGGACCTCCCCACGCCGGCCTACCCTGAAGCTGCCATGATGATGACCTTCGTCAATATGGCCGCCCCCGGAATCACCATTCTGCCGACGCACCGCGTGCTCAACGGCCTGCAGAACTTCTCGGCGGACGACTTGCTCGTCAAGGCTGCTCCGTACTTTGACAGCGCTCCGCTGAACGGCAGCAACCATGTAGCCCTCAAGGCTGCGCTCGATGCGACCGAAGGAGTGGCCTTCGTTGCCGTCACAGCCCGCGGAAGCTGGCTGCTCACCGCAAAATCTGAAGCCATTGCTCCGAAGCTGCAGGAGTTTTCTCCGCGCCAGCGCCAGCTCGATGTCGTCCAGCTCCATGGCCTGCTCTTTGCGCAGATCCTCGGTCTTTCGCAGGAACAGGTGACAAAGCTGGGCAATGTGAAGTACCTGCGCGAGGCATCCGAGGCCGTGGAACTGGTGAACAAAGGAGAGGCAGACGTTGCTTTCCTTACCAAGCCGGTAACGCTGCAACAGCTCCGCGATGTCGCCTTCGCGAACGAAGTCATGCCGCAGAAGTCCACGGACTTCTATCCGAAGTTGCTGAGTGGTCTTGCCATCTATGCCCTGGACTAGAGCATTTTTCCTGTTACTGGGTATCCCGACAGAGACAGAGGAGTGCCGCGGTGTTTTCATTGCGGAAAACGCCCATCGATGTGGAAGCCCTACTCTGCACCGACAGAAAAAATGCTCTAAACCCGCGTTGTTTGCGGCGGCGGTAGCGGCGCTCCTGCTGCCCGCCGCCCGCGCGCAAACCTCTGCACAACCCCCCATTATTCTTCTCGACGCAGCTCACGGTGGCCCTGATACCGGTGCACGGCTCACGGAAAAAGTTCCCGAGCGCGACGTGACCATCGCCTTCGCTAACCGCCTGCAATCCTTGCTGATCGTCCGCGGCTTCAAAGTTGTTCTAACCCACACGACACCGGACGATGCCGCCAATCTCACCGGCGATGGCCGGGTTGAGCTTGCCAACCGCTCCGGGGCCATAGCCTGTCTCACGCTGCATGCCTCCGGCAATGCCGCTGGAGTCCACATCTTCACCTCCGCGCTTCCGGAGACGGAGCCGACTCTCCAGGGCTCGAAGCCTGTCCTCTGGAATGAAGCCCAGGCGCCATGGGTCACACGTTCGCTTCGCCTCGCCTCAGAGCTGCAGGCGGCGATTTCCCGTTCCCATACGCCCGTTACCAATCACCGCACCTGGCTGGCTGCACTTGATTCCCTCACCTGCCCCGCAGTCGCAATCGAGCTTGGCCCGCTCGATGACGCGACCGCCCAGGACCCCGCCTACCAACAGCGGGTCGCGGAAGCCGTCGCGGGTGCTCTGCTGTTCTGGCGAGGCCATCCAAATGCCGTTACCGGCGCGGGAGCCGTGCGATGATTCCCCGCTACCAGCGCATTCTGTTTCTGGCGCTGATGACACTCTCTGTTCTCATGGCGGGCTATCTGTGGCGCGTGCACCAGCGCACTATCAGCCGGCTGAACTCCATCTCGAATGCGGCCGCACCCATTGAAGCTCCAGGGGCCGCCACGACCCAGACTGAGGCCGTTACCTTCCTGCTGGCAGACGACGCAGCGGGCACCATCACTCCCAGCGACCGCCAGATCGCGCTCCCCACTGAGCCGACGATCCGCCTGCGCGCCATTCTTGAACGGCTTTTTGGTGATTACGGACAGACAGACTCGCCTCACCCCCTCAAGTTCGATGGCACCGCCATTGCCGACGTATTCTTCCTTCCACTCCCTCTAACACCTCCCAAACCACCGGAAGCCGCCGGCAAAAACACCGAAGAGAAGACGACACCCTCTCCCACCGCTTTTACCGACATGGCGGCGCGGAACGGATACATGGCCGTGATCAATCTTCGACAGAGCTTCGCCGATGCACATCCCTCAGGGGTCGAAGTCGAGACCCTGACCGTGCTCTCTGTGCTGGGTACTGTCCACGCAAATTTTCCACAAGTCAGCCGGATCCGGTTCCTCGTGGATGGCAAAACAAGGCCCACATTAGCGGGTCATTTCTCTCTGGATCGGGTGTATCCTTCTAGCGACACCACCCTTCAATCAACGAAAGAGACACCATGACTGCCGTGCATGTTGGCGTCTTTGACTCTGGCTTCGGAGGCTTGACCGTATTGCGCGCACTCCTGCCGCTGATTCCAGGAGCCCGCTATACCTATCTGGGCGATACCGCCCGTCTTCCCTACGGTGCCAAGTCACGCCAGACCATCGCGCGCTACGCCGTATCCTCCGCTAAGTTTCTCGAAGATCACGGCGCGGAGATGCTCGTCATCGCCTGCAACACCGCTTCAGCTCTTGCGATGGAGGAACTCAGAGCATCCACCAGCCTTCCCATCCTAGGCGTAATCGAACCCGGGGCAGAGGCTGCGCGTGAAGCCACCGCTTCCGGTTCCACCCTGGTGCTGGCTACCCAGGCCACTGTTCAGTCAGACGCCTACCTCAAAGCACTGCAAGCCGTCGGCATTCAGGCTACACAGAAAGCCTGTCCGCTTCTGGTGCCGCTCGTTGAAGAAGGATGGATCGACCACGACGTCACCGAACAAGTGGCGCGCATCTACCTCACCGAAGCTCTCGCCGATGCCGCTAAAGCCGGACTCTCGCCATCGACCGTGCTTCTGGGGTGCACCCACTATCCTCTGCTCCGTCCGCTCATCACACGGCTTCTCGCAGAACTGAGCCCGCAACCGATCACCGTCATCGACTCGGCAGAGACCACCGCCGGCAAAGTCGCGGAGATGCTCCACGCCCTACCCGGCCACCCATCGGGCAATCTGACCTTCTACGCCACCGACTCGACAGAAAAGTTCCAGGCCCTCGGCTCCCGCTTCCTCGGCCAGCCATTGCCCGAAGTCAACTTACTCGACCTTGGTGGTTAGCTCGATCCACGAGGTCTCGACGAGAAACTAGCAACCAGGAAACAGCAACCAGCAACTAGAATCTCCCCATGGCTGCCTACCTTCTCAAATCCGAACCCGACGCCTACTCCTTCGAAGACCTGCAGCGTGATGGTGAAACCGTATGGGATGGCATCAAGAATCCCCAGGCCCTGATCACACTGCGTGGCATGAAACCGGGCGAAGACCTGGTCATCTATCACTCCAACGTCGGCAAAGCCGCTGTCGGTCATGCCAAGGTCGTTTCGGTCGATGCGTCTGACCCGAAGAATCCGGCCGTCCGCATCAAGCCGGTCAAAGCGATCGCACGCCCGAAGCCCCTCGCCGAAATTCGCGACAATCCTCTCTTCGCGGACTCAATCATGTTCCGTCAGTTCCGCCTCTCGGTGGTACCGCTGACCAAAGAGCAGTTCACCTGGCTGGTCCAGGGCAAATAAAGCAGTTACCAGTTAACAGTTACCAGTTGACGAGGTATGGGATGGGTGCAGAAACACCTTAAACACACTCAAGCGAGGCAACCCATCGCAGCCTCGCAACTGGCAGCCAAAAAGTCCAAACTAGGATCTAGTCACTGGAATGGATCACCTCCTCTCGTGGTTCGATAACAGGACGCTGCTGGTCTGCCAGCTCCTTCTAGAGCTGCTGATGGCCTCTGCCTTTCTGATCTTGCGGCGGGTGAATCCTGCCATGCGTGGCATCGGTCTTATGGCGGCGGGCTTTGCCCTGGGTGTCGGTGCGCTGTTACTTGTGGCAGCACGCGGCGCGGTTCCCCTGGTGGTCTCCGCCGCAGTCGGCAATACCATCGGCTATTTCAGCTACTATCTCGTGTTCCGAGGGATCCAGCTCTTTCTGAATGACCGCTCCCGGTATGGCTGGGTGATGGAGATCTCGGGCGCCGTATGTATCGCAGCGCTCTTCTATTTCAGCCTGGTCAAACAGGACATCGTAATCCGCTCCATCGCCGCCGCATGGTCGATCGGGATCGGACGCCTGCTTCCTGCCATCACCCTTTGGAGATGCTCAAACGCCAAACGATTCCTTCGTTTCGGAGCCGTTGCGTTTGGCATCTTTGCCCTTCTCAGCTTTCAGCGCATCGTTCTTCTTTTGGTACAGGGAGCCCCGCAGAACTTCATGCAGCGCGACAGTGTGCAGACCGTCAGCATCCTTACCGGTTTCCTTCACATCGGTGTTACTGGCATGTTCCTGCTCGCGATGATCACGAGTGAGCTGCGCGCCGCTACCCTTCGCACCGCCCAGATCGACTCGCTTACCGGAGCGCTCACCCGCGCCGCCGCCGAATCGAAGTTCGCACAAGAGCTTGAACATGCCGGTCGCAGCGGTCTGGCTCTGTCACTCATGCTTATCGATATCGACAACTTCAAAGCCTTTAACGACACCGCGGGGCATGCTGCCGGCGATGAAGCTCTCCGCCTGGTTTCTCAGGCGATTCAGGAACAGCTCCGTGCCTACGATACCTTCGGACGCTTCGGTGGCGATGAGTTGCTCTTGCTTCTACCAGGCACTGAAGGAACCGATGCTGTCACGGTCGCTGAGCGTATTCGCGACGCGATCCGTCGGATACCTCCAGTTCATGGCAAGCTTCCCATCACACTCTCCATCGGTATCGCCGAAGGAGAACCTCATGACACCACCAGAACCCTCTTGGCACGCGCCGACGCTGCTCTTTACCAGGTGAAACGCTCCGGTCGAAACGCCGCACACTTCCAGCCTTTTGGTATGACACCACCGATTCGCGAAGCATCTGAACCAGAAGGTCGCGAAGAGACCATCACTGACTGAACGCCATGAACCTTCCTTCCCTGCACCTCGCCGCCACGACCCTTCCCTTCTGGTTCCTCGTCCTTTCCCTCTTTCTCCCCCGCATCTGTCTCGCCATTGCCTGGCTGCAAGGCAATCTCGTCCCGTTCCATCTCTTCGGCTGGGTGCCGCTGGTCGCCGCCATCCTCGTACCGCGCATTCTGATCCTGGTGCTCATCTATCAGAGCCAGGGCCTCTCAGTCTGGTTTCTCATCCACGCCGTCGTGATGGTCTGTGTCTTCGCCGGAGCTGGTTCACAACCCGCCCGCAGACGACGCCGCTCCGAAAACCTCTGACGAAACCGGACTTTCAACCGGCCTCAAAGAGGCTCACACGGCCCTCTTCCAAAGTCGACACACTCCTCACCCAGCGCTGCGCCGCAATCTCCGAAGTACAGGGGCCGAGCGAAGCAATCCGCATCGGCCGCCTGCGGCTCTCCTCCTCTAAACGCCGCAACACCTCTGCCAGCATCGAGCCTCGGAATGGCGTGTACAGATAGAAGATTGTTCCCCAGTCCAGATCAGCATCTCTCGCATCCTGCGCGACAAAACGTGCCCGTTCCAACCCGAGGTCCGCCGCACACCGTCGCGCGGCTGCCACATAGGCAGCCTGCACCTCAACCCCAACACTCTGGCATCCGGAGAGCATTGATGCCAGCAAAGACACATGTCCCATCCCGGCACCGAAGTCAATCAGACGGTCCGTCTCCTGCAAGCCAAGATGCTCGATCAGATCGAGGATGTGCCGCGCCGGTGTCGGCTGATAGAACACCATCTCCTCTGCCAGCTCCGGCAACTCCATCTCTGGCACGTGAAGCCGCAACAGGCCACTCACAATCTCATCCAGCGAGTCATACGAGAGCCCTGGACGCGGCAGCTCCGTCTCACGTTGACTCCGTAACCATTGCCGGACATCTGCTACGGAACCCTGCCGTATCTCCTCGCGAACCGCGTCATACACAGCTGCGTTGGCCGCATCGAGCCGCGCACGCATGGTCACGGCTCGCCGCACACCAACACCGCTCCGCGGCTCAGCGCTTCCTAGAAAAAAATCCAACCGATCCAGCGCTTCGATGCGCTTCAGCAGCCCCTCTCTGCCAAAGAGATTCGAATCGATCTCCAGTTCCGCGAGAAAATCATCAAGCATACGTCTTAACTACAGTTGAAAGTTAAAAGTTGAAAGTTGAAACGGTACTGCAAGGGCACAAGAAGGCCCGTCAACACACCGATGCGAGGCAACCCATCGCTAGTCGCAACTGGCAACTGGCAACTGGCAACTGGCAACTGGCAACTGGCAACTGGCAACTGGCAACTGGCAACTGGCAACTCCAGCTACACTGTTGGCCGTGCCCTCCACCATCGCCAACCCAGCCGACCTCCAGGTGCTGAAATCCCGTATCGCCTCTCTCACTCCGGACACACCTCCGCAGTGGGGCGATATGACTGCGGCACAGGCCGTCTGTCATATGACCGACTCTCTGCTCTATGGCCTCAACCGGCGCACGATCCATACCCGCATCAAGCCGCCGCTCCCGGTCGGGCTCTACAAGTGGCTTGCCCTGAACTTTCCCACCAAATGGCCGAAAGGCGTCCCGACCACTCCCGAGATGAAACAGGGGGTTGGCGGCACCCCACCGGCGGAATTACAGTGCGATCGCGTGACTCTGCTGCAGGCCCTCGACGCCTTCGCCGCCAACCGGGGGAACTGGCCGCCCCACCCCATCTTCGCTGGTATGACCACCCGGGAATGGCACCGCTGGGCCTGGCTCCATACCGACCATCACCTGCGTCAGTTTGGCCGCTAAACGGACGATCCTTGGTATCCTAGACAAATCACGCTTTCAGTCAAAGACGCGCAGTAATTATGCGCAAGGACAGTATGGAACGACGTAAAGTAGGTATCCTTGGCGCCACCGGCATGGTGGGCCAGCGCTTTATCCAACTTCTCGCCAACCACCCATGGTTCGAGATTACGTGGCTCGCGGCATCGGACCGCTCCGCCGGTAAACCGTACGGTGAGGCCACCAACTGGAAGCTCGACACGCCGCTGCCGGCGCAGATCGCCAAAATGATCGTGCAGCCCAATACGGTTCCCACGGCGGAGCAGCTCGCGTCCGGCGAAGTGCCGCGCATTATCTTTTCGTCCGTCGATTCGCCGATCGCCAAGGAACTGGAGCCCGCCTACGCCAATGCAGGGTGCGCCGTGATCTCCAACTCGTCGGCCTTCCGCATGACTCCGGACGTTCCTCTGGTTGTACCCGAGGTCAACTCCGATCACTTCGGACTGCTTGAGACCCAGGTCTCTCGCAAGCAGAACGGCGGCTTCCTGGTCACCAATCCCAACTGCTGCGCCATTGGCCTGGTGCTCGCACTGGCTCCGCTGGAACAGAAGTTCGGTATCGAGAGCCTTTTTGTCACAACCATGCAGGCTGTTTCCGGCGCCGGCTACCCCGGCGTTCCGTCGCTCGACATCCTCGGCAATGTCGTTCCCTTTATCAAGAACGAAGAGGAGAAGCTGGAGGAAGAGGTCGGTAAGCTGCTCGGCGCCTTCAACGCAGATGAGACTGCCGGCACCGGCTTCATCGACCTGCTTGATGCAAAAGTCTCCGCGCACTGCAACCGGGTTCCCGTCATCGACGGCCATACCGAGTGCGTCAGCATCAAGCTGAAAACCCCGGCCACCTACGAACAGATGGTCGCTGCGTGGCGCGAGTTCCAGCCCCTGCGTGCGCATCACCTGCCCTCGGCCCCGCTGCATCCGGTCGAGTACGACGAAGCGGAAAACCGTCCCCAGCCCCGCCTGGACATCGCTCGCGGTAACGGCATGGCCACCACCGTCGGTCGTCTGCGCCCATGCTCGCTGCTGGATTGGAAGTTTGTCCTGCTCTCGCACAACACGGTTCGTGGAGCTGCAGGCGCGGCTATTCTGAACGCCGAGATCCTCGCGGTGATGGGTAAGTTCAAGTTCGCCGGCGCGCGACAGGAAGCGCTGGTGAACGCATGAGCACACCCCGAAATCACATCGTCGTCATGAAGTTCGGTGGAACCTCTGTCGAAGACGCCAAGGCAATTGACCGTACCGCCGCGATCGTCCGCACCCGTACCGAGAAGGGCCTCTCTCCGGTCGTTGTCGTCTCTGCCATGGCCAAGGTCACGGACCAGCTTCTGGCTGCCGCTGCTGCCGCCGGTAAAGGCGACAAGATGGGCGCGCTCGCGATCTCTGCGCGTTTGCGCAATCGCCACGTCGACACCGCCGCTGAGCTGCTGGACAACGAACACTTCACCGCCATACAGCCTGTCCTCGGGCATGAGTTCGATTCGCTCGACGATCTGCTCCGCGGCATTGCAGCTGTTGGAGAGCTCACGCCACGTACGACAGACAATGTCGTCAGCTACGGTGAGCGTCTCTCATCGCGGATGGTTGCCGCGGCCTTCGATCAGCGCGGCCTGAACGGCATTCATCATGATGCGCGCGAGTCCATCATCACGGATTCAGCCTTCGGCAAAGCCAAGCCCCTCACCGACAAAATCGAAGAGAAGCTGGTCGCGAATGTTCTGCCGTTGATCGACGCCGGCAAAACCCCCGTCATGGGCGGCTTCATCGCTTCCAACGAGCAGGGTATTACGACCACGCTGGGCCGCGGCGGCTCGGACTACACCGGTGCTCTGATTGGTGGCGGTCTGCATGCTGGCGCTATCGAGATCTGGACCGATGTCAACGGCATCATGACAACGGATCCTCGCATCACCTCCGATGCGCTTCGTGTGAAGACCATCAGCTTCGAAGAGGCGGCTGAGCTTGCCTACTTCGGCGCGAAGGTGCTTCATCCGGCGACCATCCTGCCGGCCGTGCAGAAGAACATTCCCGTCTGGGTGCTCAACTCGCGCAATGCGGCGAACGAAGGCACTAAGATCATCGCAGCCGCTCCACCCTGCAAGTCGCCCTTCAAGTGCATTGCAGCGAAGCGGAAGCTGACCATCATCGACATCGTCAGCTCCGGCATGCTGATGTCGCATGGTTATATGAAGGCCGTCTTTGACATCTTCGACCGGCACAAGGTCGTGGTCGATATGGTCTCCACATCCGAGGTCTCGATCTCGCTGACCGTCGATTCAAACATCGGTCTCGATGCAGTGATCGAAGATCTCAGCGCCATCGCCGACGTCAAACTGGATCCCAATAAGGCTCTTATCTGCCTGGTAGGTGAAGATATCCGCGGTCACGCGGGCATCTCCGGTCAGGTCTTTACGGCTGTAAGCCACGTCAATGTGCGCATGATCAGCCAGGGAGCCAGCGAAATCAATATGAGCTTTATGATCGAGGAGTCGGACGTGGAAGAGGCGGTGCGCTCTCTGCATAAGAAGTTTTTCGCCAACCCTGATCCTGGCGTCTTCGATGTGGAAGCTCGCACTGCAGCACAGACCGAACCTGCAACCGCAAAAGCCTGATCAGAGAGATTTTGATGCGTATCCTCGTCCTCGGACACGGTAAGACTGGCAAGCTTGTCGCCGACGTCGCGCATGAGCGCGGCCATGGCGTGCACGTTCTCGACGCGAAAGAGAACCCTAACGCCGCAGCGCTGACGCCTCCCTTCGTCACCGGCTTCGATGTGGTGATCGATTTCACCACACCCGAAGCCGTCATTCCCAACCTGCGCGCTTGTCTCGCGACCGGCGCCCGCGTTGTGGTGGGCACCACCGGTTGGTACGAGAAGCTCGCCGACATGCGCAGCCTGGCCGAACGAAAAGAGGCCGGTCTGCTTTATGGCACGAACTACTCCATCGGAACCCAGGTGATGTTCCAGGCTGCCGCGGTTCTAGCCAAGGGACTCGCAAAGGCCGGCTACACATTCATGATCGACGAGACCCATCACGTTACCAAGCTCGATGCGCCCAGCGGCACAGCCATCAGCCTGGAACAAGCACTCGGCGGTGTGAAAGCTCCCATTACCAGTCACCGCGAGGGCGATGCTGTCGGAATTCATACGCTGACGGCCTCGTCCAAGGGAGACAAGATCGTCTTGACCCATGAGGCATTCAGCCGCCGCGCTTTTGCCGAAGGTGCTGTCCGCGCTGCTGAATGGCTGTCGACGCGTAAAGGCTGCTATGACTTCAAGGACATCTTCTCGGAACTCTAAGCAGAACAAACCAAAACCGCGGTTCTGATCAGAACCGCGGTTTTGGTTTTAACCAGTAAGGCGATTCGGGTGGGCAGAGAAGCAGATTTCTCCGTTCCCTTCGGTCACTGCGAAATGACAAAGAAAAAGGATTCGAGCGAAGTTCGAACCCTTATTCAATTCTTCAACTTTTCAATCCTTCCATTACTTCGCCTTGCCCCACAACACCACGACTCCGGCGATATACGCCCGCCCAGGCATTGGTACACCAATCAGCTCCTGGTATTGCGAGTCGCTTCCGTTCGTCATGCGGAAGTAAGGCTGAACCTGCCTTCCCTCCCATGCCGCCGCTGCATCCCAGACTGGGTACACATCCCGCGCAAGCCGATGCACGGCACGCACTCTTGGCCGCAGGAGAACACCGTTTTTCCAGCGTCCGATCCACTCCACACCCGCATTCTGTGTGGGGAAGTTGAAGACATAAACGGACTGCAGTCCCTGCAACGCCTCACGGGCGCCTGAGATCTGAGTGAAGGCGACACGCACCGTTTGTCCGCTTATGGGTCGCCAGTCAATCGCTGCTTCCGCTCCGGTCAGCCGTACACCGGTCAGGTTCGCTGCACGCCACTTCTCGGAGGTGCTGGCTCGAACATAGTCAATCGCATTGGTCTGCCGCGAATGGAAACCTGTCACCGAAGCGGAGAATCTGTGCCCCTGGTACCAGTCCAGTCCTCCATCGAAGCTCCAGGCCGACTCCGGCTGCAGTGCCGCATTTCCCACTGTTGTCGGATCGTTGTAGTACAGGTCCGTATACGTCGGTAGCCGGTATCCGCGGCCGATGGATGCTCTCGCCTTCAGGCTCTGGCCCATCCAGAAGCTACCGGCGACTGATGGCACCAGCACGGCGTTGCCGCCGCTGAAGACCTCTTCACGCAATCCGACGGAGAGGGTTCCCTTCCCTCGTCCACGAACTTCCAGATCTACATACCCTGCACCGCGATTCCGTCCATGACGCCCAAGGTTGGTGCTGTCGATCTGGTCAGCATTTGTCTCCAACCCGTAGAAGACCTTCGCAGGCTTCCACGGCAAGGCATCCTGACGACGGACCACACCCTGCCAGCTCGTATCGATGTGCTGGTTCTTGTAGCCCAGCGGATTGCTCCGGGTCAGGAGAAAGATATCCGTATGCCGCCGGAAGGCCACCGCCGCCTGCGTCTTTGAATCGATCTGCTGGCTCAGACCGGCAAACCATCCCTTCGTCCGCTCCCACGAGGTGTAGTTTCCGTAGAACGCGTTGGCGCCGAAGGCGCGATCGCTGCCTGCCAGCAGTACATCGGACTCACCCAGCACCGAGTGAAACCGTGTCTCGGAACTCGCCTCTTCAGAGCGATAGTCCCGGTCCGGCATGAACCCGGATGAGAAATCCCGGCCAGCCGCAAAAACCTGGCTCAGCTTTCCTTTTCCCCACGAGGCTAGCGCCGACTGTTCCTGGCCTCCGAAGCTCCCTCCGCCTGCCTGCAGCCGCAACCGCAGTCCATCCTGCGCCGGGGCGGTGACAAAGTTCACGACGCCGCTCACAGCATCGGAGCCATAGAGCGTCGATCCTGCACCGTGCAGTACATGTGCTGTTGCGAGGGCTGCCATGGGCACTGGAAGGTCCAGGTTGAAATGCGAGGTTTCGGCATCATTGATACGCAGACCGTTCAACAGCACCAGCGTCTGCTCGTAGGAGCTCCCACGGATCGATAGATCCGCCTGCACTCCAGCACCTCCGCGCTGTTGGATGTCCACCGCGGGATCGCTGCGCAGCACATCGTTGTTGTCGCTCAGCGCCAGGCGGCGATCTTCGATCCCCAGCACCCGGGTCGACCTCGCCGAGTTCTCCTCTGCCAGGGCATCCGGAGCACCCACCACAACAACCGTCGTTCTTACTTCGGGCGTATCTTGTGACTTCTGCGCCCACGTCCACCCACTCACGCCGATCAGGCACGCAAGCAATACCAGAGTTTTCATGCACTTCTAGAATCTCATCTTTTGAATCGCATCTTCCGGACTTGCGGAGTAGCAGATCGGCTCCTACCCTAGGAACACTATGTCTTCTGCAACCGTTCTTGCTCCCGTTGCCGCCAAAACCTTCGAAGAAAAGCTCGACGCCCTTGCACTGGTCACTGTCCGTGTCGGCCTTAACCTTCGCGCCGGACAGGAACTGGTCATCACCGCTCCGATGGAAGCGCTTCCCTTTGTTCGGCGCATTACGGAACACGCGTACAAAGCCGGCGCCACGCTGGTGACCACTCTCTTCAATGACGATGAACTCACCCTGGCGCGTTACCAGTACGCTCCCGACGAGAGTTTCGATAAAACAGCGGTCTGGCTCTCAGAAGGGATTGCCAATGCCTATCGTTCAGGCGCAGCACGTCTTGGCATTACGGGCGCCAATCCCTCTCTGCTTGCCGGACAGGAACCAGGCAAGGTCTCCCGCGCGAATGTCGCCGCCAGCAAAGCCGCCAAGCCGGCGATGGAGATCATCACTCGTCACGAGATCAACTGGACCATCGTCGCCTGCGCAACCCCTGCCTGGGCAAAGCTCGTCTTCCCTGACCTTGCCGAGGGAGAAGCCGTAGCGAAGCTATGGGATGCGATCTTCGCGGCCTCGCGTAGCGATCAGCCTGATCCAGTCGCAGCCTGGGAGGCACACGGTAGCCGTCTGAAGGAACGTGTGGATTTCCTGAACGACAAGCGCTACTACGCGCTTCGCTTCCACTCGAACGACGGCCTCACCGACGTGACGGTGGGTCTGGCAGATAACCATCTGTGGGCGGGAGGCGGGACAACCGCCGGCAACGGCGTCTACTGCCAGCCCAATATCCCGACGGAAGAGTGCTTCACGACTCCGCATAAAGATCGCGTGAACGGCCGCGTGCGTGCCTCCAAGCCGCTCTCCCACCAGGGAACACTGATCGAGAACATCTCGGTTCACGTTGAAAATGGCCGCATCGTCGATGCCTCCGCGTCTGCAGGAGAAGAAGCGCTGAAGAAGCTGATCTCCACCGATGAGGGCGCAGCCCGGCTTGGTGAAGTAGCGCTAGTTCCGCATCACTCCCCCATTGCGGAAAGCGGCCTGCTGTTCTGGAACACTCTCTTCGACGAGAATGCGGCCAGCCACATTGCACTGGGACAGGCTTACTCCACCTGCATCATTGGCGGAGAGAAGATGAGCGAAGAAGAGCTGACAAAACTCGGCGCCAACAGCTCACTCATCCACGTGGACTGGATGATCGGCAACGCCAACATGAACGTAGATGGCGTATATGCCGACGGTTCCAGTGAGCCACTGATGCGCAACGGAAACTGGGCATAGGATCACAGTTCACGCGGTGCCCATGCCCTTTGGGGCCTGGGCACCGCCCTCGTGTGACACACCGCTCAGCGATCGGCGTCAACTAAAATCCCGCGAGCCTTCGCAGCGCGCGCCGCCGTCGTTCCTGACAAGCACCCGCCCGCAACGGTAAACTAGCATTTGTTATGGACCTACAAGGCTGCGGGACAGCGCTGATTACGCCCTTCCGACCGGACAACACACTCGACGAACCTGCGATTAGCTCTCTGGTTCACTGGCAGATCGACTCCGGCATCAGCTTCCTGGTCGCCGCAGGCTCTACTGGAGAAGCTTCCACGCTCACCGAGTACGAGACCGTCCGCTTGGTCGAGACGGTGGTTGGCTCAGCGGCAGGGCGGGTATCCGTGCTGGCGGGATGCACCCACAACAATACGGCTGAAGCTGTTGCGCGGGTTGAAAAACTTTCCCTCATTCCCGGCCTCTCCGGCATTCTGACGGCGAATCCCTACTACAACAAGCCTTCTCAGGAAGGTCAGTACCTTCACTTCAAGGCAATTGCCGACGCGTCAGCCCTGCCCGTGATGCTCTATAACATTCCGGGCCGCACGGCGGCGAACCTTGAGCCGGCTACAGTACTTCGCCTGGCCGAGCACCGCAACATCGTCGGTATCAAGGAAAGCTCCGGCAATATCGCGCAGATCTCCGAGATTATTGCCACGGCCCCACGCAACTTCCGTGTCTTTGCCGGTGACGATGGCATTGCCCTGCCAGCGATTGCTCAGGGTGCATCGGGACTTATCTCTGTCGGTTCCAACGTCATTCCGCACCATATGGCGCAGATGATCGATGCCGCACTGAACAACGACTGGTCGACAGCTCGCCGCATTCAGAGGCACTACAGTAAATTCCTCAACGCGCTTTACTGGGAGCCGAATCCCTCACCGACAAAAGCGATCCTGACCCTGATGGGCAAAATCCATGGTGGTCTTCGTTTGCCCATGACCGAGGTCTCACCGGTCACCCGCAGGAAACTCGATATTCTCATCGGCGAGCTGGGCCTACTGGTCGATGCTTTACCGACGGGAGAGGATCTGCGCGTTTTTTAACCTGTAATGAATGACTTGCAGGGACATTGATCTTCCATGTCCTGCAACGGGCAAACTTCTACAGCTCAACAGCGTCAGAGTAACGGGTCCTGTACACAGGGGACCGGCCGGGCAATTTACAGCCGATTCACTTTACGCACGTTTCACCTGAGTACGAGAAGTTGCTGTCATGAATTCGCAGTTCCCGCATCGCACCATCCTGCTCGTCGACGATGACCCTGATATCCGGTCGCTCTACAAAGCGTTCCTGCGGCATGCAGGTTACGCGGTATTGAGTTGCCATAATGCGCAGCGCGCGGCGGAAGTCTTTGCCAGCCGGCCAAACGTCGATCTTTTGCTGACCGATATTCACATGCCCGAGAACTCCGGCGTGGAATTGGCACAGACACTCACGGCGGCAAAGCCCGAGATGCCTGTCATCCTGATCAGCGGCGAAGACCTGGGCCAGAGCCGGGCCGCGGAGATTATTTCCCGATCCTGGCGTTTTGTACAGAAACCTGTCAGCCTGCCTTATCTGCTGGATCTTATCCACACACTGCTGACGCCGTCGTTGAGCCGGCGGGGGTACAACCCTGGCTTACCCGTCCCGGCCTGAGTCTGAGGGCGTGCCCTAGTGCAGTATCCCGATGGTGTGAAGCCACGTTGTGACCAACGAAGGCCATTTCACAATCGGTAGCCCGTTTGCGCGCATGCCGTAGCCGTGCCCGCCTTCGGCATAAACGTGTAGCTCGGCTTTGACCTTGGCCTCCTTCAGGGCCTGGAAGTACACCAGCACATTCTCTTCGTGCACTGGGTCGTCTTCCGCCTGCAGCAGAAAGGTGGGCGGCGTCTCCGAAGTCGGCTTAACACCTTCGTCGATCTGTTTCAGACTCGCATCGGTCAGGTACGCCGGATAGATCAGAACCGTAAAGTCGGGCCTGGCACTCACAGACGCCTCGTCGGCAGGCTCATCGGCACGCTTGAAGTCAGCATGATTACTAAGCACCGCGGCAAGATGACCACCCGCCGAAAAACCCAGAACGCCAACCTGTGAGGGATTGATGCCCCACTCGGCCGCATGCATTCTTGTAAGGCGAACCGCCTTCTGGGCATCCTCCAGGTCGATGGTGCTGGCAGGGTAATGCTCTTTCACAGGTACGCGGTATTTCACGAGAACACACGCGATGCCTTCCGCATTGAGCCAGTCGCAGACCTCGGTTCCTTCAAGATCCTGAGCAAGGATGCGATACCCGCCCCCTGGGAAGACAACCACGGCTGCCCCCGTACGCTTTTCCTTCGCAGGCTGATAGAGAGCCAACGAGGGTTGTTCGATGTTGCTCAATTTTGAGACCGAATGGCGACCAACCAGCTTGTCCGTTGGCTTCATGGTCTCGACTTCGGCGCCCGGAGCCCACGGTTCCGGCGTTCCGCTGGGCCACAGCGGCAAAGTGACAACCTGCGCTTGTGAAGACAATGCGACGAAAAGTAGAGAAGAGGAGAGAACCAGGAAGGATCGCACGAACGCATTTTACGCTGTGAATGGAATTCGCCTACGGGACAGCCATCACCTACACTGAAGACATACGCCTTTCAAGGAGATAGCTTTTTGAGCATTACCCTCGAGCAGACCATTGAACATCACTTCGCCTCCGGAGCCGCAGCGATCGGTAATCCCGATGCTGAAAAGGCTTTCCTGGAGCTCCGCGGTCAACTCGAAGCCGGTATGCTGCGCTCAGCTTCTCCCGATGCCGCCTCGTCCATCGGCTGGACGGTCAACGCATGGGTCAAACGCGGCATCCTGTTGGGTTTCCGCATCGGCCAGCTCGAAGACCAGTCCTGCGGCCGTCTGAGTTTTATTGATAAAGCCACCTATCCGGCACGCACCTTTACCCCGGAACAGGGCGTCCGCGTTGTACCCGGCGGTTCGTCGGTACGCAGCGGAGCCTATCTCGCCAAGGGTGTGGTGATGATGCCTCCCGCCTATGTGAACGTTGGTGCGTATGTGGATGAAGGCACTATGGTGGATTCCCACGCCCTGGTAGGCTCCTGCGCACAGATCGGCAAGCGCGTCCACCTCTCAGCGGCATGCCAGATCGGAGGCGTGCTGGAACCCGTAAATGCTTCGCCTGTGATCATCGAAGATGATGTTCTGGTAGGTGGCAATACAGGTGTCTATGAAGGGACAATTGTTCGTTCAAAAGCAGTATTGGCGGCAGGTACAGTGTTGACGCGTGGGACTCCGGTGTATGACACGGTGAATGGAACCGTTCTGAAGGCGACGGCGGACCAACCGCTCGTTATTCCGTCAGGTGCGGTTGTGGTTCCCGGTGCGCGTGCTGTTACCAAAGGAAAAGGAACTGAGTGGGGGCTTTCCGTCTACACCCCGATCATTGTGAAGTACCGCGACGAGAAGACTGATCTCTCGACGGCACTCGAAGACTTGCTGCGTTAGAGCATTTTTTCTGTAGGAGTAATGTAGGGTTTCCGCATCTATGGGCATTTTCCGCAATGAAAACGCCGCTGCACTCACCTTCCGGGATACCCGGCAACAGGAAAAATGCTCTAGCATGAAGATTTGATGAGTCTCGACAAGCTGCATATCATCCCGCTCGGCGGCCTTGGCGAATTTGGCATGAACTGCTGTGCCATTCGCTATGGCGACCACATTCTCGTTATCGATGCCGGACTCATGTTTCCGGACGAGGAACTCTTAGGTGTCGACATCGTCGTGCCCGATATTGGGTACCTGGTCGAGAACCGCGAGAAGGTCAAAGCCATTCTGCTGACACATGGTCACGAAGACCACATTGGCGGCCTTCCGTGGATTTTGACCGAACTGCGGGACGTCCCCGTCTACGGCACCGAGTTCACCCTCGCCTATGTCGAAGGCAAGCTGGAAGAGCACAAGCTGCTGGACGACACCGAGATGCTGGAGATGATTCCCGGCGAACAGTTTCAGGTCGGACCGTTCCGGATTCAGCCAATCCGGGTAACGCACTCCCTCGTGGACTGCGTCTCCCTGGCGATCCATACACCGGTGGGGACGATCCTGCATACAGGAGACTTCAAAGTCGACCTGGCTTCGCCGGACGGCCATCCCTTCGACCTGCAGGCATTTGCCGAGCTGGGACGGAACGGTGGCGTGCTCGCTCTCCTGCAGGATTCGACCAACGTCGATCGGCCAGGACACACGCCGAGCGAGCTGGCCGTAAAGCCGCGGTTGGACGAGATCTTCGGACGGACAAAGAAAAGGCTCTTCTTCTCCTGCTTTTCCTCCTCGATCCACAGGCTGAAGCTGGCCTTCGAGCTGGCAGACAAACATGACCGCAAGGTGGCCGTCATCGGCCGGTCGCTGGACAACTCCACCGAGATTGCCACCGACCTCGGATATATCGATATACCGTCTGGCATTTTGATCAATGGCGGGCAGATCAGAGACTATCCACCGGAGAAAGTTTGTGTCCTGATCTCCGGCACCCAGGGCGAGCCGATGTCGGCCCTTTCCCGCGCCGCCGTGGATAACCACAAGCACGCGCGGATTGAGCCCGGCGACACAGTTCTGCTCTCGAGCCGTATTATTCCCGGCAACGAAAAAGGCATCTTCCGCATGATCGATCACCTCGTGCGCCGGGATGCAAACGTGATCTTCGACGATGGCACCCAGGGAATCATCCATGTGAGCGGACATGGCAGCCAGGAAGAGCTTCGCCTGATGATCAACCTGGTGAGGCCGAAGTACTTCATCCCTGTGCACGGTGACTATCGACATCTGAAGCGCCACGCGGAGCTTGCTGCATCGACCGGAATTCCGAAGCAAACCTTCCTGCTGGAAGACGGTGACGTGCTGGAACTGACGCGCGACTCAGCCACCCGCAAGGACAAAGTACAGGCGGGCAGAATTCTGATCGATGACGGATCGACGGCAGATGTCGTGGACGATCTGGTTATCCGCGATCGCCGTCACCTTTCGGAGGCGGGCCTTTTGCTGCCGATCCTCGCCATCAACAAGCTGACCGGCCTGGTGGAAGGCGCGCCGGAGATCATTGCTCGCGGCTTCGCGGTGCCTGATCCGGCCATCCTGACCGAGGCGCGACAGGTGATCGCGCGTACCCTGGATGCCTCCTCCAACGAAGAAAAGGGCGACTACGGCGTGATCAAGGAGAAGATCCGGACGGACCTGAAGCGCTACATCCAGAAGAATACGAGCCGGCGGCCGCTGATCATGCCGGTGATTCTGGAGATCTAGAGTCCAGAATGGTGCTCCCAGGGTAGCCAGGTAGGTTCCCCGGATGGTGATTTCCGGCCCGGATTCCAACCCTAAGCGAGGACAATGAAAGGTACTTCCGCGCGCTTTTTGCGCGGAAGCGGTCCCCATTTGTTCCGAGGTGTCGATGAAGCCACTCCGTTTTGTTACAACGCCTACGCGTAATCGCCGCCTGAACGAGCTGATTGGCTTGGCCGTGCTGGTGGGGGGTGGTCTGCTGGCGCTGGCGCTGGTCAGTTACACGCCGACTGATCCCTCTTGGAACACCGTGGGGGGCTACGCCACAGGGCGTCCTGCACATAACTGGACAGGCATTGTCGGCGCTTTTATCAGTGACGCCACATTGCAGCTTCTCGGCATCGCGGCCTTCGCGGTTCCGCTCTCGCTCATGCGACTGGGCTACTGCTGGATAAGGTCGCGGCCCGCGGGGTCGCCTGTCGCCAAATTCGCAGGCCTGGCAATCTGGATCTTCTTCGGTCCGGCCATGTTCGCTCTGCTTCCGGGACATATGCTCTGGCGCAGCACATTGCCGATTGAAGGCGTAGAAGGCCGCCTGATGGCCGACGCCATCATTGCCCTGCTGAACTTCCCTGGCGCATGCATCGTCGTCGCCCTGATGGTGGTGATGGCCATCTATCTTTCCACGACCTTCACCTTCAATACAGCGCGTGAATGGGCGACCGCCCGCTTCGCCTTCCTGCAGGCGATGCAGGATCGCTGGCGCAACTGGCGGGGCGCCCGTGCCTCCCGGGCGGACCGGGCGATTGCGGAGTACGAGAGCAAGCGCGAACGCGCCCTGGAGCGCGACCGCCGCAGCCAGGAAAAGGCCGACCGCAAGGCGCAGAAGGCCACTGCCGCCGAAAGCACCTCCCTGCTCAGCAGCCTGTTCGGCTGGTGGGGCCGGAAGAAGGCACAGCCGCAGCCTCTGGGCGAGCGGGACAACGCCGATCCGGTGGAGGCGGAAGCGTCACCGGCGCCCTCTGTCTGGGCGAAAGTGCCGCGCACTATGGTCGATGCCCCAGCCGAGACCGGAGACCCGGCGTTACCCGCCGCTTATGCCGCCGCTGCCGAGGAACGCCTCCACCAGGCGACCATCGAAGAGCCTACTCCGGAGTGGGCACACCATCCAGCACAGGCTGAGCCGGAAACGCCTCGTAAGGTCGTCAACTTCCCCGCCCCAGTTGCCCCGGCCGCTCAGCAGACTGAGACCGAGGAAAAAGAGATCTCTTTTGGAAAGCGTGCGGACGAGAAGTTGAAGACCGTCACCCTGACCGCCAAGAGCGTGCATGGCTACAAGCTGCCGCCCTCGAGCCTGCTGCACCGCAGCGAGGAGCCAACCATCGTGCGAGAAGAGGCTCTTCGCGAAGAGGCCCGCACGCTGGTCGAGAAGTGTGCTGAGTTCGACGTCCACGGTCAGGTCACACAGATCAACCCCGGGCCAGTAGTTACGACCTTCGAGTTTCGTCCGGAAGCCGGTGTTAAGTATTCGCGCGTTACGGGCCTTGCCGATGACCTCTGCCTGGCTATGGCAGCCGAAAGCATCCTGATCGAACGCATGGCGGGTAAGAGCACCGTCGGTATCCAGGTGCCGAACAGCGAACGAGAGACCATCTGGCTGCGTGACGTTGTGGAGAGCGAACACTTTGCCAATACCAAGTCGCGGCTGGCGATCGCCATGGGCAAGGACATCAATGGCCGCATCGTCACAGCCGACCTTGCCTCCATGCCTCACGTTCTGATCGCCGGCTCTACCGGTTCAGGTAAGTCAGTGGCGATCAATGCCATGATCATGAGCGTGCTCTTCAAGGCGACACCGGAACAGGTGCGCATGATCCTGGTCGATCCGAAGCGAGTGGAACTGGGGATGTACGAGGGCATTCCGCATCTGTTCACGCCTATCATCACGGAGCCCAAGCTCGCGGCGAATGCGCTGAGGAATGCGGTCCGCGAGATGGAACGCCGGCTGAAGCTGCTCGCCTCCAAGCACGTCCGCAATATCGACCAGTACAACAAGCTCTTTGAAAGCGGCACGCCGTCGATGTTTGAGGACGATGAAGAGCAGCAGCCTCTGCCGTACATCATGATCATCATCGACGAGCTCGCCGACCTGATGATGCTGGATAAGGCAAACGTCGAAGAGGCCATTACCCGCCTGGCGCAGATGGCGCGCGCTGTTGGTATTCACCTGGTGCTGGCGACGCAGCGTCCTTCGGTCGACGTCATCACCGGCCTGATCAAGGCAAACGTGCCTACGCGTATGAGCTTCCGTCTGGCGACCAAGGTGGACTCGCGCACCATCATCGATTCCAACGGCGCTGAGAGTCTGCTGGGACGCGGCGACATGCTCTTTCTGCCGCCAGGAACCTCGCGTCTCCAGCGCGTCCATGCTCCATTTGTGACCGAGAAGGAGATCGCCGCCGTTACCGACTTCTGGAAACAACAGGGTGAGGCTGAGTACGTCCAGGGCTTCCTGGAAGGTCCAAAGGATGATAAAGGCCGCGACTTGGACGCGATGGATGGCGACGATACGAGCGATGAGCTCTTCGACGATGCTGTAAAGCTGGTCTTCGAATTCGGCAAGGCATCGACGAGTCTGCTGCAGCGTCGTCTGCGTATCGGATACGGACGCGCAGCGCATTTGATCGACATGATGGAGCGGGATGGTTTGGTAGGTCCTGCTGAAGGATCCAAGCCACGGGAGATTCTCAAGAGCGCTGACTGGCTGCGCGAGACGGATCCCGCGATGCGTTGATGCATGACTTCCAATTGAAGTAGTTTTTTCTTACAGATAGATACGGAACGGCTCGCCGTTCCGTATCTGCTTTTTGGGGCAAACCTCTCCGGATCAGGTGCATCCCAGGGTGTACATGGCGCCGGTGAAATTATTTTGCCGGCGGAGATGCAGAAGTGGCTGGCAGGGGAGTAGGATTTTCGCGATTTCTCCTGCTTGTCGCCGGCGGAGGAGAATCGCACAGCAGCCGGCGGACCCTGCACCAGCCACAACGTCTCTAAACAAATGGAGGATACCCATGGCAATGAGCGATGCTGAAAAACAGAGCCGCATGAACGACACATTGCGCGAAGTCATCCAAACCCTGATCGACGGACAGGAGGGCTTCCAGACGCTTGGTGAACACCTGAAGGATGACATGCTACGGCGTTACTTTCTGGCGGAAAGTCTTAAGCGGGCTCGCTTCCGGGCTGACCTCGAAAACGAATTGCATCGTGCCGGCTTCCACGATGTGAAAGAGAGTGGAACGGTGGCCGGTACGATGCGCCGGTCCTGGGGCGATCTTAAGGCCAAACTCGGCGGCGGTGATTACACCCTGCTGGCCACAGCCGAGCAAGGCGAAGATAGCACCAAGAAGGTCTATTCCAAGGCTGTCGAGGAGGCGCTGCCGCTGCCGGTGCATAAGATGCTGAGCGAGCAGTATGCGCATATCCAAACAGCTCATGATTACGTCCGCAGTGCACGCGATCGGCGTAAAGCGGCCTAGATTGTTTGTTACGACAAAAGCGGCCCGGCTGGGTCGCTTTTGTGTTTGGGAAATGTGCTGAAATCACGAAGTGTATTGCCACACAAAACAGGTCCTTCGCTAACCACCCCGGACGCTCAGGATGACAACATTTTTCGACACCAACTTCAGGGACACAATCCTAGAGGTCGTCTTTGGAGGGTGCTTCGGGAGCGAGACCGTGTTTTTCCATACGGTAGATAAGGGTGCGGCGGCTGATATCGAGATAGCGAGCAGCCTGGGTCTGGTTGCCGTTGAACTTCTCCAACGCACGGCGGATGAGGTCTCGCTCAAGTGCTTCAAGGCTGATGCCCTGTTCCGGCAGGTCAAGCCAGAAAGGCGCGGGACGCGGCGGAGCAGTAAGTTCCGGCGGAAGATCTTCCGTGGAGATGATCTCAGAGGTCGAAAGCACCACCAGACGCTCCATCACATTTTCAAGCTGACGGACATTTCCTGGCCAGTGGTAGGCGATGAGATGCTGCAGCACGGTGGGTGAGAGACGCAGATGCTCGATGGCGTGTCGTTTGCGCGCGCGTTCAAAGAGCACCTCAATCAGCTCCGGTAGATCCTCCCTCCGCTCGCGCAACGGCGGAATGCGCAGCGGAACCACGGCAAGACGATAGTAGAGATCTTCACGAAAGGCTCCATCCTCGACCATTGCAGAGAGATCGCGGTGGGTGGCAGCAATGACACGAACATCTACCTTGATGGGATCGGTGGCGCCGAGCTTGGCAAGCTCTCCCTCCTGCAGAACTCGCAGCAGCTTAACCTGGGCTTCGAGTGGAAGCTCTCCGACTTCATCGAGAAATAACGTACCGCCATTGGTGGACTCAATGCGGCCCTCCTTATTGGCGACCGCACCGGTGAACGCGCCTTTGGTGTAGCCGAAGAGCTCGCTTTCGACGAGGTCGCGAGGGATGGCACCGCAGTTGATAGCGACGAATGGACGCTTGCCGCGACGACTGTTGTGATGGATGGCGCGAGCGACGAGCTCCTTGCCGGTGCCAGTCTCTCCCTGGATGAGCACCGTCGCATCGCGCTGGGCGACCCGTGCCGCCTGATCGAGGACACGGAGAAGTCCTTTGGAGTGACCGACGATGGCTTCGAAGCCGTAGCGCTGATCGAGGGCGGAACGGAGAGTCTGGACCTCTTCGATGAGGCTCTGACGTTCCATCGCGCGATGAACAACAAGGACAAGCGCGTCAAAGTCCAGGGGCTTGGTGACATAGTCATAGGCGCCAAGCTTCATCGCCTCGACCGCGGTTTCGACTGTACCAAAAGCGGTAACAACGATGACCGTCGTGCGAAGACCTGCCTGAGTAATACGGGAGAGCAGCTCCAGCCCTGTTGTAGGCATGCGCAGATCAGTAATGACAAGCTGCGGTTCGGACTCGCGGAGCATGCGCCACGCTTCTTCGCCATCGGAGGCGACAGAGACTTCATAGCCTGCTTCCTCAAGCTGCAGCTTCATGACACGCCGGAGACTGACGTCGTCATCGACAACAAGGATTCGATTGCTCACGCCACCTCCACGGACCGACGTAATGGCGCGGATGCAATGGGAAGCTCCACACGGAATATCGCCCCGTTGCCGACATTCGGTGCGCAGGTGAGCGTTCCACCGTGCTGGCCGGCAATATTGGCCGCAATTGCAAGCCCGAGCCCTGTGCCATTTTCGCGCGTTGTGAAGAAGGGCTCGAAGATGCGCGCGCGGACTTCGGGACTGATGCCTTTCCCTTGATCCCGCACCTCGATGCAGAGGTTACGGTCGTGCACAAAACTATTGAGCGTAACGGTTCCTTCCCCCTCGGTTGCCTGAATCGCATTCAGAACAAGATTCAACAGAAGCTGCTTGATCTGCTCCGGATCGCATTCGACCGGCGGCAATACCGTGTCATGCTGGACCTCCAAAGTCACGTTCTGACGGCTGGCTGCATGCTGAGCAAGAGCGGCGACGGAGGAGACCATTTCGGCAGGCTCCATCCGTTGCATGCGTGGAAGCCGGGGCCGGGCAAAGTCCAGGAAGTTTGTAAGGAGCTTATTGAGGCGCTGAGACTCCTTCGTAAGAATCTCCAGACACTCGGCGCGAGCTTCTGCGGATGCCTGTCCGCGGGCCAGGATACCGGCGGCGCCGCTGATGCTGGCCAGGGGATTGCGAATCTCATGGGCGAGGCTGGCGGAGAGCTGCCCTGCCGCGCTGAGACGCTCTGATTTACGAAGCTGGTCGATGTTCTGACGCAACTCGATGTAGACATGTTCTAACTCGCGCTTCGTTGTCTCAACTCGGCGGCGCTGCATGCGCTCGCGGTCAGCAAGCAAGCCGGCAATGATACCGGCAGCGCCGAAGGTGCTGAGCTCGACGACTTGATCCTGCGCGTCAAGTGGGGCGCGGAACCAGTGACGGTAGATCAAAGGAAGGAATAGAAGAGCCGCAAACAGGACGGTTCGCGCCGCGCCACGCCAGCCAAACAAGAGCCCGGCAAGCATAAAAGGCAGGATGTTGAGATGGTGCAGGATATTGTGCAGCACCACATAGCGTGGCGGAACAGCCCAGGTAAAGATGGCCAACAACACCACAAGGGTACCGACAAGCACCGCCTTGGCCTGCGACGATCGCAGCGCAGATGGAAGCTGGGCCATAGTGTTATTGTCCCACGCAGGCGGCGATGGCATGGGCCAGCGAAGCTGAGAGACTGCAGGCATCGCTGAGTTGCATAGCAATTCCGGAGCCAATTTGAGGGCAGCTAATTCCGGGCAGAAGCATCGACGCGGTTTGAATATCAACTTCTTAGAAGAACAACGGATCGAGCTTCGCTCGATACTCCCACATCTGCTTCGCAGATATGGGGCACCCGGTATATGGGCCTGCCCGAGTGCCGGATAGCGGACAAAGGTGTACCAAATGGGACATCGTGCAAGGCCAAATCTCTATGAAACATGGGGATTTCTATTTGGCTAGCGAATTGCCATAGAAGCAGTGTGACGCTAGGAAAGTTGCTCCTCCTCCCACTGTTGCCGGCGGCTTTGCTGGCAGCCCAGACGCCTGTGGATACGCCGATGCCGGCAGAGCCTGCACCGCAGCAGACGGCAGCGGCTGCTGCGTCCGGCGAACTGCGTCTGACACTCGATGACGCGCTGGCAATGGCGCGACGCAACAGCCCACGCTTGCAGGAGGCACTTGCGGGAACACAGCGCGGCCAGGCAGCGGTACAGACGGCACGCGCTTACACGAACCCAAATATCGAGGTCTTTCAAGGCCGCCAGTATGCGCGACCGATCAAGACGCCCGGGACTCCGGGCCTGCTGCAGCACTATGCGGGTTATCAGACTATTGAGATTCCATCGGAGCGCAGTGCACGCCGGAAGGCAGCGGAGTCCATGGCAGCAAGCGCGCGAGCGGCCGAACGCGGTGTGGGGCTGAATGTGATGGCCGATACGCAACGGGCTTTCTACGACGCGCTGAAGCGGCAAGAGGAGATTAATCATGCTCGCGAGAATCTGGCGCTGGTAGAGGACCTTCGGCGACGTGTCGAGGTCGAAGTCAATGTCGGCGAGAAGGGCAAGTTAGAGCTGACACGGGCTGAAGCCGAACTCGCCCGCGCGCGGTTTGCGGTGAACAGTGCGCAGATCGAATACGCGTCGGCGATCGCAATCCTGCGCGCTGCCATCGCTGCGCCGGCCGATGCGAACCTGATTCCCGTAGGTTCAACCACAGCGCACATGACGCTACCAGCTTTGGATACGCTGCGCGATCAGGTGCTGACCGCGCATCCGGCGGTAGCCCAATCCGAAGCGGAATTGAATGCGAGCCGATCGACACTGGACCGCGAGAAGGCGCTCCGCATCCCGCAGCCAACGGCCTTTGCCGAATTTGAAAACCAGCCCGATCTCCGGTACTGGCGCGCCGGCATCACCATTCCTATTCCGCTGTGGGACAGGCGGCGTGGACAGATTGCGGATGCAAAGGCCGCCATCTCACAGGCAAACGCGACGCTGGACCAGCGACGTCTGGAGCTGGTGAGCGCACTGGAACGGGCATATGAACAGTACCAACTGGCTGACCAGCAGGTAACTTCGCTGGAAGCCGGATCGCTGCGAGCGGCGGAGAGTGCTGTCGAAGCAGCGAAGTCCGCATACCGGTTTGGCGAGCGCGGCATTGTTGAGGTTCTGGACGCGCAACGCGTTTTGCAAAGCGTGCGCGGCGATTTGCTGGATGCGCAGTACGCGCGCCAGTCTGCATTGATCGATCTGGAAGAACTGGGCGCACTGACGCCGGGAGTGAGGCCGTGATGACACGATGGTTGGAGCATTTTTCCTGTTGCTTGGTATTCCGGGAGGAGCGTGCAGCGGCGTTTTCATTGAGGGAAACGCCCATAGATGCAAAGGCCCTGCACTACACCTACAGGAAAAAGGCTCTAGCGGCCGCGGCGATGGCCGCGGTATTGCTGGGGACAGGTTGCAAGTCGAAGCCGAAGGAAGAGAAAGCAGCTGCAGGCGCCAGCAATCCAAACATAGTAGCGGTGACGCCGGTTTTGGCCGAGAGCCTGAAGTTTGGAACACCGCAGATGGCCGATGTGACCGGAACACTCCAGGTAGCCGCACGCGTCGAGACAGATGCGCAACGCATCGCCCGCGTCGGATCTCCGGTTGCCGGACGCATTCTGAATCTGCTGGTCTTTGAAGGACAGTACGTACGCGCCGGGGCCGTCCTGGCCACGCTGCACAGCACCAATCTTTCTGACACGCAGTTTGCATTGATCAAAGCAGCGTCACAGCGAGAGCTTGCCGCAGCGGCCGAAAAGCGCGCAGAACAACTGGTATCCGCGGATGTCATTGGCCGCGCGGAACTGGAGCGGAGACGCGCGGAGCGGCTACAGGCTACCACTGAGGAGGCAAGCTATCGCACGCAACTGCTCGGCCTTGGCATGACCGAGGCACAGATACGGCAACTGGAGACATCGCGCAAACTGAGTGCCGATTATCCGATCGTTGCTCCAAAGAGTGGAACGGTTTTGAAACGAGAGATCACCATCGGACAAGTCGTACAACCGGCAGACCCCGCGTTCACCATCGCCGATCTGTCGAATGTATGGATCACAGCTGATGTCCCTGAGCAGGAGGCCGGAATCCTGAAGCCCGGAATGGATGTTGAAGTGCGCGTACCGGCACTGAAGGATATGCAGCTCAATGGACGGCTCTCATTCGTTTCTCCCATTGTCGATCCGGCCACTCGCACCGTAGAGGTACGTATGGATGTCCCGAATCCCGATGGCCGCCTGAAGCCGGACGAGCTTGCCAGCATGACCTTTACTGGCCGCAGCGACCGCAAGCTCACGGTGCCCAACGCCGCAGTAGTTCGTGAAGACAACAAGGACAACGTCTTTGTCCAGATTGGGCCGCAGCGATACATCCTGCGAGAGGTGATCCTGGGCGAAGAAGAGAACGACAGACGCGTCGTTCTTAGCGGGGTTACGCCGGCAGAGCGGATTGTGACCGAGGGAGCCTTTCACCTGAACAATCAGCGCAAGCAGGCTGCGATCAAAGGAGAGAAGTAAGCATGCTGCAGTCCATCATTGCGGCTGCTTTGCGGCAGCGCCTGGTCCTCGTGGTGGTTGCGTGTGTGTTGATGGGCTTCGGCCTGAGCGCGGCGCAGAAACTTTCGGTCGACGCCTTTCCGGATGTAGCGAACATACAAGTACAGATTGCCACTGAAGCCGCCGGGAAGAGCCCGGAAGAGGTAGAGCGCTTCGTCACCATCCCGATTGAGATCGCGATGACCGGTCTGCCGGGCATGACAGATATGCGGTCGCTGAATAAGCCAGGGCTGTCTCTGATCACACTGGTCTTCACGGATGAGAGCGACCTCTATCGCGAACGCCAGATGGTCTCTGAGAGACTGGCGGAGCTACGTGACCGCATGCCTGAAGGTGTCACGCCGGTGCTGGGACCGATCACCAATGCGTTGGGCGAGGTGTATCAGTACACACTGGAGCTCCCGGGCGAGGCCGAGGAGCATCATGTGCTGACGCGGGATGAGTTGATCGAGCGGCGCACGCTACAGGACTGGGTTGTTCGTCCCTTGCTACGGGGTGTTTCAGGTGTTGCCGAGATTAACTCGACCGGTGGCTACGTCAAGCAGTATGAGACGCTGGTTGAACCGCAGAAACTGCATTACTACAACCTGACCATCAACGATGTCCGGGCGGCGCTGGCGCGCAATAACGCCAATGCTGGTGGAGGTGTGCTGCCGCAGCATGCAGAGCAGTATCTGATCCGCAGTGTGGGCCTGGTACGCGATATAGCCGACATCGAAAATATCGTCCTTAAGGAGAACAAGAACACACCGGTCTATGTACGCGATGTAGCGACGGTTCGCATCGGAACCGAGGTCCGCTACGGCGCGATGATGAAGAACGGATACACCGAGGCCGTAGGCGGTGTCGTGCTGATGACCAGTGGCGGCAACGCCAAGGAGATCGTAAGCCGCGTGAAGGAACGCGTGGCCGAGATCAATGGCAAGCACATGATTCCTGGCGGCCTGCAGCTGGTGCCCTACTATGACCGCTCGCAACTGGTAGACGCGGCGATTCATACGGTAACCGAGGTGCTGGGTGAAGGCATTGTCTTCGTCGTCGTGATCCTGTTCCTGTTTCTGGGTGATCTACGGTCCAGCCTGATCGTCAGTGCGAACCTGATCCTGACACCGCTACTGACTTTCCTGGTGATGAACAATATCCACCTCTCGGCGAACCTGATGTCGCTGGGCGGTCTAGCGATTGCCATCGGCCTGATGGTGGATGGATCGGTCGTGGTAGTGGAAAACGTCTTCGCTCGCCTAAGCCACAACCACGACCATGTGCATAGCGAGGAAAAGCCTTCGAAGCTGCGCCTCGTTCTGGACGCGACGCAGGAGGTCGCAACGCCTACGCTCTTCGGCGTAACCATCATCATCCTGGTCTTTCTCCCACTGATGACACTGGAGGGAATGGAAGGCAAGATGTTTGCTCCGTTGGCATACACCATAGCCATCGCGCTGGCTATCTCGCTGGTGTTGAGTCTGACGTTGTCGCCGATTCTCTCGTCGTATCTGCTGAAAGGTGGATCAGAAAACGACACGTGGCTGGTGCGGTGGCTGCGCAAGCCTTACAACGCGATGCTGAACTGGGCGCTGGGGCACCGCAAAGTGCTGGTCGTTGGCGTGGTGCTTGCCTTCTTCGGATCGCTCTCGCTCTTCCCTTTCCTGGGAACCTCGTTCATTCCGGAGATGCAGGAGGGCACGCTGTCGCCTAACGCAGATCGCGTGCCGAACATCTCTCTGGAAGAGTCGCTGCGCATGGAAGGAAAGATGCAGCAGCTCATCATGAGCGTAAAGGGCGTGGAGAACGTGGTCTCGCGTGTAGGACGCGGCGAATCACCCGCCGACCCGGCAGGGCCGAACGAGGCCGACGTGCTCGCGTCGCTGACGCCATTTGATGAGCGTCCGCGCGGCATGACACAAGACAAGATCGCAGAGGAGATCCGCGAGAACCTGGCGAAGCTGCCGGGTATCAATCTGGTGATGTCGCAACCAATCAGCGATCGCGTCGATGAGATGGTCTCGGGTGTACGCGCCGACGTGGCCGTGATGCTGTATGGCGATGATCTTGATCTTCTGGTGCAAAAGGCAAACCAGATTGCGAAAGTCGCTACTGGGATCCAGGGTACGCAGGATACACGCGTAGATCGCGTGGGCGGCCAGCAGTACCTGACGATCAGCATCGATCGTGGAGCGATTGCGCGGTACGGTCTGAATGCTGCCGATGTGAACGATGTCATCGAAACTGCCATCGCGGGGAAGTCGGCCTCTGAGGTTTATGAAGGCGAGCGCCGTTTTGCCAGTGTGGTGCGCCTTCCTGCCAATTTGCGCGATTCGCTCGAAGATATCCGGCAGTTGCAGGTCAGCTCGCCGGATGGGCCGCGTGTGCCACTCAAAGACCTGGCCAGCGTAAACGTCGTAGAGGGTCCGGCGCTCATCAACCGCAATATGGGCAAGCGCCGCATTGTGGTGGGCGTGAATGTACAGGACCGCGATCTCGGTGGATATGTAGCAGAACTGCAGCAGAAGGTGAACCAGCAGGTGCAGTTGCCGGCAGGCTATTACATCGAGTGGGGCGGACAGTTTCACAACATGGAGCGGGCACTGCATCACTTGATGATCATTGTGCCGATCACGATTGCGGCGATCTTCTTCCTGCTGTTCATTCTGTTCAAGTCAGTTCGCTTTGCCGCGCTGATCATCACGGTGCTTCCGCTGGCCTCCATTGGAGGCATTCTGGGGCTGTTTATCTCCGGCGAGTATCTCTCAGTACCGGCATCGGTCGGCTTCATCGCGCTGTGGGGTATTGCCGTGCTGAACGGCGTGGTGTTGGTGAGCTACATCCGCAAGCTACGCCAGGAGGGTCTGTCACAGGAGGATGCCATACGACAAGGGACGCGCCTGCGCTTCCGTCCGGTGATGATGACCGCGACCGTTGCGGCGTTGGGCCTGGTTCCCTTCCTGTTTGCGACGGGACCGGGATCTGAGATTCAACGGCCGCTGGCGATTGTGGTGATTGGAGGTCTGGTGAGTTCGACGGCGTTGACGTTGATTCTCTTACCCGTGGTGTATGCAACGTTTGAGGGAAAGAATGCACAGGTGGCGTTGGAGGAGACACCTGAGGTGTAGCGAGTTGGTTGAATGTTTGACTAGTT
>JABFXN010000306.1 GCA_013361705.1 Acidobacteriaceae bacterium
AGCTTCATGGCGTCAGGATCGCGATCGAAACAATGCAGCGTTCCATGTGGCCCCAGGCGGCGAGCGATTCCGCTCGTATGCCCGGCGAGCCCAAGCGTTGCGTCAGCGTAGTTTCCGCCGCGCCGCACATTCAGGAAGTTCAAAACCTCTTCAAAAAGAACCGGCACATGAAGCGATGCAATCATTCATCCCCCATGCGGCTCCCTTGGGAGCTCAAAACCGTTACAGACCTAGATCAGTTACAGACCCAGGTCAGCCAGTGCAGCCTGGTCGTCCATCGTGAGCGGCTGGCTCTCAAGCTCAGCCTTGAAGGCATCGTGGTTCACCAGCTCCAGGTAGGTCTGCGATCCCAGAACCACCACCTCGCCCTTCACGCTTGCTGCCTGCCGCAGAATGGCAGGAATCAGAACTCGCCCCTGCTCGTCCATCTGCGCCATCTGGCCGTAATAGTTGGTTACGTCCAGAAACTTCTTCTTGTGGGGATTCATGGAGGGGATCTGCGCCAGCCTCTCCTCGATCTTTTCCCACTCCTTCAGCGGATAGATCTCAGCCCGCTTGCCGTCCTTGCTGGTGATGTAGAACTGGTCGCCATACACATCCTTGCAACGGCGCATGAACTCGGCAGGGAGCTTAAGCCTGCCCTTTTCGTCAACACGCGCTGGATGATTTCCGCGAAACATCGTTCCTCAATGCCAGCAAGAACCAAGAGCCCAAAGTTGGTTACGGTGCGAATCTTGCCGTTCGCTTCCGTTCCAGAGTTAGAATGATGCCATCCGAGCAATCTTCAACCCTTTTGCTCCACTTCTTACCACTTCGACCCACAGAATCTCCCATAAGTTGCCCTAATACAAGTCCCTAAATTGCGGAAAACATTGGCAGTTCCAAAATGGGCTGTGGAAAACTCACGCTGTGGGGGTAACCAAAGGGTATACCCCCACCCGTAGTGTTTAGAAGATTGGTGCGGGAGGGTGGCGCGGCTGAGGAAATCCGTGGTAGGCGAAACTTAGGCGAAAGTCGATCGAGACCGCGTCAATCCTGCTGTTTCCGCCGCCGCATCCGCGACAACGTCCACAGCAGATAGGCGACGATGAGCAGGTTCGCTATCAGGATCCCCAGCCTCCAGATGTTGGGGTGGCGTGTCAGCTCATAGATCTCCCAGGGCAGAAAGACCAGGCTGGCAATCACAGTCAGATACTCTGCCCAGACCTTCTCCCGTACCAGACCCACACCCTCTACCAGCTTCAAGGCGCCATAGGCAAAAGCGGAGGCGCCGATCTGTTTCAGGCGGTGATTATCGATCAGGTCAAGTTTGTCGAAGGCGAGCGAGACCAACCGGCCATCTTCGTTCAGGTGAAGATAACGCACCAGGCTTGTGAGCTCGTCGTTGAGATCCTTATTTAGCAGGTGAAGCACGCCAAGTCCGACGGCTACGGAAAGTGCCGCTTCCAACACCTTCAGGATGCCGATGGCCAGCAGACCAGAGTCATGGTGTTTTGCTGCAGGATGGGACTGCGTGCCGTTCATACGCGCCAGGAGGCCTGTCTTCCAGCTTCGAGGCAAGACTACCGGCCTGTCAAACCCACGCAGAAGAACAGACGATAAATACGCGCGCCCGCATGCGCCAGTTATCGGTCGTTCCCGAAAAATCTTTACGCATAACAACCGATTGTGGATTGCTTGCAGCGAAGATATGCCATTCATCCGGCGCAACCCAAGCGACGGAGCCAGCGGGCGTTTTCATTACGGAAAAAGCCTATAGATGCGGAAGTTCTGCACGACGCCCCCAGGGAAAATGCTCTATCTGTGCTTTCCGCTCACCATCAAGAGCGCCGGATACAGACTGGGTGTAATCAGACCTGGTCTTTACATTGCTTACGCACAATTTGCACGCCTGACCTGCGTACCTCTTCACAATCAGGCTCATGAAACTGGTCTCGATACTCCCCATCGTGCTTGCTGTATCCTTTGCCGCCGCAACCGCGCAACAGCCACAAAGCGGCAATTCGTTCGAGGTAGCGTCCCTTCAGCCGGGAGCTGCTGAGCAAAGACTCGCCGCAGCATACAGGCTGGAGAGGGAGGGTAAAGCTTCGTTGGCAATCGCCCAGCTAACATCACTTCTTGATTCCAGATCCCTTGATCCAGCAGGCATTGGCAAAGCATGGGATCTTCTGGGCCTTGCTTTTGAAGATCAAGGAGCTTTCTCAGCGTCTCGTCATGCGTTTGAACAATCCATTCAGGCATACCAAGGCCTGCCGAACACAAGCGATTACGCGATGGCGCTGGATGATTTTGGAGAGTTATATGTACTTACCGGTCAGTTCGATCTGGCGGTAAGAATGATGGAGAGAGCTTTGCATCTGTACGAAGCGGTTGAAGATCATGCCGGAGTAGCACGCGCTTCGAGCTTTCTTGCCGGGGCGCTCTTCAGTCAGAAGAAGATTCGCGAGGGCACAAAGAACCTGAATCGCGCTCTGCAGGAATTACATCTGGCAAACGAGCATGATGACGATGATCTGGCAACACTGTCATCTCTGCAAGGTTGGTTGGCACAGCGTCAGGGTGACGTTCCGGCTTCCGTGTCGAATTATCAGCAGTCGCTTGACCTTCTACGGAAGAATCACGGGGAAGAGTCGACGTTTACAGGATGGGCCTATGTTCTTCTTGGGCAAGCGCGCTCTGACACTGGAGATTTGAGCCGTTCCCTGACAGAGATGGATAAGGGACGCGCTATCCTTGGCCGCACGCTGAACAACCAGGACCCACGTCTTCTCGCAGCGGAGCTTGCGTACGCACGCGTCCTTGATCGGGCTGGGAAGCGCTCCGAAGCTGCATCCGTACGATCCAATGCAGAGGGCCAGTGGAAGACATTTCAAAGCACTCAGTGCATCCATTGCACGATTAGCGCAAAAGCATTCCACTGAGATGGCCTTGGAATGAAGCAGTGGCACAGCAGGGTCCCGGCAACGCTGCGACTCTAAGCCTCTCACGGCAGGTGGAGCGAGGTCGTGAGGGCGACCCGGCTCCACCTCCGTGTTGCCCGAAGCACCGTGTGTGTTTTGCTTCGGACCCTTCCGGGCGCACTGGCCATGTTCCGAGGCAAGGCCGCGCGCCCATCCTTGAACTATGCCTACAGCTCAGCCCACTGCCGCAGCAGGTTGTGATACACCCCGGTCAACTGCACTGTTGAAGGGTGCTCCGGATGATCCGCAGCCAACCTCTGGATGGAGGTATCGAGATCGAAGAGCAACGTACGCTGTGCATCCTGTCGCACCATGCTCTGTAGCCAGAAGAACGAGCTCACCCGCGCTCCGCGAGTCACCGGTGTGACATGATGCAGGCTCGTCGAGGGATACAGCACCATGTGTCCGGCGGGCAGCTTCACGCTCTGCACGCCATACACATCTTCAATGTTCAACACACCGCCGTCATATTCCTCAGGATTGCTGAAGAACAGCGTGCAGGAGAGATCGGTGCGAATGCGGAACGGCGTTCCGGTTACCTGGCGGATGGCATTATCGACATGCGTGCCGAAGTTCTGTCCGCCGGCATAACGATTAAAGAGCGGAGGAAAGATCTTGGAAGGCAGCGCGGCCGAGATAAAGAGAGGATTCTGACCGAGCGCGTTCAGAACCATCTCGCCAAGCTGCTGCGCCACCGGCGAGTTCTCCGGCAACTGGGCATTGTTCTTTGTCAGCGCGGATTGATGACCGGCGGTGACCTTGCCGTCCACCCACTCCGCGTTGTCCAGCAGAACCCGGGCCTGTCGTACCTGCTCGGGCGTTAATACATCGGGAATCGTAATCAGCATTGTTGGTACAGGCTTTCGAAGATAAGCCGCGAGCAGCAACCAGGGCGCTCGCGGCCCTCAGGCTAGAACTTCATGTTGAAACCGAACTGCGCGTTGAAACCTTCTCCAGGAATCAGGTGGTTCGGGTGCGGCTGATCGATGTAGAACTTGTTGCCAAGATTGTTGAGGTTTGCCTGGAAGTCGAGACGGTCGCTAAGGGGCTTGCGCACCATCGCCGAGAAGATCCAGTAGTCAGGAATCGCCTTGTAGGCCAGGCGGACATTGTTCACGTTCGTGGCCGCCGTCGTGTCATAGACCGCAATCAAGGCTCCGGTGCTGGCGCGACGCGCTGCTGTGTAGTTGGTACCGAAGCCGCCGACGAAACCCCATCCTATGTCGTGCGTCACCCACAGGTTGCCGGTGTTCTTCGGTACGTTCGCGAACGGCATACCAACAGGATTGATATAGAACGGCGCTGTTCTCGAAAGAGCCAGACTCGCGGCATCTCCCTGCGCGGCGATCGCCGCCGCCTGGGTTGCGAAGGGTGACGCGTTCAATGCCGTGGCTGTGATACGCCCTGACAGATAGGCATAACCGGCAAGAATGTCGAGGTGCTGCGGGAGGTGCCCTAAGACACCGAATTGCACGCCCTGGATTCGCTGATTGCCAACATTCCGAACCTGAGTGGTATCGAACGGATCGGTTTCATAGACGTTCGACTTCGTCGTACGGAAGTAAGCTCCGTTGACGTTAAGACGATCGCGCATGAACGCCCACTTCGCCCCAGCCTCATAGGTCTCATTTTCCTGCGGCGCCTGCGTTGCGTTATTGGCACTCAGGCTTAGACTCTCTGCGGACGGATTGAAGCTGGTGCCCCAATCGAAGTACACACTTCCGTTTGGCCGCGGTTTCACCACGGCAGCCGCGCGATAGGTCGGCTTATCGTCCACACGCCATGGGAGCACTACCGCCCCATTCACCGTAGCTGCCTGGTCGGACTGTGTCTCGAAGTGATCGAATCGCACACCGCCGGAAAGCATCAGCCACTGCGTCAGCTTCATGGTGTCGTTGAAGCCGATGCCATAACTCCATGAGGTGATATGCGTACGCCCGGGAGGCGTGGCGTAAGTTGCGGCATACACATCCTGGGTTGGGTTCAGCGCATTCGTGGTCCCAACTGTACGGTTGGTACGTTGCGGCATTGAACGCTCACGGCCGCCTTCCGCCATGATCACGGCGTCATTCTCGATATGTCCGAGCGAGAAGTGGCCAACGGCGCTGGTCTGATTCCAGATGATATCTTCCGTGCTGTTGACCGGAATCTGCGCACGGGTGACCTGCACATTGCTGAGAGGGGTGGTCACCGGATAGCAAGCAGTCGCATTGGTCGGAGCGCAGGTGGCGTTATACCCGGTGATCTTTCCCGTCGAGTCTTTAATCGCAGTCAGCGTGCCCGCTGTCAGAATCTGAGGTTCGGTAATTACGACATTGCGAGGATAGTTGCCCCAGCGCGTAACGTTGCGCAACGTTGCTCGCGTGCCGATGTCGTGTTCCACCTTCGCGGTGACCACATCAGGATTCGTTCGCAGGAAATTGTCGTTGGCGAAGCCGTAGTAGTTTTTGCGGTTTACCTGGGCAACACGCGGTCCGAAGTAAGGCAGACCATAATCCGGAGTGGAGTTCTCACCTTCGTGCAGATAGTTGAGGCTGAAACGCGTCGGCGAATTCAAGCCGAAGATGAGAGACGGAGCAATACCGAAGCGCCGCGTCTCCGCATAGTCACGTTGCGCAACCTTACTCTGCGATCCGACCACATTCAAACGAAACGCCGCGCCCTCGAGGGTATCCTGCAGAGGAACGTTGATGTCACCCGTAACGCGCCGCATCAGATTCGTACCAAGCTGCAGCGATCCACGCGCAAACTGATTGGTCTGTGGCTGCTTGCTCTCCTGGTTGATGACGCCACCTGTCGAGCCACGGCCGAACTGTACGCTGGCCGGTCCCTGCAGCACCGCCACCTGGTCATAATCGAAGGCATCGCGATAGTAACTTCCGAAGTCACGAATGCCGTCGAGGAACATATCGTTACGCGCCGAGAATCCGCGAATCGTCAGGTTGTCGCCCTGGGCTCCGCCTTCTCCGGCGGCAATGGAGATGCCCGGCGAGTTGCGCAGCGTGTCCCGCAGCGTGGTGACCTGCTGCTCCTGCATGATGTACTGCGGAATCACATTGACGGTCTGCGCCGTATCCAGCAGCGGCTGCGTGAATTGCGTCAGCGCGACGGTCGTCGATTGCGTCGTTACGTCCACCTGCTCGGAGTTCTGTACGCCGATCTCAAAGGTGGAATCGCCCACTACCTTCACGCCCAGGCCGGTTTCGCCAAGCAGCGCGTGCAACGCCTGCTCGGCAGACATCATGCCGCTGACGCCCTTGGTGCGGAAGCCCGCGACCGTCTCAGAGGGAACCTTCAGGTTCACCTTGCTGCCGCTCTGCGACTCAAAGCTCCGCAGCGCCTCATCCATCTGCCCGGCTGCGATATTGAACTTCACCACGCCCTGCGAGATGGGCGCGTGATGCGAATGATCATGTCCATGACCTTCCTGGGCGACCGCACCCTCGCCGGCGCCATATGCCGCAAGAGTTACCGCCACCACCTTCGCACTACGCTTCTGCCAAAGCTTCCAACGATTCAAAGGCCTCTTCATGCCAATCCTCCAGGGTTTGGTCTGCGCGGAGGCCCTCACCTGCACACGCTTCCCAGTCTTGTCTTCCGCCCCGAAGCAGCCCCTCAACCGTTCGCGGCACAACTTCGCCCCTCAGAAACTTTCTGAGGGCGATCAACGACTTTTTCAGTCCGTTATATGCAGCATATCGCAATTGGCGACCTTTCAAGTCCTATTTGAGAAAAATTTCCGACTATTTTGGTCGGTAATCGTTCGAGTACTCTGAAAGCCGTGTCGGCCACCTTTCATACCGAGCAGTGGGTCCCCTACCCGGTCGAGCTGGTCTTCGCCTTTTTTGCGAATCCATACAATCTGCCGCTGTTGATGCCGAAGTTCTTCAAGGTTCGGATCGAGGAGGCCGCTCTTGCTCCTCCGCCTTCACGGCCGGTGGCTCCAGACCCCGCCCTGCGCCTGAAGAGCATCGCTGCGGGTGCAGGAAGCCGCTTTACGGTCTCGGCCTGTCTGGTTCCCCTGCCGCTCATCAACTTCCGGGTTCCATGGGAGGTCGAGATCACCGAGTTCGCGTGGAACCATCACTTCACAGATGTTCAGCTTCGCGGCCCTTTCCGTTACTGGAAGCACAGGCACAGCGTCAGCGAGGAGACCCGCGCCAATGAGGCGGGAGTCCCGATCCACGGCACCCGGGTCAGCGACGACATTGAGTTCACGCCACCCATGGTCCTCGTCTCGTCCGCCATCATCAAGCGGCAACTCGCCTCCAACTTCCGGACCCGTCAGAAGAAACTGGATTCGATCCTGCCGAAGCTGGTAGCCAGCCTCAACCGGCGTTAGGACTTGCGATTCCCGGCGATACCCGGCACCCTAAACCTATGTGGCCCAAGCTTCTTCTCCAATTGACGGAACACCTTCCCAAGCTCATCCGCCTGATCCCCTTGCTTGAGTCGCTGGTCGCTTCTCGTCTGGCTGCGCCCGCCGCCGCGCCGGTTGAACTCGACCTCACTCCGCTCAACGAGGCCACGGAGTCACTGAAAGCCGAGCTCGGCCAGGTTGCCCGTTCTCACGTCTCGCTTAGTAAGCAGATCTTTGAGACACACCAGGACCTGAACCAGCAGATCGAGCATCTCTCCGCCGAACTCCGTTCCCACCAGGAGGCCAGCAGCCGCCAGATCGATCAGCTGGAGCATCAGCTACGCAGCTTCCAGAGCTGGTTCTGGATCCTGCTTGCGTTGCTGCTCGCCGCTATCGCCCTGATGATTGCTCTGCTTGTCGTCAAGTGAGATGATCGAGCCCTTCAATTGGAGTCGACTGGATGGAGGTTCGATTGAGGCGAGTTCTCCTTGGCGTTTTCCTGCTATCGTCAGCCTCGCTGATCGGGACGCAGCCTTCTCCACAGAGCCTGCTCGCTGCCGAACGAGATGCCTTCGTCACTGCTTATTCAAGACCCTGGCATCGCATCGTTCACTTCATTCTTTTTCCCGGAGATAAGAAGAAAGAGATCACCGGCACGGTAGAAGATACCGTCTATTCTCCGTTTCATCAGAAACGCACCTACAGATCCGCCAAGGAATCGTTCTCGATCTACACGCTTCCGGAAGGAACATTCACGGATCGCAAGAACGCGATCCTTCCTGGAATGGTTCGGTTCGGCTTGCAAGGTATGTCTCCTCAACTTGTGCCGCGGCTCCTACCTAAGGACCGCATTCTCGCTATTGCGGCTCTGCCTGACACTCACTTCAGTTGCTACCAAATCGAAAGGCGGGACGACTCCGGATTCATCGCATTCAGCAGCAGAAGTGTTCCCTCATTCTGCTTCGATCAAGGCGGGATACTGCGAACTGTGACCCTGGAACACATCATGACTGCGGTTAACGCACAGCTACTGCTCAATCAGAGATACGTTCCCTCCCGCGTCCTGGTCGCAACCGAGGGAGTCGCCTTCGCCTCTCTCGAGACGACACTGCTGGAATCTCTTCCTGAAAACGGAACCATCCAGAGGCCTTCGGAGGCAATCTATCCTGGCGAACGATCCGAGATCAGCTCATGCGATTCCGGAGGAACCGAGATAACCGCATCCGCTCCGACCTCGCTCAGTACACGTGGCGTGCTCCTCGATGTTCATATCAATGAACAGGGAAAGGTTGACCGCACCTCCGTCATCGCTTCCGCCTCCGCCTTATTCGAGGGAGAAGCGCAGGACGAGATCCGGAAGAAAACATACGCTCCCTGCGTAATCTCCGGGAAAGCGACAGATTATGGTCTGACGACGCTCTGGTGGGGAAGAGAACGCTTTCGGTTCCGAAGGGGGCCTTTTTCCCGATTCTAAGCAAATAACCTTCCTCCAACCATGGCGGACCGGGGCTATGATGTTCGGCATGATTCGGGCGCTGATCTTCGCACTCTGCGGAATCGCGGTCACGGGGGCCCTGGCGGAACAACCATGGAAGCCCGCAGACGTGCTGCGAGCACAGCGTCTCGAAGTCCGTGAGGCCTATCGTCAGCCCTGGCATCGCATTGTCAGCTTCCAGCTCTACGACCAACAGGGACACTCGATCCAGGCCGGAACGGTCGAAGACTTCTATAGCTCACCCGACAGCCAGCGCCGGGTAATTACCTCCACAAAGCAGCGCTTCACGACCTACACGACCGCCGAGGGCGCCTTCGTCGACGTTCGCAATATCTCTCTTTCGCCAGCACTTCTGCTCGCCCTCGCCGGACTTGGAGAGACCGGCGTGCCCGATGTGCTTCCACGCGACCGCTTCCTGAGCGAACATGCTCCAGGTCATGGCACCCTGGCCTGCTTCGGCACTCAACGAACAGATGAGTCCGGCATGTATGCCGTCTCTCTGGTGGACGCGCCCACAACCTGCTTCCAGGCCACCAGCGGAGAACTGCGAGCCGTAAAACGCAACGGCATCGTGACTGCGATCCTCAATTGGAATTCACTCCGCGAACATCGCGTCCCCGGCCGCATTACTGTGTTCGGCGAAGAGGGAAAGATCGCCGAGCTGACGATCACCCTTCTGGAGCCCCTCGATCATTCCCTGGACGCCCCACCCTCCAATATTCACCTGCATCCGGCCCATGGCGCTGAGCTAGCCGCCTGCGATCAGGGAGGATACAGTCCCGTCGGCCTGCCGCAGTCTCACACCCCCCGGCTGCAGGCGTATGTCCACGTCGACCGCAACGGTAAGCCGGACAACATCCGTGTCCTTTCGCGGGCCGATACCCTCACCCAGGGTTACGTCGCTGAAGAGCTGAAGCACCGTTCCTACCCCCCGTGCGTCGTCGACGGACGGATCACCGACTTCTCGTTCATAACCAGCGTCTACCGGCCAGAGATGAACCAGGTCTCCACCGCCGGCTTCCTCTCCGGATGGAACGCGTATCTGGGCCCGGGAGCGAACGACTCCTCAAACTCGCTCTCAAACCTCGCCATCGCAGGCTGGTAGATCCCTGAACCGTCCACCTTGCCCCGGCACCACCCCTCATTTAAGCTCGTAGACATGTACGAGGACTTTCACGCCCGCGACCGGTTTACCGGGGAAGACCTGCACTGCACCTGGAAGGGCACGGTCGTCGCCATCGCAACGCGTCATGCCGACGCCACCGATATCCGTTTCGCCGTGAACGGCCGCCCCGTCTGGATCGCCATGCCGAATGAGGCGTGGGTACAGCAGAAGGCCAAAAACGGTCACGTCATTACCGACTATCTGGCGGCGCAGGCTGCGGGACATTACCTGAAGTCCATCATCGAGACCGGCTACGACAATGGCCGCGAGATGTACACCATGTCCATCGATGAGGTGTTGCAGCACGTTGACCAAGTGGTCCGCGAAGCCGGACATACCGACAAACTGCCGCAGCTCCCGCTCGTAAATCGCGACTCGCACCCGGACGAGCTTGACTTCGTCCTTCCGGGCGAGCCTCATAAGCTCCCGCTCTCCGAGTAGCGTTTCATCCAACCTTAAGCTTCCTGCGGCACGCTGGAGCCATGCTGCTTCACCGCTCTCTCCTGTGTGCCGCCCTCATGGGCGCTTCGTCGCTTCTCTGCCATGCGCAGCAGGGGCTGCGTGACACAACGCTGCTTTACTGCCATCCGAAGCGTTGAAAAAGCAGGTCCCTCACTAATTACCCCAGCGAACAAGTTCGCCGGGCACCCCGAATGTTCAGGATGACAACATTTACGACAAGAACTTCAGACTCAGGACGCTAGAGTACTTTCCAGAAGCCGCATCATGTTCATTCGCCGTCTCAGCATCGCCTGCATCGCACCGGACGGCTCTTCCCGCCCCGCGCCACTGGCTCATATCGACTCCTTCGCCATGCGGAATTTCACCAACGATGCCGTCTTCGACGACACCCTTCCTCTCGCCGACGGCCTTTTGGAGGCCGGTCATCGTGTGCCACTGGATCGTTTGCAGACCTCCATGGAGGACTGGTTTCGCCGCAAAAGCTACCTGAAACCCGGCGAAGTGCTGCAGGTAACCGAGATTGAAGCGGCAAACGGCCACTGATAGAGATTTTCCCCTGTAGGTGTAGTGCGGCGCTTCCGCATCCAGGGGCGTTTTCCGCGACGAAAACGCCGCTGTACGCCCCTCCGGGATACCCGGCAACAGGGAAATGCTCTAGACTTAGAAATTACGTGCCCGTTCCGGGCACGGCACCTCTACCGAGACCTAAGGAACATCACGTTGGACAGCCAGACCCGCCACTCCCTGAAGCAGCCAGACGCCTACGTCGCCGCAACCGAGCACGGCCTGAAGTGGGCCCAGCAGAATCGCAGCGCTGTGATTCGCTATGTCGTTGGTCTCCTTGTCGTTCTGCTCGTCGTGATTGGCGGCCTGGTGATCTACAACGTGCGTTCCAACTCCGCCAACGCCGCCTTCGGCGAGGCCATGGGGGTTTACCAGTCTGACATCGCCGAACCCGGTGTACCCCCGCAACAGGGGGTCAAGACCTTCCCTTCTGCACAGGAGCGCGCCAAGGCTGCCCATGAGAAGTTCCAGCAGGTGGCTGACAGCTACGGCATGACCTCAAGTGGCAAGCTCGCGCTCTACTTCGCCGGCCTGACCGCCATCGAAGCGAACCAGACCGCGACGGCGCAGTCCACCCTGGAAAAGGTTGCCGGCTCCTGGAACGGCGACCTCGCCTCGCTGGCAAAGCTCTCCCTGGCCAGCCTGTATCGCCAGAGCGGACAGGACCAGAAGGCAATCGACATCTACAACCAGCTCATCGCCAAGCCGAATCATTCGGTTCCGGCCGCAACCG
>JABFXN010000244.1 GCA_013361705.1 Acidobacteriaceae bacterium
GATGCATCAGGAAGTCGCCGCCAAATCGAGGGCTGTACGTGAGAAGAAGGCGCCTGCCAAGAAGGCCGCGAAGAAGGCTGTCAAAAAGGCTGCAAAGAACACGGCAGTGAAAACAGCGGCGAAGAAGTCACCGGCAAAGAAGGTTGCCAAAAAAGCCGCCAGCAAGAAGCGCTGAACCGGCTTTCTCTTTGTCATTTCGTAGCGTAGCGGATAAATCGGCTTCTGAGGACAGTCAAAAGCCCCGAGTATCAAACAAGAAGGCCACCCATATGGGTGGCCTTCTTTGTTGATTCAGGTTCGAGTTTTAGAAGTCGTACCGCAGGCTCATCTGCGTGATACGAGCGTCCTTGTTCACATCGATCGACTTACCGAAGTTGGCATTGTTGGTATCGCCAATTGGGTTCTTGAAGTTGGGATGGTTGAAGATATTGAAGAAGCTGGTCTGGAAGGTGACGGTCTGCCTCTCCGTGATGGCGAAGCGCTTGATCACTCCAAGGTCCAGGTTGATGAAACGCGGACCGTAGATGCTGTTACGCTGCACCGGCGGATCGCACCAGACGGTCGGGCAGGAGTATGCGCCCCATGTTCCCTTAGTGATGTAACCCTTGGCCGGGCTGACATCGTGGTTGATGGAGTTGCGGGGATCGCCGGTCTTCAGATAGACCGCACGGTCGATACCGGTGGTGCCGTCCTTATTCGGGTCATAGGTGCTGGCGCCGTTCTTGATGTAGATGGGCGAGCCGCTGCGCCACGAGAAGATCGGCGAAAGAGCCCATCCACCCAGGAGCAGGTTGCTCTTCTTCCACTGCGACTCGATATTCGAAGTCACAACCAGGTTGTGACGGGTATCGAAGTCAGCCGCGCCATACTCATACCGAGGGTTGTAGGGGGAGACGATACCCGTGCCGCCGTTCTTCACCGTGAAGACGTCGGAGGTGTTGTCCATCGCCTTCGAGTAGGTGTAGTTGGCAAGCATCTGAACGCCCTTCGCGAAGCTCTTCCGCACGCTGACCTGGCCACTGTTGTAGTTGGAGCCGAAGGCGTTGGTGCGGAAGTTGTCGTTGTTGAAGAGCGAAGTCGGACGAGCCGAGCTATAGGTCGTATACCCCTGCGCGGCGCAGAGCGCTTTCTGTGCCGTGCTCGATGTCGACAGGCAGGCAGTACGGCCCTCGAAGGTGTTGATGTTCATCAGACCAATGAGCTTGCGGCCGAAGGTGCCGACATAAGTCGCTTCGAACACGTAGCCACTGAAGCCGCTCTGCACACCGAAGTGAGCCTGCTCATAGTAAGCCGTGACCAGGCGCTGGTCGATGTGACGAGGTACGGGCTTCGCACCGGCGACAGCCAGAGCGGCGTTGCCAGTAAACGGCGCCTGAACGAGCTGGCTGCGGAGGGCTGGGCTGATTCCAGCCGAACCGGCGCCGAAGCCGTAAGTGTTGTCCACGAAGTGCGGATAGTTGAACCGGATGTTCTCGTAGACGTTGTTATAGAGGCGGTCGTAGCCGATACCGAAGCCACCGCGCAGGACAAGCCTGCCGTTGCCCATCGTGTCATAGGAGAAGCCCAGACGCGGAGCAAAGTTGTTCATGTCCTTGTTCCAGATGTCATGATCCGTCTGGACGAACTTAGCTCCCTGAGTGGCTGCCAGGAGCGGCGTGTTGGGCAGGTTCGGGTTTCCAGTCGCGGTTGGCGTGCCAAAGTTACCGAAGTAGACGTTGGAGTCGAAGCCGGGCCTGAAGTTGTGCGGCGGGCCGAAGTACTCCCAGCGAACGCCGTAGTTCAGCGTCAGGCGGGTAGTGGCCTTCCAGTCGTCCTGCACGTAGGCAGCAAACTCCTTCGCGCGATAACCGCGATAGGGATCAGGTGCAGAGTTAGTGGTCGGATCCAGTGACGCTCCGGCAGAGTACAGGCTGCCATAGGTCGATGCATCCGCAGGATCAGCCGTGGCGAGCTGATCTTCATCGGCAGTGCCGTCCGTGACCAGACCTTCTACCGACCAGAACGCGAGGTTGCCATTGACATCGTTATAGAAAGACGAGCCATTGCGGGTGCGGACGAAACGGAACCCGGCCTTGGCAGTGTGGGAACCAAACGTCTTGGTGAGGGATCCCTCGTAAGCGAACTGATTGTCGGTGAAGTACTGCGGCAGTCCAGTGCTTGCGCCGAAGCCAGTCGACAGCGAGTCTGCAGTGAACATCGAAGGAACACCTGCAGTTCCAGGAACCTCAAAGTTCGAGACGTGGCGAAGGTAGCTTGCCTTGGCCTGGGTGATGAGGGTCGGAGTCCAGGTACGAGTCCAGGACGTGCCAAAGACGTGCGATCCTCCAATGTTGTTGTACGGAGGTCCAGGGGTCGAATCGCCGCCCCCGTTATTGAAGCTGCTGTTGTAGAGATCAACAATGTAGGTGAAAGCAAGCTGATCCTTGTCGGTCAGCTTGTGATCGATCTTCATGGTGCCGCGGTTCTGGTTGAGTACGGTCGTCTGGATAACACCGGTCAGGCCGTAGACCGGTACTGGGAACGACAGCGCTCCTCCCGAAAGGAGACCCTGCGCACCATTGTCGAGGCTGCTGGTTGCAAGCGGGAAGGAGCTGGGATACTTCGCGTAGAGTGCCTTGAAGACAGGACCAAGAGTGGACTGGCGAGCGAATGCACCTGGGCAGGTCGTGCCGAGATAAACGGGGCAGATACCTTCCTGACCGGCGGCCGGGTTCTGCTGGGCCGTACCTTCCATGAACTTCTGGTAGCTGCCGTTGTTCACGAAGTCGAGGAACTGCTGCGTCGTAGCCGTCACCACCGTGGGAACACCCTCACGATAGCGGTGGACTTCGAGCGTCGCGAAGAAGAAGGTCTTGTCGCGCCGGATCGGACCACCGATGGATCCACCGAACTGGTTACGGACACGGTGGTCGCGGAGGCCGCTGTTGTTGGAGAACCAGCTATTGGCTGCCAAGGTCTGGATACGGTTGTACTCAAACAGCGATCCATGCCACTGGTTCGCACCGGACTTCAGCACGGTATCGGTCGAGAAGCCGCCCGCGCGGCCATACTCGGCCGGAGGAACGTGGGTGATGACGCGGTACTCCTGGATGGCATCGGGCGAGATGGAGGTTACGGCGCCGCCTCGGCCGAAGGTGAAGCCTGCACCACCCTGGCCCTGGTCGTTGTTGTCATAGCCTTCGACGAGGAAGTTACCCGTACCGGTACGGGCGCCATTCACGGCAAAGCCGCGGCCGGTGCCGGCGCTATCGGGGCCTGCGCCAGCGACGAGCTGGACGAATTCGTTCTGGGTACGCGACTCAAGCGGCGAGCTCTTCCAGACGGACGAGTCGACGAGCTGCGAAAGAGAAGAGGTTTCGGTTTGCACCTGTTCGGAGCTGCCACCCTCAACCGAGATGACAACCGCCTCGGAACCGACGGCCAGAGTCACGTCGGCATTGGTGGCAGTACCTACGGAAGTCTTGATGTCTTTGACTTCACGGGTCGAGAATCCCTTGGATTCGACCTTGATGGAGTAACCAGAGATCACGCGGAGGTTAAGGAACTGGTAGCCACCCTGCGAGTTCGTGGTGGCGGTACGGGTCTCGCCTGTGAGGGCATTGCTCAGAGTAACGGTTGCGCCCGAAACGGCAGCCTTGGACTGGTCAGTAACTGTGCCTGTGATCGTGCCGAGGCCGGCCGATGTTTGAGCTGTCAGAGATACTGTGCAGAAGACAAGGCCAAACAGAAGTACAACAGCAAATAGCTTCTTCATGTTGTTTGTGCATCTCCCTTGGGGTTTTGGGAAACCTAATATTTGTATGCGTGGAATTCAGAAAAACCCCGCTTGAATCCACGCGCCAGATTTTGGTTGGACGTCGGTGTTGCAAGAACCATGCCAATTTGAGCGACGTGGAAAGTAATTGATTTAAAGGTACTTTTGGTACTGAGAAACCGTTTAATCGTTCAAAAAACCTATGACTTTTGGAATATTGACGTGACGATCTATTGAATTTCGGATGAATTTCAGCTCCGGCCTCCACGGACTCATAAGGAAATCTCGTGTTAGGTGTTAAGGCAGAGACCCCGGAGAGTTTCTCCGGATGAAATTAGCCCGTGAAACTTATCTTGGTGACCGTAGGCGCCGGTTCTGACCGTGCGATCGACAATCTAGCAAGCGAATACCTGAAGCGGACCTCCCGCTATGCCCCGGTGGAAGAGCTTGCCCTGAAGACGGAGCGGGAATTCCTGGAGCGGGTGGAGCGCGAACGGAAAGAGGGAGCTGTACTTCTGGTGCTGCTCGATAGCCGGGGAAAGCCGCTGACCTCAGAAGAGTTCGCTGCCGCCTTGGGCGGGGCAAGGGACGGCGGCAAACGCCGGGCTCTTCTGGCCATTGGGCCTCCCGATGGCTGGTCGCCGGAAACGCTAAAGCTTGCCGATCTGACTTTGTCGCTGGGGCGGATGACCCTGCCACATCAACTGGCGAGGCTGGTGCTGGCCGAGCAGATCTATCGCGCCTTCACCATCCTTGCCGGCCACCCGTATCACAGCGGACACTGAGGCGTGCCATCGGAATGATGGAAGAATTGAATGATTGAATAATGAGAGCGCTAGGCTTCCGTTGCGAGCCCGAGCCCTATCCTCTATGTCGACAACTCCTGGCAGCATGAACGACGACGCTTCTTCGAAGCGTGGACTGATCCTGATCAATACCGGCCCCGGTAAAGGCAAGACAACCGCCGCCCTGGGGACGGCTCTGCGCGCCGCCGGTAATGGCATGCGGGTACTCGTGCTGCAGTTTCTGAAAGGGAGCTGGCATCACGGCGAACAGGATTCGATCGCGACCTTTGGTGAGGACTTCCAGATCAAACAGCTTGGCCGCGGGTTCGTGAAAGTGGGCGGAGCGGAAACCGACCCCGAAGATATCCGCATGGTGGAAGAGGGCTGGGCGCAGGCGCGGGAGGCGATCCTCTCCGGCGATTGGGACCTGGTGGTGCTCGATGAGATCAACTATGTCATCAGCTACGGCATGCTCGCCCCGGAGCCTGTAGTGGAGACATTACTGCAGCGGCCGGAGATGGTGCACGTCATCCTGACGGGACGTAATGCTCACAAGTCGTTGGTGGAAATCGCGGATACCGTCACCGAAATGCGCGAAGTGAAGCATGCGTATCAGAAAGGCATCCTGGCGCAGCGGGGGATTGAGTTTTAGAGCTTGGATTCAAGCAGATTTCTCCGCTGCGCTACGAAATGACAAAAGGTTCGCGCGTAGCGCGAATATCCCACCCATCGCTTTGTCATCCCAACGAACAAAGTTCGTCGGGGACCCGATATGCGATGGATGGGACACTCCGTGCATGGGTTATCTCGAACTTTGTCGATATGCCTTGGTAAGACTTTCAGCGCGCCAACCGGGAGACGCTCGAGCTTGAATAGCTAATTCATGAAACCTGTGAGAAACCTGACACCAGTTGGCATCGGCGGACATCCGAGAGATTGAGGTACGAGATGACTCGAATGCGCTTTCTGACAGGGACCGGCATTGTTCTTCTGCTGATTGGCGGTGCGATGCAGGCCTATCGTCCGAAGCTGGAATCTCCACCGGTGACCGCCGAGATCCAGGCTCCGGATGAGGTGAGGCAGATTCTGCGGCAGCGGTGCTATAGCTGCCACTCCAACGAGACGAAGCTGCCCTGGTATGACAACCTTGCTCCGGCATACTGGGTCGTACGAGACGACGTGCTGGAAGGGCGTGAGCATTTGAACTTCTCCACCATTGGAGCGAAGCCTGAGGCGGTCCAGCGAGGGATGCTGTTTGAAAGCGTGAACACGGTCCAGCTTGGCTCCATGCCGTTGCCGCGATATCTGGCGGTTCATCGCGATGCCGGAGTCACGCCGGACGAGCTGGCCACCCTGAGGCATTACCTCGCGACTCCGCCGGCACAGTCTGCGGCCCCCGCGCCGGCCGCCGCTGCGGAGACACAGTTCCAGCACTGGATTGCGAGCAATGGCAAGCCGATGGGGACACAGCCCGATACGCAGGTACAGCCTGAGTGGAACGGCGTACCATTTCTGCCGGAGTACAAGAACTGGAAGCCGGTCAGCAGCACGGAACGCTGGGATAACCACACCATGCGTCAGATCCTCGGCAACGACATCGCGCTCAAGGCAATTGCCGATGGAAAGATCGACAACTGGCCCGACGGGACGGTGTTCGCCAAGGTGGCCTGGCTGCAGCAGCCGGATGGCAAAGGCGGCATCACCACCGGAGCTTTTCAGCAGGTGGAGCTGATGATCAAAAACAGCAAGACGTATGCGTCGACGGAAGGCTGGGGCTGGGGCCGGTGGCGCGGCGATGATCTGAAGCCATACGGGAAAGATGCGGCATTTCAGAACGAATGCATCAGTTGCCATGAGCCGGTGGCACATAGCGACCATGTCTACACAGCGCCGATTGGAGGTGCGCAATGAAACAGTTATTCGCGGCAATATCTGTTGTTTTGCTTCTCTCGGGATGCTCGCCGAATCCGCCCAAGACGGTGTACCCGCAGTTGAACCGCGAGGCGGAATTCCGTGGCGGACTTTCGTGGAATCCGCGATCGGGACGTGTGATTACCTCATGGATCAATCCCGGAGGAACCATGACGACACTCTATGGCGACGACACGGCCGTGAACTATGCCCGTTCCCATGCGGATGGAGCCTATCCCGCAGGCGCGAAGCTGGGCGCCGTGACATGGAAACAACAGGAGGATGCGCGCTGGTTCGGCGGGAGAATTCCTGCCCAGGTGGCGAGTGTCGAGATTGTCGTAGCGGGTGGGCCGTACGAGAAGTATGAAGGCTCGCCACTGGCGGCAGTGCCCGGAAGCGATGCGCAGCGGGCTCAGTTTCTTTTGCAGCAGAGGGCTGCTGTGATGCCATGAGTAATTGAATGATTGAAGGATCGAATGAGGCTCTTGTCGCCTGAGGCCGTTATTCAATCATTCAATTCTTCAATCGTTCCATTACTAGCGGCTGCGGGCGCTGGGCGGTGGTGGCGGGAAGGGCTTTGGCAGTACTGGCGCGACGTACTCTGCTTCGCTGGCTGGGTCAGGACGGTGCTCTTCTACCAGCTTGGCGATGGCGTACTTCAGAGGATCGAGGCCTTCACCGGTGACTGCTGAGATGGCATAGAAGGGAAGCTTGCGGCGCTTGGCATAGGCCTGCAGCTTCTTGAGCTTCTCCGGATTGGCGGCATCCATCTTGGTCGCGACGATGATGGTCGGCTTGGAGTCGAGGCCGTGGCCGAACTCCGCCAGTTCTTTGGTGATGGTCTTGAAGTCTTCGACCGGGTTCTCGCGGCCGCTACCGTCAGAGACATCGACCAAGTGCACCAGCACTGAAGTGCGCTCGATGTGGCGCAGGAACTGAATACCGAGCCCTGCACCCTGCGATGCGCCTTCGATCAGCCCTGGGACATCCGCAATGGTGAATGACGAGGTGTGCGGATACTCGCCGATCTTCACCACACCCAGGTTGGGTTCGAGCGTCGTGAAGGGGTAGTTCGCGATCTTCGGCTTGGCGGCGCTTAGACGTGAGATCAGCGTGGACTTTCCAACATTGGGATAACCGACAAGGCCGGCATCCGCAAGCAGCTTCAGCTCCAGCCGGTAATGGCGTTCTTCGCCGGCACGGCCAAGCTCGTGTTCCAGCGGAGCCTGGTGAGTTGAGGTCGCGAAGTGCTGGTTCCCGCGGCCGCCACGGCCTCCGCGGGCGATGCAGATGGTCTCATTCACGTGGGTGAAGTCGTGGACCAGAGCCCCGGTCTCTTCGTCGTAGACCTGGGTTCCGATGGGAACTTTCAGCGTGTTGGGCTTACCGGCGGCGCCGGAGCAGTTGGAACCCTCGCCGTGGGTGCCGCGCCCTGCTTTGTACTCGGGGTTAAAGCGGAAGTGCACCAACGTGTTGTGGCTGGCGGAGCTAGTCATATAGACATCGCCGCCATGACCGCCATCGCCGCCTGACGGGCCTCCCCGGGGGACGAACTTCTCGCGGCGGAAGGCCATGCAGCCATTGCCTCCATCGCCTGCTTTTACCCGGATTTTCGCCTCATCAATAAACATTCAGACCGCGTTTTCCTCAACTTCCTCAACTTACTTAGTGTACCGAAGGTTCACCTGCATGAAAAACGCTCACAATTACTGTTTACAACCCATTCACGGTGGTGTGCCATGGTAGAAGTAGTGCCCTTTTCCTGAAAGTTGTGTAAGTGGCTCCCAACCGGAACGATGGTTGGCGTTTTGATGTTTTTCGGAGGCAGGATGAGTAAATTAAGAGGCTTTCTTAGCTTGGCCGGTGCGGCCATCCTTGGTGTGAGTCTGAACGCGGTGGCGCAGTCCACCACACAGGGTGCGATCGCCGGCACCGTGTTCGATGCTACGGACGCGGTCGTCAGCAACGCGAAGATTACGATCCATAACGATGGGACCAATCAGGACGTCGTCCTGACCAGCGAGTCCAGCGGCGAGTACAAAGCTCCGCTCCTGCCCCCTGGAACCTATACCGTAACCGTGGATATGGCCGGCTTTGCAGCCTCCAAGACGACGCAGGTTGTCGTTCAGGTAGGCCAGGTCACCACACTGAATCCGCACCTGAGCGCCGGCAAGACCGAGCAGACGGTTGAAGTGACGGCAGACATTCCTGCCATCGATTTTGCTTCGGCCACCTACGGCGGCCACCTCAGCAACACAGAGATCGAGAACATCCCCATCAACAACCGCCGCTGGTCGTCTCTCGCGCTGACGACACCTGGCGTTACCAACGACGCATCCGGCTTCGGGTTGCTGAGCTTCCGCGGCATCCCCTCTGTTCTGAACAACGTTCAGATCGACGGTACCGATGACAACCAGGCATTCTTCTCTGAAGAGCGTGGACGTACGCGTGCGGGTTACTCGATCTCACAGATCTCCGTTCGTGAGTTCCAGGTGAATACCGGCGTGTACTCGGCTGAGTATGGCCGCGCCGTCGGTGGCGTGGTGAACTCGGTTACAAAGTCCGGCACCAACAATCTGCATGGTGAGGTTTACTTCTATCACCGCAACGACATGACCAGCTCGAAGAACGAGAAGACGCTGCTGACGACGTTGAACCCTGCGACCAATACGTACACGCCGCAGGTCATTCGTCCCAAGGACAAGCGCAATCAGTACGGCTTCGGTGTCGGCGGACCGCTGATCAAGGACAAGCTCTTCTGGTTCTATGCCTTCGACATCTTCCACCGGAACTTCCCCGGCATCGCAGTCTCGGGTAACCCCGCAACCTTCTATTCGCAGACCGCTGGCCCTTGCCAGACTTCGGGCCTCCTGACTGCGACCGGCGCCAGCCTGACGCAGTGCTATGCAGCTCTAAACGATCTCAACACCGACTTGGGCCAGGTGCCGCGCTACGGCCACCAAATGATCAACACGCCGAAGCTGTCGTGGGTGATCTCGCCCAAGCACACCCTGGACATCTACTACCACCGTCTGCGCTGGGACTCGCCCGGCGGCGTGCAGACCCAGGCCGCTCTGGGTTACGCTCGCGACTCATTCGGTACGGACTTCGTGAAGCTGGATTACGGCATTGCCCGTTTGAGCTCGCTGATCAACAGCCGCATGACCAACGAACTGCGTTACCAGTACGCCCGCGAGCTGAACTGGGAAGGTCAGCAGCCGTATACCGACTACAGCAAAAATCATCTGGTGGGAACGAATGGCGTCACCACCTATGCATCCATCGCTACCGCAACCGGCGGCTTCAACCTGGGTTCGCCCTACTACAGCTACCGCGTAGCCTATCCTGACGAGCGCAAGTGGCAGATCGGTGATACGGCTTCTTATCAGTTCGGCAAACATAGCCTGCGTTTCGGTGTGGACTTTGTTCACAACTACGACATCCAGAACAATCTCTTCCAGAGCAACGGCTCCTACAGCTACGCGAGCGTCGGTCTGTATCTGGCCGATATTCTGAAGCCGTCGGGCGCCTGCGGCGCACTGACCGCATCCGGAACCCCAAGCTTGACGACGGCGGGTGGATACGGTTGCCACAGCGGTCTGACACAGGGCTTCGGTCCTCAGGTGTTCGATCTGGCTACGCTGGACTCGGCCTTCTTCGTGCAGGATGATTGGAAGCTCACACCGAGCCTGACGGTAAACATCGGCGCTCGTTATGACTACCAGTCCTATCCCGGCCCGTTCACCTCGGCGCTGAACTCCGCTGTTCCACAGGAAGCAAACCACCCTTCGGATAAGAACAATATCTCCCCACGTATCGGTTTCGCGTGGGATCCGTTCGGCAAGGGCAAAGCGGTCATCCGCGGCGGATACGGTATCTACTATGGCCGCATCATCAACGCTTCTCTGATGAGCGCTTACACCACAACAGGTGGCGCGGGCGGCCAGCTGCAGCTGACGGCATACAACGGAACAGATCTTGATCCCACGACACCTGGCGTGCAGGCGATCAAGTTCCCCCAGACGCTTAATGCGCGTCCTGCGGGGGGTAACTTCGGTGTCCTCTACCTGGACAAGAACCTGCAGAATCCGTACACGCATCAGTTTGACCTGACGGTTCAACAGGATCTCGGATGGCGCAATGTGCTGTCGGTCTCCTATATCGGATCGCTCAGCCGCGAACTGCCGAATTATCTGAACCTCAACCTCGACCCGAACAAGACCTACAACGTGACCTACACGCTGGCGGCAAACGCGGCGGCTCCTGGAAACTGCCTGGTGGCGGCCTGCGGAACGACCTTCACTCAGAAGGTTTACTCTTCGCGCTCCACGGTAAGCGGATCGAACACGCTGAACCCGGCGTACAACCAGATCACCCCACTCATCAGCAACGTCAACGCGAGCTATCACGCCCTGACGGTGGATATCACTAACCGTCAGTCCAAGCTGATCTCGTATGACGTGAACTACACCTGGGCGCACGCTCTGGACTACGGTCCGAGCTCGTCGACCAGCTTCAGCCCCGGCAATAACTGGATCGATCCGTACAACGCGCGGGCGAACTACGGAAACTCCAACATCAACGTTCCCCACCGCCTTGTCGGCTGGGCCAACTTCAACATCCCCGGCCGCCATGGAGATACTGGCCTCGGCTATCTGACCAACGGCTGGTCGATCAAGCCGCTGGTCCAGATCCAGAAGGGTCTGCCGTACTCCGTGGGCACCAGCTCCGGTTCGCCGAGCAACCAGACGGGTTGCACGGACTGCTTGCAGCCCTACTCGACGGGCGTTGCCGGCACCGGCGTCGCCTCCTACATCCCATTCTTCGGCCGTAACCAGCTCTTTGGGCCGCGGAACATCGTCATCGACACCCGCCTGCAGAAGGACTTCCGTATCCGCGAAGGTATGAACTTCCAGCTTATGGCGGAGGCCTTCAACCTGGCCAACCATCGCAACATCACCGGTGTAAATGCCGGCGCGTTCTCGCTCGCGAACAACACGCTGACCGCAACCACCAACTTCGGCACGCCGTCCACCTCGGGTGTTAACGGCAACTACGCTTACCAGGTGCGCCAGTTCCAGTTCTCTGGCCGTATCGTGTTCTAGTCGAACCTAACCAAACAAAGGGCGGTGGCTTCGGCCACCGCCCTTTTGTTTTTGGTTACGACGATCCGGAGACTAGGCCTGCTCGCTCTCCAGGTAGACGACGAGCTTGTCGAAGGTTCCGCCCCAGCCCTGTTCCATGCTCTGAAAGAAGCCGGCGAAGGTCTGCTGCTGGGCTGGGCTGGCATACATGGCTCGCGAGCGCAAAGTCACGAGGGTCTTTCCGCCGCGCTCTTCAAAGGTGGTGGTGGAGAGCATCTCGACGGGAAAGTCCTTCGCCATGGGGGGAGCAATGGGCTGTTCGTTCTCGTCGACGAACGACGTCACCAGGACGATGCGTGAGAAAGGTGTAAGATCCCGGAAGGTCCAGCGGCCCCACATGGTGTTGCCGTCGGGCAGTTGCATGCCGTAGACGAAGTGGCCGCCCTCGCGGATGTCAGCACGTTTGACGATGAGCTTTGTGCCGACGGGGCCAAACCACTTCTCCAGACGCTCAGGCTCGGTCCATGAGCGATAGACGAGTTCGCGCGGAGCATTCAGCTCGCGGGTAAGGACGAACTCCTCGCCGGTGTAGGTGGACAGTACCTCTTCGAAGCGGGCCAGTGTATCCTGCAATCCCTCTACAGCTCCACGCTCGGCAACGGCATTCCGGAGGCGGACGTCGAGGAAGTCCATGACGAAGAGAACCTCCGTCTCCTGTGCGCTCTTTTCAGTAAAGGTAATGGTGGCGCGGAAGAGTGGGTCGTTGATGTGCTCGTAAACGAGCTTTTCGGGAGCATCGACGATCTCGTAGCGAACCTCGTTCGCATACTCGGTTCCGTCGGGCCCGATCATGGTGTGCGTCCAAAGACCGCCGGGACGGACGTCCATCAGCGTGGTGTGGGTGCGGAAGCCGCGCGGGCCCCACCAATGGGTAATGTGCTCGGCCTCGGTGAACATACGGAAGACAAGCTCGCGCGGGGCGCGGAGCAAACGGCTCTCAATAATCTGGTTTTCTTGAGCGACGAGGGGCATGGCTGCAACTCTCCTTTTGTTTCAGGGAACTCGTTGGTTCGTAGATCTAGTGTTTGTGCTTCTTCTTGTGCTTCTTTTTCTTCTTGCCGGCGTGTTCTTCCGCTTGAACTTCGGCCAGGTAGGCCTCAAGGCGATCAAAGCTCTCGGACCAGAAACGGCGATACTCCTCCACCCAGCCGGCAACCTCCTTGAGGGGGGCGGCCTCGAGCTTGCAGGGCCGGAACTGCGCCGACCTCGTGCGGGAGATCAGCCCGGCATTCTCCAGCACCTTGAGGTGTTTGGTAATCGCGGGCATGGAGATGGAGAAGGGTCCGGCGAGCTCGGAGACCGAGGCATCGCCGCTTGCGAGTTTCGCCAGAATGGCCCGCCGCGTGGGATCAGCCAGTGCGGCGAACGTGGTGCTGAGATGGTCATTCATATTTCACCATTTGGTTATTTAGCTGATTGGTTAATTACAGAATGGAAATGAATGTTGTCAAGTGCCTGGCAAATCGGCCCGCGCGAACGCCCAGTCAGCTCTGTTGACTGGTAGGTAGATGGAGGTCGAGAATCTCTTTTCGTGTCGCCTTGACTGAAGAGTTATGGAGCGGCCTTCAGCCCTTCATTCTTCTAGTGGCCACGAGACCTGGGGCGATGCCCCAGGCTGGTATCGAACGCGCCTTCAGCGCTTCTTTGCTCAGACCTCAGATTCTCAATAAAACCTGCAAACGGATTGCAAGATAGTCTCGAATTTTTACGAACGGTAAGTCGAGAACAACTCGGTCGTGAAGTAGCGCTCCATGCGGTCTGGAAAGATGGTGACGATGGGGCCTTTAATCTGCTTCGCTGCCTCGATCGCGGCGCAGAAGTTGAGGCCAGAGCTGGGGCCGACTGGGAAACCCTTTGCGATGATCTTGCGGGTAGCGGCGATGGCTTCGTCGTCGTCCACCTCGATCGTAAGAAGGCCGGGAAGCCGGTCTTCGCGGAAGATCTTGCTGAGGCGGTCGACGACACCGGGAATACGGGCAGAGAAGCTGCAGCACTCAACATCACCGAAGCTGGTGCGGTTGATAGGGCGCGCAACCACAGGGACGACTTTACAGCCGGAGTCGCAAAGCCCCTCGTAGAGACCGACCAGGGTTCCGCCGGTGCCGACACCGCTGACCACTGCCGCGACCGATCCACCGGGAATCTGGTTGATGACCTCATGCGCGGTGCCGACCCGATGCGCGCGGGCGTTATCTTCGTTTTCAAACTGCAGCGGAAGGAAAGCTCCTTCTTCGCGGCCCAGGCGCTGCACCTCGCGTAGCGCGCCGAAGATGCCCTCTTCCTTCGGCGTAAGGATGATCTCGCCGCCGTAGCCGCGGATCATCATCGCGCGCTCGGCCGAAACTCCCTCCGGCATCACGGCGATGAAGCGGAAACCCATCTGCGCGGAGACCAGCGCCATCGCAATCGAAGTAGAACCGGAGCTTGCCTCTGCGATAAGGTCGCCTTCTTTAATACGGCCCTCCCGGTAAGCCTTCTCCAGGATGAAGCGGGCGATGCGGTCTTTGGTCGATCCCGACGGATTCAGAAACTCAAGCTTGCACCAGATAGGCGGATGATCGCCAAGAGTGATGGGAACAAGCGGGGTGATGAGCGATCTGCCGGGATACATGGTCTTAGTCTACGTTCAGCGCTCTTCCATCGTGAACTGGCGCTTCCACTCATGTCCTTTGAGGACGAAGTCGGAAGTCGGCGAGGTCTGCTCGCCGATGGAATCGACCTTGAACGCCAGTGCGAGTTTATCGCCCACCAGAACATGAATGCGACGCGGGAGAGAGATGCTCTGATAAGGCTGTCGGTCAAGATATTGCACATCCGCGCCGTTCAAGTGCGCCTGCCTAAGGTTCTGCTGGTTGTCAAACCAATAGCCGCTGGAGTTCGCGTCGAGGGTCCCGTCGACTGCTTCGTGACCACGTGCAACTCGAATCAACTTTTCTCCGTCGGCCTGACGTGAGATTCTCCAGTCTGACTCAACAAAGGTATCGAGTGTGGGAATGGGTTCAACGAGCTTAAGAACGAGGGCCAGTCTGGCGGCATCGTCTCCTTCGCTCCACTGATACCAAATGTTTCCGTTGCGAGCGCGGACGAAACGGCTTGATCCGATAACAGCTTCCCGGCGCCAGTGGGTAGAGTCCTGAAAACTGTCTATATATTGACCAGTGCTTATACTTTGCTTGATCGCCGTCTGAAAGGTAGCTTTTAGGACGTATGGCTTTGCCCCATCACCAGCGGCGGGGGATGATAAGCACCTACCGACAGCAAAATAGGTACGGGCAGAGGCAAAAGTTTCCACGCCGGCAGGGCGTACCGTCTTGAATGGAAGCGTGAAACGGGAATAGGCCTGTACCGGTTTTCCATTAACCAACACGGGTTTGAAACGCAGGCCTCGAACATACTCTGTAGCCGCAGCGTCAAGGCCGGGGTTATCAGAGACCCAGAGATCCGGAATTTGCGGAACCCCGTCACGGTCGACCAGCAGGTCGGTGGTCATGACACCTTCGAGTGGGCCATCCGCAAGTGGTGGCCAGACCGGCGGCTTCACCGCAATGAGATTTTTTCTGAGGCCAAGTTCATCGACAAGAAAGGTCTGCAGCGGATTTTCATCATTTCCCGGCTGTGAGGTATCGAAGAGGGATGGTGGCACGGATGCAATGAGATCTTCGATATGGACTGATACTGCTCCCTCCGACATCTTCGTTGGCACCATGCGCCCATGGAAGTTCGTATAGTCCGCGTAGCTGAAGTTCCAACCAAAACCACTGCCGTCGGCGAGCAGACCGGAGTTATCTTGCACGGTCACCCCCGCGCCCATGGTCTTCTGCACTACTCCATCTGTGGATGGTTCATTCCATTGAAAGTATGTACTGCCGAGTATGTTCTTTTTCTCCGCCTGCTTGATATGGGAAAACGTCTCCGAGAGATAGGGCACAGGCGTGATCAGCGAGATGGCGCGCTCACGGAGCCATTCCGGAAGCACCTCTCCTTCCGTGTGCTGCCAGTGCGTCGATCCATTAGTGATCTCGGTGAGTTGCAGCGTGGATGTCTTGATCTCGCGACGCCATACCGTCGGTGATGACCACCAGACCTCAATTGTTCCGGCGCTCTCTTCGTCGCTACCGCGTCGGGGCACAATCCTCGCTGAGAGGTGAAATGGATGTGTTCCCGGTTGATCCAGGGTGCTCTTTTCTATCGCCTTCCGAACACGTGAAACGTCATCTTCAGCAAACGTAACGGCGGGCAAAGCCAACAGCAGAAGGGTCGCAGCAAGGGCACGCATGGTTTGGATTCTTTATACCAGCCTTCCGCCGCGACCCAATCGCTTTAGTGGCCGGCGAGCAGGGTGTTGAACTGCTCGAACCAGGCGTCGAACTTTTCGGCGTTGAAGTCGCCAGCGAAGCGGAGCGGATGGACGTTCTTCACCAGGATCTCCTTTGCCTGCGGCTGGGTTTCCAGAATTTGCATGGTCTCGTCGATGAAGGTGTCCAGGGGCATGGCCCGGGGATCGCTCTTCTGGTGCGGTCCAAGCAGCTCCGTCTGCACATAGGGCGGGGCTAGTTCCAGAACCTCAACGCTGCTGCCCTTCAACTGGTAGCGCAGCGACTGCGACCAGGAGTGGATCGCTGCCTTGGTGGCCGAGTAGGTCGGCGTCAGTGCGAGCGGTGTGAAGGCCAGCCCGGAACTGACGTTCATGATCGTCGCGCTCGGCTGCTTCTGCAGCGTAGGCAGAAGCGCGGCAGTCAAACGGATCGGCGCCAGGAGGTTGGTGTTGATCGTCTCCTCTGCTGCTTTGGGGTCGATAATCTGTTCGGTCTTCATGATGCCGGCCATGTTGATGAGCACATTCAGAGCGGGATGCTTTGCCGTCAGCTCCGCGGCGAAGGCATTGATGGAAGCCTCGCTCTGCACATCAAGCTGTACCCCAACGATGCCGGGATTCGCGGCGGCGACCTGCTCCAGCACCTCTTTACGGCGGCCGGCGATGATGACCGTATTACCGCGCTTGTGAAAGGCTTCGGCGAGGCCGCGGCCAAGACCGGAGCCGCCGCCCGTAATCAGAATCGCGTTTCCTGTGACCTTCATGGATATCTTGCTCCCTTCTTGAGTTACTGTAGGAGTGCCACTCTCTTTTGGGAAGTAGGCACTTTTTCGTATGTCAGTTACCGTAAGGTAAGTACTATGGCTCCCACAAAATCCTCGAAGAAGAAGCCGAAAGCCGCTCTGGCTTTTCAATCGCCGGACGGAAAGTCTTCCCAACATCCTGACCTGGATGCATTGGTGCAACAGACCATCGCCCGTGTCGCCGACAAGTGGACGCTGCTGACGCTCGAGGCCCTGGATCAGCATGGTACGCTGCGCTTCACCCAACTGGCAGGATTGGTCGATGGCGTGAGCCAGAAGATGCTGACGCAGACGCTGCGGCAGATGGAGGCCGACGGATTTGTCACACGAACGGTGCATCCCGTCATCCCACCCAAGGTGGAGTACACGTTGACGGCGCTGGGCCGCAGTCTGGGAGAGGCCTTTTGCAGCGTGTGGACATGGGCGGAGAAGAACTACAAGGCCATCGAGAAGGCGCGAACAGCGTATCGCGAGCGCTCCTGAATTTCCCGATAAGGAACGCGAACTTCACTTTGTCATCTGGAAAACGGACAGCCGGAAGTTTACCGGGATAACAATGGCAGTCGAGACAAAGGTGCTGCCATGAAGGTCTGGTTCGTAAAGTTCGCTGCTTGTTTCACGTTGTCGGTGGCAATGGCCGGTACCGCCCAGGCCGCCGACCAGATGCTGCGGGTGCAGACGACACCGATGGAGGTTATCGTCGCGCTGATCTCAAAGGAGAGCGCCGCCTCCAAAGCGCGGCCGGCGTACCTGTACACCTCCTACGAACGCTCAGACCGCACGAATGGAAGATTGTGGAAGGAGCGAGTGGCTGACTTGCCGGAAGGACGCATTCGCATGCTGGTGGAAGAGGATGGCAGGCCTCTGGATGCCTGCCGGCAGCAGGCCGAGCGCGAGCGGGTAAAGCAGATCGCCGGCGACTCCGAAGCGCTACAGAAGGATGCTCACGCGCAGCAGGAGGACTCCCAGCGCGCGCAGCGCATGTTGGATCTGCTACCTAAGGCGTTTCTGTTTGAACGGGTGGGACAAGAGGGGCGATATACCCGCATCGCTTACCGTCCTAATCCGGAGTACACCCCAAAGAGCTTCGAAGAGCGTGTCATGCACGCCATGCATGGCACGGTGCTGGTGGACGAACGTGAGTTCCGCCTGCACCAGCTCGAAGGCCGCCTGGAGAAAGACGTGAGCTTCGGCATGGGTCTGCTGGCCACGCTTCGCAGCGGCAGTAGCTTCAGCACCATACGGGAGGAGGTAGCTCCGTCCATCTGGAAGATCGCAAAGATGCAGACCCGCTTTGATGGACGCGCGATCTTCTTCAAAACCATCAATCGCCAGCAGCAGTCAGAGCACTCAGAATTCAAAGCCCTGCCGGAGGGAACGACGATCACCCAGGCAGTGGAGTTGTTGTTGCAGTAGTAGAACGGTGGAATCGCTGCATTGTCGTACCGGAAGTTTGTTGCACTTGTCTACCGGGGGCAATGGAAGGTTTTTCCGATGCCCCGCTTTTCCCTCAACGTAACGGAGAGCAAAACCGTCAAAGCTGCACTCGAATACCCCATACCACCTCCGCGGGTGATGGGGTATTCGCTTTTAATATCAGCGACGTGTCATAAGTCATGAAGAGCTCCGCCATCCGAAGCGATCCTTCACGATATTCAGGATGACAACACTTATGACAAGAATTTCCGAGACACCACACTAGCGGCGTTTGCGGGCAGCGCGCGAAGGCCAGTACTGAAAGGCGTCGGCCTGCAGCTCGCCTTCAAGGTCCATCAACTTGTGCTGCATGCGCTGCTGGGCGTCGGCGACGCCGCGGTTGTAGACCAGTGGCCCAATCTCTTCCAGGAAAAAGTCCAGAAGTAAGCCCGCCGCCAGCGTATTGAGCGGTTCGGCCAGATTCTGCTCGGCGTAGGTCTGCAGGGAGGCGATCGCCTGCTGGCGATCCTGCGCTGAAAGTTCGGTGAGCTTCTCGGTTGGCACTCCTGTCCCCCACGTTCCCGGCTGGGAACACCCCTTGAGATTAAATCCCGCAATACAACCTTCATCTCCCAGTAACAATCCTGTAACATACAGCGTTGGGACTTCCGTGTCGTCTGTGTCAGGGAAAGACCCGCAGTTTGACCGAAGGGACGCACAGAGGGCCGTGTCTGCAGCACTCCACATCCGTGAAGAAGAGGTCGTCGTTGACGGTATCGCGGTGCACTACCGCGTTGCCGGAACGGGGCGTCCGCTGTTGCTGCTGCACGGGTTGCTGGCCGATGGACAGACCTGGCGTCGGAACCTGAAGGATCTGGCGCGCCATTCCACGGTCTACGCCGTGGATCTCTTCAACATGGGCAAGAGCCAGCGTGTCGCCGGACTGGACGCGAGTCTGGAGGCTACCGCCGACCGGATCGCACGCCTGATGGATTGCCTTGGGCTGGACGAAGCCGACGTCGCCGGACACTCGCACGGCGGGGCGCTGGCGATGATGCTGGCGGCGCGGCACACGAACCGTGTCGGCAAGCTGGTGCTCTTTGCTCCGGCAAATCCGTTTTGCGTGCATGGCGCGCGCAATGCACGCTTCTTCTCCACTCCGGTAGGCGCCTGGTTGGGACGTCGCGTCCCTCAGTGGCCGGGGCTGCTGCACCGCGCCGCGCTACGACGGATGTACGGCGAGCCCTCGCGGATCATTGACGGGACGCTCGCCTGCTACACCGAGCATCTCAGCATTCCCGGAACCATGGATCACCTGCTGGCGATCGTGCGCTCCTGGGGCAGCGACATGCGTGGCCTCAAGAAAGTCCTGAACCGGCTGGCCGATGTTCCAGCGCTGCTGATCTGGGGCGACCGCGACCGCGCCGTAAGCCTGCCTTCGGCACAGTTGCTGGCCAAGGAGATGCATCACGCCGAGCTGCTGGTACTGCATGGCGTCGGCCATCTGCCGTTTGAGGAACAGCCAGAGATCTGCAACCGCGCTATCGCGCGGTGGTTGCAGAATTGAATAACGAAATAATTGAATAATTGAAGAACCAGGTCATCGCCTGTAATGGCGATGTAGTTGGATGTCCTAGTTATTCAATTCTTCCATTCTTCAATCATTCAATTAGTCGTCCACTTCCAATCCCGTACTTCCGGCATATCTTCGCCATGTTCTGCGACGTAGAGCTTGTGCTCCTGCATCTTTTCGCTGTGAAGCTGGCGGACGCGGTCGTAGTCTTCGGGTAGCGCATACCGCACGCAGTCGAGCGCCAGGGAGAAACGGTCGATCTGGTTGAGCACCGTCATATCGAACGGTGTTGTCGTGGTGCCTTCCCCGTGGAAGCCATGGACGTGGAAGCTGGCATGGTTACGGCGTTTGTAGGTGAGCTTGTGCACCACCGTCGGGTAGCCGTGGAAGGCCATGACGACCGGGCTTTCCTGATCGAAGATCCGTTCGAAGTTTTCGTCGTCGATACCGTGAGGATGCTCTCCCGGCGTCTCCAGAGTGAAGAGATCGACGATGTTGACGAAGCGGATCTTGAGGGCTGGCGCCCATTTCCGCAGCACCGTCACAGCGGCCAGCGCCTCCATGGTGGGGACGTCGCCGGCACAGGCGAGGATGACGTCCGGCTTCTCCTCCGGCGCACAGGTCGAGGCCCACGCCCAGATCCCCAGACCTTCCGTGCAGTGACGCACCGCCTCATCCATGTTGAGGTAGGTGTGTGTTGGCTGCTTCCCGGCGATGATGAGGTTGATGTAGTTGCGCGAGCGCAGGCAGTGGTCGCCCACCGAGAGCAGGCAGTTGGCATCGGGCGGGAAGTAGATGCGCGTCACCTCGCTCTGCTTGTTGGCAACGTGGTCGATAAAGCCGGGGTCCTGGTGCGAGAAGCCGTTGTGGTCTTGTCGCCAGACGTGCGAGCTGAGCAGATAGGTCAGCGAAGCGATGGGCTTGCGCCAGGGCAGCTCTTTGCAGGCCTTCAGCCACTTGGCATGCTGGTTGAACATGGAGTCGATGATGTGGATGAAGGCTTCGTAGCAGGAGAAGAAGCCGTGGCGTCCGGTCAGGAGATAGCCTTCGAGCCAGCCCTGGCAGAGATTCTCTGACAACACTTCAAGCACGCGGCCATCGGCAGCGAGATTCTCATCGACGGGGAGCAGCTCACCCTCCCACTGCTTGGGTGTTGCCTGGTAGACATCCTGCAGGCGGTTGGAGGCGGTCTCATCGGGACCGAAGATGCGGAAGTTGCGATTGGCTGCGTTGTAACGGATGACGTCGCGGAGGTAGTCGCCGAGGATCTTAGTCGCCGAGACCTCTTTTGTATCGCAAGGCACATTGCACTTTACGGCGTAGTCGCGGAAATCCGGCAGCACCAGCGGCTTCAACAACTCGCCGCCGTTGGCGCTGAGATTGACCGACATACGCAGATCCCCTTTAGGGGCGATCTTGAGCAACTGCGGCACAGGGCATCCGCGATTGTCGAAGAGCTCTTCGGGCTTGTAGCTTCGCAGCCACTCTTCGAGCAGCGTGAGATGTTCGGGGTTGGAGCGCACCTCGTCCAGAGGCACCTGGTGCGAGCGCCAGGTACCTTCCACCTGTTTGCCGTCCACCATATGCGGCGACGTCCAGCCCTTGGGGGTACGCAAAATGAGCATCGGCCAGGCCGGACGCTGCGGTGGATAGTGGCTGGCAGCGTCAGCACGAATCGCGGTGATGTGATCGAAGATGCGATCGAGCGTCTCGGCCATCTGCCGATGCATCACCTCGGGGTCATCGCCTTCGACCGTATACGGCGTGTAACCGTAGCCGCGGAAGAGCTGCTCCAACTCCTCCTGCGGAATGCGCGCCAGCACCGTGGGATTCGCGATCTTGTAGCCGTTCAGGTGAAGGATGGGCAGCACGGTGCCGTCGGTTACGGGATTGAGGAACTTGTTCGAGTGCCACGAGGTCGCCAGCGTGCCCGTTTCCGCCTCGCCATCGCCGACGATGCAGGGGACGATGAGATTTGGATTGTCGAAGGCCGCGCCATAGGCATGCACTAGCGAATAGCCGAGCTCTCCGCCTTCATTGATAGAGCCGGGGACATTGGCGGCGCAGTGGCTGGGAATGCCATATGGCCATGAGAATTGTTTGAAGAAGAGCTTCAGCCCGTCGGCATCCTGCTGGATGTTGGGATAAGTCTCAGAGTAGCTGCCTTCGAGGAAGGTGTTGGCAAGGATGCCCGGAGCTCCGTGACCCGGCCCGGTAATCAGCAGCATGCTGAGGCGGCGTGCCCTGATGATGCGATTGAGGTGCACGTAGACGAAGTTGAGGCCGGGCGTCGTGCCGAAGTGGCCGAGCAGGCGAGGCTTGATGTCGTCGACCGTGAGCGGGCGGCGGAGCAGCGGATTATTGCGCAGGTAAATCTGTCCGACGGAAAGGTAGTTGGCAGCGCGCCAGTATGCATGAATACCGGCGATTTCCTCAACGGTGAGCGGCATCGCGTTGTCTCCGTGGTTAAGGGTTGGCTGGAGCATTTTTCCTGTAGGTGTAGTGTCGGGTTTCTTCATCTATGGGCGTTTTCCGAAATGAAAACGCCGCTGCACTCCTTTTCCGGGATACCCAGCTACAGGGAAAATGCTCCTACTGGAGGGCCTGTGTGCACTCGTGTGCAAGCTGCAGGCCTTCGTCTGCGTGAATCACCCATACGGCGAGCTTTGATGCCGGCGAGGAGAGTAAAGTGTCACCCGCCATGACATTTGTATTTCGGGCGGGGTCGACGTCGACGCCCCAACCTCGGAGCCCCTCAAGAATGGGGCCTCTTACTTCAGGAGTATTCTCTCCGATGCCTCCGCCGAAGACAATGGCGTGTGGGTCACCCAGCACAGCCAGATAAGCGCCCATGGTGGCGCGGACGCGATAAGCGTACATCGCCATGGCCAGCAGCGAACGGTCATCTGTCTTCTTGCGCAGGATGCGAGTGTCAAGGGATTGGCCCGAAATAGCGAGCAGGCCCGACTTCTTTTCCAGGAACTGCAGCGCGTCCTGCGGAGAGAGGTTTTCGTGCTGCATGAGATAGGGCAGGATCGCCGGATCGATGGAGCCGGAGCGTGTGCCCATCATCAGACCTTCCAATGGTGTGAAGCCCATCGAAGTCTCGACCGATTTGCCTTCGCGGATGGCGCAGACTGACGATCCGCTCTCAAGATGGCTGGTAACGATGTTCGCCTGCTCGATGGGCGTGTTGCTCAGCGAGCAGAACTGCTCCAGTTGGTAGCGATGCGAGAGCCCATGGAAGCCGTATTTGCGGATACCGTGCCGATTGGCGACATCGTAGTCAATGGCATAGCGCCATGCGACCTCGGGCAGCGTGTGATGGAAGGCCGTATCGAAAGTGCAGGCAATAGGCAGAGCGCTGCCATGCTGCTGCAGTGCGCGAATCACCTTGACCGACTTGGGGTTGTGCAGAGGAGCAAGCTCAGACCGGGCCTCGATTTTACGGATTACCTCATCGTCGATTCCCACCGCCGCATCGAAGTCACCGCCTCCGTGCACCACGCGGACACCGGCGAGATCGGGCTTCGGGAGATCGAGCTTATCGAGAGCGTCGAGCGAAGCCGTGGTCATGGCGTCGAAGTCGCCCGCCGGTAAAGGCTCGGAGTGCAACGGTTCATCGCCGCGCGTGACCTCGAGTGTTGTGTCCTTACCGACGTTGTCGATGTCGCCGGTGAGCAGGCGCTTACCGGCAGAGGCGCGCGGCTGGTTAGCGGTGGTCTCGACGAGGTCGAACTTCAGCGAGTTGCTGCCCGGGTTGAAACACAGGACGAGGGGCATAGCAACTCCAAGCTTACGAGGCTTTCTGTATCGGCGTCGTAAATTTCTCGGCGGTTTCGCCTTGCGACCTTCCGGCGTCGGGCAAGGAGGCGAAGCGTGTGCGGGGGAAGTGCTGCGGGTAGTTTTCGCGAATGAACTCCATCATCTTTTCGCGGACGATGCAGCGGAGGTCGAAGTTGTCTCCGGCGCTGCGGTTACTGACCAGGCAGCGCAGCTCCATGGTGTGTTCCTTGATGTCGGTGACCTGTAACCCGCAGACTTTGCCATCCCAGAGCGGCGAGGCCTGGCAGATCTCGCGCAGCTTCTGGCGGAGCGGCTCAACCGGGATGGTGTAGTCAACGTAGAGAAACGCCGTACCAAGGATGTCGGAGGACTGGCGTGTCCAGTTCTGGAAGCTGTTCTCGATGAAGTAACTTAGCGGCACAATCAGCCGGCGCAGATCCCAGATCTTGACGACGACGTAAGCGGAGGTGATCTCTTCAATGCGTCCCCACTCTCCCTGCACGATGACCACGTCATCGATGCGGATGGGTTCGGTAAGCGCGATCTGCACACCGGCCAGGAAGTTCGAGGCGGTCGACTTAGCAGCAGTAGCCAGAACAAGCGAAGCAATGCCGGCAGATGCAAGCAGACCGGTGCCTGCCTTCCAGAGACGGTCATCGTGGAACGTCCACAGGCATCCGGCCACGGTGACGACGACAATGAGCGAGATCAGGAAGCGGCGAAAGAGGCCAAACTGCGTATGGATGCGGCGGGCCTGGATGTTGTCGGTCGACGTAATGTCGTAACGACGGAGAAAGATGTTCTGCACCACATAGACGACGCCGGTCGCGAACCATCCCAAGGAAAGGACGAACAGAATCGCCATCACCTGCCGCACATCGTCGTGATAACGGGCAGGAATTGGCAGGAACGGCTCCGCCAGAAAGAAACAGGTCAGCACGAAGATTGCGCGTGCCGGCCGGGCTAGATAGCGCTGCAGACCTAAGCCAAGACCCTTTGTTGCAGGACTGGTGCTCTCCGCCTGTTTCCGGCGAAGGACACGAAAGAGAACCCAGTGAAAGAGATTGGAGAAGACCAGTGCCGCGCAAAAGAGAAAGAGGGCAAAGAACCAGCCATGCCATACATGGAGGATTTTGGTGAACATGCCGAAAGAAATCTCCCGAGTGTGGCGCTGGCCGGTGGCCGTCTGTATGGGATGACGTAGTAGGAAGGGGAGGTTGTAAGGGGTTCTCGGAACTGGGTGCCCCATCCATCGCAGGGCGGTGGATGGGAGATTTGGTCGGGGCCCCCTTTGCGCTGCGAAATGACAAACAAAAAAAACGGTTCGCGCAAAGCGCGAATACCCAGGTCCCCGAGGGACCTGGGGCACCCGGTGTATGGGCCTACAGCTTTGTTAGCCAGTCGAGGATTGTGATTTGCAGCGCGATGCGCTGGTCTGAGTAGCCGTGATCGGTTACAAAGTGTTTCGTAGCCACCCGCACGTTGCCGCTGCCTTTGAGCGCGGCCGCAAATGCATCATTCGAAGGAGCGAGGCCATCGTCCGAGGTGAGGATGAGATACGGGATCTTGGTCAATTTTGGAGCGAGGGTGGGGAAGTCCCACTGTGCGAGGTTCGCTGCCAGCTCCTTTGCCAGTCCCTCGGGCGTGCAACCCGCCAGTGGCGCCATTCCTTCCTTGGCGAGGTGCTCTGTAACCTTGGAAACGGCAATGTTTCTTGCCTGTGGTGGCACCTGCTTGATCGACTCCATGCCCATGTCCGCTGCCGACATGGTCACCACAGCCTTAATGCCCTGGGTGCGTGCAGCAACTTCGTTGGCCACGAAGCCGCCCATGCTATGCCCAAGGAGCACGAGCTGTGAGGGGTTAGCGCGCAGTTTGGCAGCGACTGCCGGATCATGCAGCCAGGCAATCGCCGCCTGGGCATCTTCAATGCAATGCGAGAACGAAAACTCTCCCGGCGTGCCCCACGCGCCGCGATAGTTGAAATAGACCACGTCCCATCCGGCACGGCGCAGCGTCTGGGCCAAGTCGAGGTTGCGCTCGTTTCCCGGGAAGCCATGCAGCAGCAGGGCCACCGGATGTGGTCCTGCGCCCGCAGCGATGTAAACCAAACTGTTGAGCAGGGCTCCGTGGCTGGGGATTTGAACGGACTCCATCGTCGCCGGATGTGCATGATCCGTCAGAGGATCGGCCGAAATAGCCGACTGCTGGGCGCCGAACTGCGGAGCATCAGACTGCTGAGCAGCAGACTGCAAAGTAGCAAGCGAAACAGACAGCGCCAGGGCAAACAGAAACGCGAGGAGTCTTTGCATGAGACATTCTCCCGAATCCCCTTAAAATAGGAAAGAAGGATTCCGACGGAAGCAATGGCGTTTACAGAACAGTTCGATGTGCTGGTGGTGGGTGCGGGGCATGCCGGTTGCGAGGCAGCCATGGCCGCCGCACGCATGGGCCTGCGCACCGCACTGTTCACGCTGAACCTGGACCTGATCGCGCAGATGAGCTGCAACCCCGCCATTGGCGGCATCGCCAAGGGCCACCTTGTCCGCGAGGTCGATGCCCTGGGCGGCATTATGGGCGAGGTCGCCGACGCTGTCGGCATCCAGTTCCGCCTGCTGAATACCTCGCGCGGCCCGGCCGTATGGTCGCCGCGGGCACAGTGCGACAAGGCGCTGTATCGCGTGAAGATGCGCGAGGTGCTGGAAGGCCAGCCGAACCTGTTCATCAAGCAGGCTGAGGTTGTCGACGTCGTGCTGGAAGATATCGCCGACGGCGCTCGCCGCATTACCGGCGTCCGGCTGCGCGACAGCCGTGTCGTTCATGCCGGCGCCGTCGTCATTACGACCGGCACCTTCCTGAATGGATTGATCCACTGCGGGGAGGAGCGTTATACCGCCGGCCGCTCCGGCGAGCCCGCCTCCGTTCTGCTGGGAGAGGCGCTGAAGCGCCTGGGCCTGCGCGAGTGCCGCCTGAAGACAGGTACTCCCCCGCGCCTGGACGGACGCACCATCGACTGGTCGCGCTTTGACGAGCAGCCCGGCGACACGGACCCGACGCCATTCAGCTTCCGGACAAAGACGGTGCCGCAACTCCGGCAGGTGAGCTGCCACATCGCCTACACCACGCCGGAGACGCTGGAGATCATCCGCCAGAACGTGCACCGTTCGGCGATGTACTCCGGCCAGATCGAAGGCATTGGCCCGCGCTACTGCCCGTCGATCGAAGACAAGATCGTCAAGTTCCCGGACAAGACGCAGCACCAGTTCTTCCTGGAGCCCGAGGGCCTGAACACGCACGAGGTCTACATCAACGGCATGAGCACCAGCCTGCCCATGGAAGTGCAGGCGGCAATGGTGCACTCCATCCCCGGGCTGGAAATGGCTGAGATGCTGCGGCCGGGTTACGCCATTGAGTACGACGCCATCGATCCGACCGAGCTGGATCGCTCGCTGAAGGTGAAGTCGATCGACGGCCTGTATCTCGCCGGACAGATCAACGGGACCTCCGGATATGAGGAGGCCGCCTGCCAGGGCCTGATGGCCGGCATCAATGCGGCACTGCGCGTGAAGGGCGAAGAGCCGTTCTGGCTGGACCGCGCCGATGGATATACCGGTATCCTGATCGACGACCTTATCTCCAAGGGCACCAACGAGCCGTATCGCATGTTCACCTCACGGGCGGAGTTCCGTCTGCATCTGCGCATCGACAACGCCGACCGCCGGCTGACGCCGAAGGGACGCACCCTGGGCCTGATTGGCGATGCCGCCTGGGCCGACTACGAGGCCAAGCAGGCGCGCATGGTCGCCTTGGAAAAGCTGCTGGCAACGGAACGCCTCCGGGAAGGCGAGAACAAGGGACAGACACTGGCTCAGCTTCTGAAGCGCCCCGAGGTCACTATCGACCAGCTTCTGCCGCTCTTTCTACCTGTCTTCCAAGACAAGCTCCGGGAAGATGCCCGTTTCGCGGAGATGGCCGCCGGTCTTCAGAGCGAGACGCTGCCCTCATGGGTGCGCAATGAGCTGAAGTCGGTGGAGACCGAGATCAAGTTCTCGGGATACCTCGATCAGCAGCGGCGGAATATCGAAAAGCTGAAGAAGGCCGAGGAGCGATCGATTCCCGAATGGTTCGACTATACCCAGGTCAGCGGCCTCTCCCGAGAGATGAAGGAGAAGCTGGGCCGTGTACGCCCGGCAACCATCGGCCAGGCCAGCCGGATTCCGGGAGTGACCCCGGCGGCGGTGAGCCTGATCAATATTTACATCGAGATACAGGGCCGCAAGCAGGCGGTCTAGGGTCGTGTTCTGCCCTCAGGGGCTGAAGCCCGTTCATAGGCTCCCGTGAATTGGGACGGCTGGAAGCCGTCCCCTTAAGCAAGACAAGCGCACCGAAGGTGCGCTGTAGCTACGCTGTGTTTATAGATGATCCGGAGAACGAGACGGGTCTTCCACATTTCCTCGCTGCAAGAGTTTTCTGCAGAAATTCTGAACCAAAAAGGATGCGGTGGATCTGGGAAGAACGGCCTTACTCTTTAAGAAGCAATGGCCTCTTATCTTCAGATTCTTGAGCAGCAGGGTGCACCGGCAGCGCTGCATGCCGAAAATACGATCCTTGGCGCCATGCTCACGGACTCGCTGGCAATCACTGATGCCACAGCCCGGCTGAAGATCGACGACTTCTCGCTGGACTCGCATCGTCGCATCTACGGCGCGATGCTGGAGATGATCGAGGCGGGGCACGCCATCGACATCGTCACCGTCTCCGACAATCTGGCCCGCAAGAAGGAGCTGGAGGGAATCGGCGGCATTCCATATCTTTCGTTCCTGACCGAGGGCATTCCGCGGAACCCGAACATTGAGGACTACGTTCGGATCGTCAAAGACAAGAGTCTGCTGCGCCAGTTGATGAGCGTGTGCAACGACGGCCTGTTGGCGTCGGCGGATCAGTCTGAGCTCGCGATCGATGTGCTTTCTCGCGTGGAAGGCCGCATTCTGGAGATCGCCGAAGGCGCCATCCAGAAGAGCTTCTCTTCGATCGGTGAGATCGTCGCTGAGAGCTTCGGCACCATCGATGCGCTGTACGAACAGGGCCGCGAGATCACAGGTCTGCGAACGCACTATGCTGAGTTCGACCGCATGACCAGCGGCCTGCAGCACTCGGAGCTTACGATCATCGCCGCCCGCCCCTCGATGGGTAAGACAGCGTGGGCCATCAACATTGCGCAGAACTCCGCAGTGCGCGACGGCAAGGTGGTTGCGGTCTTCTCGCTCGAAATGAGCAAGGAGTCACTGCTTCGCCGTATGCTCGCCAGCGAAGCGCTGGTCAACTCGAAGAAGATTCAGACCGGCTTCCTTCCACGTGAAGATAAACAGAAGCTGGTCAGCGCGCTGGACCGCCTGATGTCGTCGAAGCTCTATGTGGATGACACCCCCGGCATCACACTGGCCGAGATGCGTGCGAAGGCTCGCCGTCTGAAGCAGCAGGAAGGGGGTCTAGATCTGATTGTGATCGACTACCTGCAGCTTATGACGGGCTCCACCGGACCGGGTAAGAAGGGCTTCGAGAGCCGTACGCAGGAGGTCTCTTCGATCTCGCGTGGCCTCAAAGCCCTCGCAAAAGAGATGAAGGATCCGGTGATCGCGCTCTCGCAGCTCTCGCGTGCGAGTGAGCAGCGCGGTGGCGAAAAGAAGCCGATGCTGAGCGACCTGCGCGAGTCAGGATCGATCGAGCAGGATGCCGACGTCGTCTGTTTCATTCACCGCGAAGAGTATTACGACCGCGAGAACGAAGATCTGAAGGGCAAGGCCGAGATCATCATCGCCAAGCAACGTAACGGCCCGACGGGCAGTGTGCACATGGCGTACCTGAGCGATTACACGCGCTTCGAGAATCTGGAAAGCGCCCATTCCGGAGCGGAATACTAGAGGCCGAGCCTCAATCGAGAAGAGAAGTACAACACTCGTTGCCCCATTCGTCGTTGAAAACGAAGGGTGGGGTATCGAGCGAAAGCGAGACCGTTTTCCTCTGACCACGAAGACATCTGTAGAGAAGCAGATTTCTTCCCTCCCGTTGGTCACTACGAAATGACAAACAAAAAATACGGTTCGCGCATAGCGCGAATGCCCCAGGTCCCCGAGGGACCTGGGGCACCCAGTGTATGGGCTGGTTCAGGCCCGGCGAAGCCCAAAAGTTCACGAAACCTACTGACAGGATGCTGTCAGTAGGACGTCAGTACGCTGCTTCTTGTAGACGACAAGGAGACCGAGCGTATGAGTGAACGACCGCAGTCCGCTGCCACCTGGTTTGAGATTCCCACCCTTTCCATTGAACGTGCACAGGCCTTTTATGAGCAGGTGCTGGAGATGAACATGCAATCGTTCGCCGATGAGAACCCGATGGTGGTCTTTCCTAAGGATCCTGCCGGCACCGGCGGTGCGCTGGTGCAGCGCGAGTTCCAGAAGCCGTGCGATTCCGGCACGGTCGTCTATCTGAGCTGCAAGGGCGATCTCGCTCCTGTACTGGAGCGGGTGAAAGCCAAGGGCGGCTCCATCCTGATTCCGAAGACCGAGATCACCGGCGGCTTTGGCTTCTTTGCCTGCATCCGCGATACCGAGGGCAACACCGTCGGCCTGCACTCCACCGGGCAGTAACCGGATACCATTGCTGCCATGCGCCGTGCCGACCGGCTTTTCCGTATCGTTCAAGTCCTGCGCGCCGGGCGTCTACTAACGGCGCGCGATCTCGCCCGCAAGCTGGAGGTTAGCGAACGCACCGTCTATCGTGACGTGCGCGACCTTCAGCTCTCAGGCATGCCGATTCTCGGCGAGGCAGGCGTAGGCTACACGCTGCGCCGCGACATGGATCTTCCTCCGCTGATGTTCAATGCCAACGAATTGAGCGCGCTTGTCCTCGGAGCCCGACTGGTAAAAGCCTGGGGCGGTGATGAAGCCGTTGCCGGAGCAGCCGATGCTCTGCGCAAGATCGAAGCCGTGCTTCCTCCGGAGATGCGGCAGCAGATTGACTCCGTCATGATGTACGCGCCGGGATACCGGCTGCAGAAGACCGTGCGCACGCTGATCGACCGTATTCACACAGCATGCGTAGAGCAGCGCATCATCCGCTTCGACTACTGCCGCGAGGACGGGCAGTGGAGCCATAACCGGCGCGCGCGTCCGCTGGCTCTCTACTTCTGGGGCGGCGCCTGGACCGCCGCCACCTGGTGCGAGCTGCGCAACGACTTCCGCCTCTTCCGATTGGACCGCATGGAGAAGTTCGAGCTTCTGAATGAGCCCTTCACCCTGAAGAAGGGTCAGCGTCTGGAAGATTATCTGCGCCAGTTCGAGAAGCCAAAACCGCAAACGGGTAGCCGCCAAGGTTCCCTGTAAGCGAGATTCCACCGCAACCGCGCCTAGCATAGAGATAGATGCGCGCTGTTGAACCCAATCACGTTCGGCCGGTATGGGCCGAGATCTCAGCCACGCGGCTGGCCACCAACTACCGTCATACCCGCGGAGCCGCGGGGATGGAACTGCTAGCAGTCGTCAAGGCAGACGCCTACGGCCACGGCGCTGAACTGTGCGCTCCGGTTCTTGCCGGCTCCGGAGCCGCATGGCTGGGTGTCACCTCAGTCGAAGAAGGCGTACGCGTCAAAGCATCGCTGGGCATGCTGCCGAGCTTCCTGCAGCCGCGCATTCTGGTGATGTGCGGCGTGTGGAATGGCGAGGCCGCAGTGGCCGTCGAGCATCGCCTGACACCGGTGGTCTGGGAGGAGTATCAGCTCCGCCTGCTGGAAGATGCCGCGCGCGCGCGCAGTCTGGCACCAAAGAGCGTTCCTGTTCACGTAGAGGTCGATACCGGAATGGCGCGCCAGGGCGTTGCCGATCTGGCAGCCTTCGCCGCGCTGATTGCTGAAGACTCTCCTCTGCGGATTGAGAGTGCGATGACGCACCTGGGCTCAACCGAAGAGGCCGGCTCTCCACTGAACCGGGAACAGATGGATCGTTTCGCCGCGCAGGTAAAGGCAAGCGGCCTGCGCCTGGACTGGATTCATGCGGGAAACACTTCCGGCGTGGATGCCGGAGAGATTCTCTCGCAGATCAAAGAAATTGCCGCCGATTGCGGTGCGCAGCCGATGACACGATCTGGCCTCGCACTCTACGGCTACGCTCTGGAACTGACCGGAGCAACACCGCACATACGACGGACACTACAACCGGTGATGGCCTGGAAGACGCGCATTCTGAGTCTGCGCGATGTTCCTGCGGGAGCGACCGTTGGCTACAACGCCACCATCACTGCCCCGGCGCCCATGCGGCTGGCACTGATTCCGGTCGGATATGCGGACGGGCTGCGACGCGAGCTCTCCAATCGCGGACGGGTACTGCTGCGCGAGACACATGCGCCCGGCGTCCATGCTCCGATAGTGGGTCGCGTGTCCATGGACCTGACCGTGATCGACGTTACGCACATCCCCGACGCCGCCATCGGCGACGAAGTCACGCTGATCGGCGATGGTGTTCCGGTCGAAGAACAAGCCGCGCTCGCTGGCACGATTCCGTATGAGATTCTGTGCGGCATCAGTGATCGAGTGACACGAATTTTGGTCTAGCCAATAGTGATTGGGTGACGAGGTACGGCATGGGCGAGAAGGTTGCCAGTTGCCAGTTTCCAGTTGCCGAAGTGCGGCAGGGGACGAGGCATATCCTCAACACACCTACTACGGGCAACCCGGCACATTTTCGTTAGTCCAAAACTGGCAACTGGCAACTGGCAACTGGCAACTGGCAACTGGCAACTGGCAACTGGCAACTGGCAACTGGCAACTGGCAACTGGCAA